>CAXMNC010000159.1:0-84806 GCA_964194625.1 Acidiferrobacterales bacterium
CGCAACGAGCTGTCTGATTAGGTCTCCCCAGGCAACACTTAAATCCAATAGGTTAGATCGGGCAAGACCAAATTTCGCGGTGAGTAAATGTCCGAAGTTGGCCGTAAGCAGCCATTCGACGGCTCCAAAAACGGCGCAGCAAGTTCCATGTTCAAGGTGTGCGGGACTTTTGCGGGGATTAGTTATGCACGGTCCTGCAAAGTAAGGCAAATTACGCAACGAGCGTCCCAGGGTTTCTTCATCAAATCACTATGTTACACTTTTGATTTCGCACTCATAATGCCGGTGTCGGTGGTTCGAGTCCACCCTAGCCACCAACTCGATTCTCTTCGTTTATTCGTTCATGCAACCCGTAAGGGAGACAGAAGCAAGCCCTGATTGGGTGGACTCGAACCACCTTCGGGGTTCGCCTTGGCGCTGCGCTCCCGCGCTGCGCCTTACTTCGCTGCGCATTCCTGCTGCGCTTGCAAGTCCAGGGCAGACCATCCGTGGTCTGCCCGCTCGACGGAACGACGGTCCCCCGGACCTTCGTCTAATTCCGTCTCGCCCCTGCTTCGCTTGGGTACCGGCCCGAGCCATCCCGGCTCGGGCGTTCGTCGGGGTAACAGTCCACCGGACTGTTACCTTTATCTGGCTCACCCTGCTCCGCGCCAAGATCCAGGGCGCACGTCCGTGTGCGCCCGCTCGCTCGGGCGATCCCGGCGCTGCGCACTCCGTGCTTCGCTTGCGCACCGGCCCAAGCCTTCCGTGGCTTGGGCGTTCGCCGGGCCAAGCTTTCTCGCTGCGCTTTCCTGCTTCACTCCAAAGTCCGGGGCAGACCTTCCGTGGTCTGCCCGCTCGACGGGGCGGTGATTCACTGGATCACCGCCAATACTCCGTCTCACCCGCTGGACCCTTGGCATATCTCCGGCTCACCCGCTGGACATTCGTTCCCAGCTCGCCCACCCGTAGCCACCACTTATCTCAACGGTATTGCCGTCAGCGATGTTAATAGCAATTCTAGGCCTGATGGTGGAGTCGCAATGCGACCGCGCCTTCCCCAGCCATGTTAAAGACCGTTAGGTCTATCACCTCTTTACTACTGAGTTACGGCCTACTCCTAGTAGCGATGGGGCTGTTTAACACGTTGCTCGGCGTGCGCAGCCAAATCGAAGGCTTTTCGACCGAAGTCATCGGCATAATCATGGCCGGTTATTTTGCGGGCCTGCTCTTGGGGGCGTTGTACGCGGTGCAGGTAGTAATAAGGGTCGGCCACATCCGTGCGTTCGCGGCCTTCGCATCGCTTATCTCGATTGCCGCTCTCGTTCACTTACTCTGGATCGAGCCGATTGCCTGGTTTGTATTGCGATTGCTATCCGGCTTCTGTATGGCCGGTATGTTCATTGTCACCGAAAGCTGGCTGAATGAACGTGCTACCAACGAGATTCGCGGCCAGGTGCTGTCGTTATACATGATTACCAATTATTTTTCCGCCGGCTGTGGGCAATATCTGCTGCCTCTCGCCGACCCGGCTGAATTCCAACTGTTCTGCATCGCGTCTATCCTTTTTTCGCTGGCGCTGTTACCGGTGTTATTGACAAGGTCGAGCGCGCCGGTTCTGGTGAAACCGAAGCGATTACGATTCCTCGATCTCTATCGTACTTCGCCGCTGGGCGTATGGGGCGCATTCTGTGCCGGTCTCGTGAACGCAGCGTTCTACGGTATGGGCCCGGTGTTCGCCCAAGATGTCGGCCTGTCTATCGCCGGTACATCGACATTCATGGCCGCGGTGATATTTGGGGGCCTACTATTACAGTGGCCAGTGGGGCGCCTCTCAGATCGCGTCGATCGACGCAAGGTAATGATTAGCTTGGCACTCGCCACGTCCATTGCGTGCGTTGCAACTGTCGTCATCATAGATGTTGGTGGACCTTGGCTGCTTTTGATCGGTGCCGTCTATGGGGGTTTGTCTTTTACCATCTACCCGTTGAGTATCGCGCATACAAATGATTTCGCGGCACCGGAGCTGCGCATCCAGGTCGCGAGCGGTTTACTCGTTGCCTACGGGATTGGCGCAAGTGCAGGACCGATCATGGCAGCGACGTTCATGGGACAATTGGGGCCGGAAGGAATGTTCGTGTATAGCGCCTTGGTGATGGGCGCGCTGGGTGTCTTTGGATATTACCGTACACGGCGGCGGGCACCGAAATCTGGCGAGGAGCGCGGTCGTTATATCGTTACGCCAGGTGGGCAGTTCACCTCGGAAGAGCTTTACGCAACGGTGCGTGATCAAATGGACAAAGACCTTGCACGAATTGTCGGTGGACGCGCGCATCCTTTTGCTCGATAGTTGTACAACATAGGGCAATGGGAGCGAAAACAAAACGAAAAACCACACGCCCTAGAAAGACATCGAAAGCCAAGCACACGCGTCAAGAGCAAGAGATATGAGTGGGCATTGATTCGGTCGTGTGAAGTATTAAGAAAATTCAGCGCCGGATAAGGACGGATGGCGAACCGGTATCACACGGAACTTCATGAACGCAAGTGGTTGGGCGAGAGTACACAAGCCTAATCAAACGCTTGCCTACTGATAGCAACAACTAAAGTACCGACGCGCGCGCTAGTGTGGCCGAATGGGACTATGCTAGTATCTCTCGACATCCACCAGTTGTCGTAAACCAAGAGAAGAGCGAGAGTGGAAGACACCGGGATTTTTGTTGGCAAGGCTGAGGCGCCCGTCTATCTTTCCCCCAAATATGCAAATCGCCATGGTTTGATCGCCGGTGCGACCGGCACTGGCAAGACTGTATCCCTACAGATTCTTGCAGAAGGGTTCTCGCGGCTCGGGGTACCTATTTTTGTGGCCGACGTGAAAGGAGATTTGTCTGGAATCAGTCAGGCAGGTACAGATAAACCCAAATTAATGGAGCGCGCCCAGGCCATCGGGCTCGATGACTACACTTTCCAAGGTTTCCCCACGGTTTTTTGGGATCTGCTCGGCAGACAAGGGCACCCACTGCGGACCACTGTTTCTGAAATGGGACCCCTATTACTGTCACGTCTGCTGGAGTTGAACGATACCCAGGAAGGAGTGATGTATGCCACCTTCAAGTTCGCCGATGACGAAGGCCTGCTGTTGCTAGACCTTAAGGATTTGCGCGCCTTACTGACTTCGATCGGTGAAAACGCCAAGGCGCTCACCTTAGAATACGGCAACATCTCTAAGGCATCAGTGGGCGCGATTCAACGACGCCTACTAGTTCTCGAGGAACAACAAGGCGAACGTTTTCTGGGCGAACCGGCGCTTTATTTGCCCGACTTTATGCGCACAGATACCAATGGTCACGGCTATATCAACGTGCTCGCGGCCGACGAGTTGATGCAGTATCCGAGGTTATACGCGACATTTTTATTGTGGTTGTTGGCTGAGCTGTTCGAGGAACTCCCCGAGGTTGGTGATCCCGACAAACCACGATTGGTGTTTTTCTTCGACGAGGCGCACTTGTTATTCGACGATGCGCCGCGAGCCTTAATCGACAAGGTCGAGCAGGTTGTGCGTCTAATACGCTCTAAGGGTGTCGGTATCTATTTTGTTACCCAGAATCCGCTCGACATCCCGGACGCAGTGCTCGGGCAACTGGGAAACCGAATCCAGCATGCGCTGCGCGCCTTCACGCCACGAGATCAAAAGGCAGTTCGTGCCGCCGCAGATACTTTCAGGCCCAATCCTAAATTCAACGCAGCACAAGTGATAATGGAGTTAGGCGTCGGTGAAGCGCTCGTATCTATGCTGGAGTGCAAGGGCGCGCCCGGTATTGTTCAGCGTACCTTGATACGCCCACCTTCGTCGCGATTAGGCCCGGCGTCGGAGTCTGAACGTAAAGCAGTAACCGAGCACTCCATGCTGCGTGGCCGGTATCAGCAGACCATTGACCGAGAATCGGCCTACGAACACTTGAAAGAACGCGCTGCCAAAGAGAAAGAAAAAGAGAAAGATGTCGAAACCAAAGATAAAGACAGAGGTAGGCGCCGACGTAGTAATCGCCAAAGTGTGACTGAGGCGATGGCAAAAAGCGTGGTGCGTGCCCTGGGGAGTTCACTCGGCCGGCGCATAGCGCGTGGTATATTAGGCTCAATACTTAAGGGCCGGTAAGATTATGTTTGTCGAACGGTATTGGTGTTCGACTGCAGGTCACGAATTGCCCAGCCCGGGCTTCTTTAGAAACCAATGCGAAATCTTCAAGCTCATCGGAAGACGATCTGGTGGGTTGTTGCGTTCGTTTTGCTCACGTCCGTCTGGGCTTTTGCACACAAATTCAGTGACACATGGACCTTCGAGGGCAGCGATGATAGCGCCACGGTTGAAGTTGCCTTCGAACAACAACGATCCGGCGTTTGGGTTAACGTTTCAGGAAAAGTGACTCGACTATTGCCTGACGACAACAAAGGCTCTCGCCACCAACGATTTATCTTGGAGCTCGAGAGTGGACATACCCTAATGATTGCTCACAATATCGATCTGGTAGTACGTGTACCTTTAGTTCTCGGTGATACGGTAGAACTGCGGGGACGGTATGAGTGGAATCATAAGGGTGGGGTAGTCCATTGGACGCACCATGATCCGGCTGGAGAAGTGGAAGGTGGTTGGCTCGATCATAAGAGTCAACGCTATCGTTGAGCTGTTGATTAGACGAAACAACATGTGAGGTTCCTATGGCCCATGAATCAACAAAGGCTGTTGTAGTCGCAACTATTGTCAATGCTATTTTGACGGTGCTCAAGTTCGCAGCTGCACTTGCTACACACTCACCTTCCATGATGAATGAAGCGGCCCACAGCCTCATGGATACCGCCAACCAATCGCTGCTTTATTTTGGGTTAGTGGCGGGCAGTAAGCCTGCCGATAAGGATTATGCGTTCGGGCATGGCCAAAAACGCTACCTATGGAATCTTTGGGGCGCCATCGGCCTTTTCTCGATAGGGGCTGGGCTTGGTCTCGCACATGCTTGGCATTCCTATCAAACGCTAGGCACGGAGGAGATACCGACTTCCTTAACACTATTTGGATGGAATATCAGCGCAATTTCGCTTTCGTTTTCTGTTTTAGCGACAGCCTTAATACTTGACGGCTATTCGTTGTACGTGGCTGCTAAGGAGTTTCTGCAGCGAATGCGTGACGATGGGAAAACGAATCCGATTTCGTATATCGGACAGTCGGATGACCCTACGTTAGTGGCGGTGGTACTCGAGGATTTCGTAGCCGTACTCGGTATTGTTCTCGCTGCGATTGGTATCGGTCTTGCGTACTGGTTCGATAATCAATTATGGGATATCGTGTTCTCGGTTGCGATTGCCTTGATGCTTGGCGTCATTGGCTTTTTTCTCGGTCGCGTCAATATGCGCTACTTAACCGATGTTCGTGATCCACAGGCCGAAGCAAAATTCGCAGAAGTTGTGCGCGAACACCGCGAAGTCGAGCGTTATCATGATTTACGTTCGATTATCGTAGATGAAGATCACACTGTGTTAGTTGCCGAGGTCGAGCTACGTGAGGAGGTAATGATTCCCGGTTTACAATCTTTGATTGTCGAGTATGAGAATCGTTACCTTGACATGGTTCCCGGAAATAGGCGCAATGACCAGAAGGTAATCGAGTACTGTAGGGCGCGGGCAGCCGCACAAGCCACCATTGAGCGTACCGAGACCGTGATTGAAGAATTGGCAGCGGAACTTAGAGCCCGTGCTCCTCAAGTTTCACATGTCACCATCGAGGTCGAGGGCATTGCAACGCCGCCCAATCCTGATGTTTCTGAGACAGCGTATGCTTAATCGGGCGATGCGGTTAGGCGGTTGCAATACTTTGAATTTTTGGTGGCCACCGGCATAATTTCGTGAAACGTATAAGAAAAAGTGAAATTTTAAAGAATTAGCCTCGACACTGTCCTGGCCGCCGCAATAGAGGAGGAGCGCTTATGAGTAAGCCCCTGATTGCCGTTCTTGGGTTAATCGCGTTGGGATTGCTGTGCTTTTTCTGCATCCGTGGCTACGTGCCCACCATACAAACCGACCTTATTGCCCGCACGAGCGGGGCCCTAGCCGCGGCGGGTATACCGTGGGCGAGCGCCAACGCCGATGGCCGTGAGCTTGTGCTAGAGGGTATCGCCCCCAACGAGGAGTCCAGGAAACGGGCTGGCGGTATTGCCCGCCAGGTCTGGGGCGTACGCACCGTGGATAACCGACTCACAGTAGCGATGGCCGAGCCGACCCCCGAACCGGCGGTCAGTGCCCCGGAACCAAGCCCAGTAGCCGCTTGCCAGGAACAGTTTGACGAGTTCCTTGGCAATAAACGCATATCGTTTGAAACTGACAGCGCGACCTTAAAACGGGAGAGCACCTTAATGCTCGATGAGCTTGCCGCTATTGCCGATCAATGTCCCGACACTCGCATACAGGTCGCTGGGCATACCGATGCGCGTGGCAGTGATGATTTCAACTTGTGGCTGAGTCAGGCGCGGGCGAAATCGGTGACTAGTTACCTGGCTGGCAAAGGTGTTGATGCCAGTCGTCTGTCCGCCATCGGCTATGGCGCATCACAACCGATCGCTGATAACGTTACGGTGGCCGGACTAGCGAGAAACCGGCGTATAGAGTTTAAGTTGGAGGAGAAGTAGTCATGGGTTTTTTAATTACGCAGGTGCTTTTTTGCTTATTGCTTGCCGCTGCGATCGGGTTAGTGGTCGGTTGGCTCATACGTCGTTTCATTTGCCAGAAGCAAGCACAGGCGTTGGAGGCCGGATGGTCGGCGCGTTTGAGTCGGGTAGAAGCACAACGCGATGAGCTCGCAGCGCGCGTGACTCAACTGGAGCGTAGCACTACCGGGGCCGGTCAAGCGACTAGCGCATCAGCCAGTGTCGTTACGACGTGCCTCGTTGGCACCTGGCGCGGAGAAGCCTCGCTTGCTGTCTGGGCCGAAGGGGAACCCGGACGATCTCAAGCAGATTAGCGGTATTGGGCCGAAGCTAGAACGTACGCTTAACGAACTAGGCGTCTATCACTTTCATCAGATTGCCCAGTTTACCGCGAGCAATGTTGCTTGGGTCGACGAACATTTGAGGTTTAAAGGACGTATCCAGCGCGAGGGCTGGGTCGAGCAAGCGGTGGGGCTAGCCGCTGGCCGTCCGACCGAGTTCAGTCGCAGGTATTTGTCTAAAAGTAGGTAGTTATCTAAAAAAGGGAAATGATCTCGCCAGAAGCGCAGAGCTAGTATTTCACCAATGGGCGCGGGATATTCGTTGATCTCCATCGGTGAGAAGGGTATTCTCACATCTAGCGATATCAACAATAATTTCGGCATCATGTGTCGGCGGCGCCGATAAAATCACAACTCGCTAATACTAATCACTAATCCCCGCGGGAGACAGCTCAAATGGATCTAACAAGCTTACTTACCTCTTTGCAAACTACTCTGGGCGAACTGCTCCCACGACTCGGTGGGGCGGTGGTCATCCTTATCATCGGTTGGCTCGTAGCCGTCGCGATCCGCGCCGGTATTCGCAAAAGTCTATCGATGGTCAAACTAAATGAACGCATCAGCAAGAGTGGTCAGCTCGATATGAATCTGGAGTCCGGCATCGCGACCGGTGTATTTTGGGTCATTATTCTGGTCATGCTCGTCGCCGTATTCAATACACTTAATCTGCAACAGGTGTCACAACCGCTCAATGCGCTAGTCACCCGTGTATTTGAATACATACCTCAGCTGATTGCGGGCGGGGTATTGATCTTGCTGGCGTGGTTGCTCGCAACGATTGTGCGCATGATCGTGACCCGCGCACTCGGGGCCGCTAAATTGGACGAGAAGCTCAGTACTGAGGCAGGCACAATGGCCATTGGCGACAATATTGGCAACGTCGTCTATTGGTTGATCATCTTGTTATTTTTGCCGGCCATTCTTGGGGCGCTGCGACTCGAAGGACTGCTGGCGCCGGTGCAGAACATGGTCCACGAGATCCTTGGCTTGTTGCCCAATATTTTTGGGGCAGGTCTACTTGCTGTGGTCGGTTGGTTTGTGGCCAAGATACTGCGCGATGTGGTGACAAACCTGCTTAGCGCTGCCGGGGCTGACAAGCTCGGCGAGCGCGCTGGATTAAAAGGCACTTTAGGTGTATCGCGTCTGATTGGCATGGTCGTGTTCATTTTTGTTTTTCTGCCACTCCTGATCGCGGCATTGGCGCTGTTGGAAATCGAGTCGATCTCCGCGCCGGCAACGGATATGTTGCGGTTGGTGATGAACGCGATTCCGAATATCTTCGGAGCCGCGGTGATTCTGGGCTTAACCTATTACGTGGCACGTTTCGTAGCCCAGCTCTTAAGCACCCTCCTAAGCGGCGTTGGCTTCGACACCCTCCCGGAAAGACTAGGTTTGGGGAAGGCCTTTGCGAAAGGTGTGACACCTTCGAATCTGGTGGGCAAGATCATCGTCTTTTTTGCAATGCTGTTCGCGGCGGTTGAGGCTTCGAACCGCATGGGCTTTGGTCAGGTCAGTGAGCTCGTGGGTACCTTCATCGAGTTCGGTGGCCAGATTCTGTTGGGCTCGGTCATTCTGGCGATAGGTTTTTGGCTGGCCAATCTCGCCTACAAGGGTATCGTCAAGCTGAGCGGGGGCAACAAAACCGCTAGCGGCATCGCCCGCATCGCTATCCTTGGGTTGGTAACGGCCATGGGCCTGCGTGCGATGGGACTGGCGGACGATATCGTTAACCTGGCGTTTGGGCTCACGCTTGGCGCGGTCGCAGTTGCGGTGGCGCTGTCATTCGGACTGGGTGGTCGCGAAGCAGCCGGTAAACAGATGGAGCATTGGTTCAGCCAGCTTCGCAAGCGCTCGCCTTAGTCCTTCCCTATGGCCGGGAAGGCCGCTGAATTAGCCCCGTGGGTAAAAAAGTGCCTTACCCACGGGGTTTTTGTTGCCTCGCACCGGTTTCCGATAGCCCAGCTTGGGCCCGGCTACCTGGAATTTCTGCTAGCGCGGCTGTAGATTACGCGTTCTTAGTGTCCATGGGGCCGTTTGATCTAGATGTCTGAATATCGCGCTAGGCGCATGCGAGTCTCGACCAACAAGCGCAGGTTGTTTATCAAGACCTATGGTTGTCAGATGAACGATTATGATTCTGCGCGTATTGCCGACGTCCTTGCCGCCAGTCACCACTTGGAATTGACGGATGAGCCGAGCGAGGCCGATGTGTTGCTGTTGAACACCTGTTCGGTGCGTGAGAAGCCACAAGAGAAGGTCTTCTCAGAGCTTGGCAGGTGGAGATCCCTGAAACAGGATAGACCGGGTGTGGTCATCGGCGTGGGGGGTTGTGTAGCGAGCCAAGAAGGCGAGGCTATCATTAAGCGGGCACCCTATGTCGATATCGTGTTTGGCCCGCAGACTCTACAGCGGCTGCCGGAGATGTTGGATAGCGTAATAAATAAGCAGCGGCCTGCCATCGATACGACGTTTCCGGAGATCGAGAAATTCGATCGCCTTCCTGAACCCGGGGTAAATGGACCACGTGCCTACGTGTCTATCATGGAGGGCTGTAGTCGTTATTGCACGTTTTGCATCGTCCCCTACACGCGCGGTGAGGAGTTTAGTCGCTCGTTCGACGACGTCATCGCTGAAATCGTGCATTTGGCCGAACGTGGTGTGCGCGAAGTCACCCTTCTAGGACAGAATGTGAACGCCTACCAGGGGGGCATGCACAGCGGTGCCGTCGCCGATCTGGCGTTGTTGATTAACTATGTCGCGGAGGTCGACGGTATTGATCGCATACGATTCACCACTTCACACCCGGCCGCGTTTACGGATCGACTCATCGATGCTTTTGACAACGTGCCCAAGCTGGCTGATCATTTGCACCTGCCGGTGCAAAGTGGTTCGGACCGTATACTGGCGCTGATGAAGCGAGGCTACACCGTTCAAGAGTATCGTAATAAGATACGCCGATTACGGGAAGTGCGCTCAGAGATAAGCGTCTCCAGCGATTTTATCGTAGGTTTTCCGGGCGAGACGGAAGCAGATTTCGAGGCGACCATGAACCTAGTGGAGGAAGTCGGTTTCGATAGTTCTTTTAGTTTTATTTTTAGTGCTCGCCCAGGTACACCCGCAGCCCGGTTGCCTGATTCAACACCACCTGAGGTCAAGGCGCAGCGGCTTGCGCGACTGCAAAGGCGGCTAGGCGAAATGCGCGCCGCCATCAGCGGCCGGATGCTGGGAACCATCCAGCGTGTACTGGTAGAGGGGCCATCGCGTAAAGACACTCGACAGCTCACTGGGCGAACACCAGACAATCGGGTGGTGAACTTTGTCGATGACGATCAGGCTCTAATCGGGGAGTTCGTCAACGTGGAGATCACGGAGGCCCTGGCTAATTCGCTGCGCGGCAGGCGTCCGATAGGATCTGGTGCCACTAGCGCATGGGCGCATTTTTGCGGCTAAACTTATAGATAGAAGGTTGCCGCTACGCGGGATCACCTGACCTGAGCACTAAACCCAAAAAACCTGTGCCCAAACGGGCAATCGAGTTTAATCTTACTCCCGCCGACAATGGCCGGTTGGCCAGTATTTGTGGGCTAAACGATGAGCATCTGCGGCAGATTGAGCAGGGCCTGGGAGTGGACATTGCGAACCGAGGTAACGTTTTTCGTGTCACCGGTGAGGCTGATGCAGCCGCTTCGGCCGAGCGCCTACTCCAAGCCCTCTATCACTCGGCTAGCCCAACCAGCGCGTTGACTCCGTCTGATGTGCAGACGGCGCTGCAGCAAACAAGCAACGATCTTTCTACCGACGAAGGCTCCGAAACCACCTTGCGCACCCCAAAACGGGTGGTCAAGCCTTGCAGTGCACGACAACGGCAATACATTCGGAATATCCGCTCACATGACGTCAATCTTTGTATTGGCCCGGCCGGTACCGGTAAGACTTATCTAGCGGTCGCCTGTGCCGTTGACGCACTTGAAAACGACCAAGTTGAACGGATCATCCTGGTACGACCGGCAGTCGAAGCCGGGGAGCGTTTGGGATTCCTACCGGGTGATCTTGGGCAAAAGGTGGATCCCTATCTGCGACCACTATACGACGCGCTCAATGAGATGCTGGGATTTGAACGGGTGGGTAAGCTACTCGAGCGAAACATTATCGAACTCGCGCCACTTGCCTACATGCGTGGCCGCAGCTTGAACGAGTCTTACATTATTCTTGACGAGGCGCAAAACACCACGGCCGAACAGATGAAAATGTTCCTTACGCGTATTGGCTTTGGTACTACTGCTGTCATTACCGGCGATATCACACAGACCGATTTGCCGCGCGCACAACAGTCAGGCTTGAAGCACGTGATGGAAATATTGACCGGTGTCCAGGGTATTACCTTTACTCACTTCACCGCCAATGACGTTGTCCGCAACCCGCTAGTGCAACGTATCGTTGAGGCCTACGATGCGCATGATAAAGTAGTTGAAACTCGCCGAGTTGAAGAATCGTGACGGCGAAGATAAACGTAGAGTATGTGTCAAACGCATCCGAGCTGCCCGCCGAGGCGATGGTTGCGCATTGGGCACAAGCGGCTCTCGAAGGGTACGAACGTGATGTGGAAGTAGGGGTTCGGATTGTGGACGAATCGGAGATTATTGAGCTCAACCAGCGTTTCCGAAAGAAGGCTGGGCCGACCAATGTATTGTCGTTTCCGTTCGAAGATCCACCCGGTACGCAAACCGATGTACTTGGCGATGTTGTTGTTTGTGCTCCGATTGTTTCTAGTCAAGCCCAAACGGAAGGCAAGCCACTATCGGCCCATTGGGCCCATATGGTTGTGCACGGTATAATGCATTTGCGCGGTTACGACCATGAGACCCCCGAAGAGGCGGACGCCATGGAGCATATGGAAACGCATATCCTCGAAGGTTTAGGCTTTCCCGATCCCTATGCCTCGAGTTAATACTCGATAGAGACGATGAGTAAGGACGACGATAACCCTAGCAACAGTACCAACGGCACTGGGCCGCCGGGAAAATCTCTTTTGACTCTTCTGAGCCAGATCTTGCTCAGAGAACCTAATTCCCGCGAAGAGCTAATTAAGTTGCTACGCGATGCGCAGGCGCGTCATCTATTGGATCGTGATGCATCAGATATGATCGAAGGTGTGTTGCAGGTTTCTGAAATGCGAGTGCGTGACATCATGGTGCCACGGGCGCAGATGGATGTGGTAGACGAGAACAGTAAACCTGAATCCTATACCTCCATGGTAATAGAAACTGCTCACTCACGTTTTCCAATGATCGATGGCGACAAAGACAAGGTGGTCGGTATTCTGTTAGCCAAGGATTTGTTGCGCTACTATTACCAGAAAGAAAAGGACAGTTCATCGTATTTCGATATCGACGATATCTTGCGCCCTGCAGTTTTTATTCCAGAAAGTAAGCGACTCAATGTGCTGTTGCGTGAGTTTCGTATTAACCGCAATCATATGGCCATCGTCGTTGATGAATATGGCGGTGTTTCCGGCCTTATAACGATTGAGGATGTATTGGAGCAGATCGTTGGCGATATTGCAGATGAGCATGATATCGAAGCGGAGGATGTCATGATCATGCCTAGGCGCAGCGGTGAGTCGATTGTCAAAGCACTCGCACCGATTGACGAGTTTAATGTTCACTTCAAGACCAGTTTCAGCGATGATGAGGTCGATACGGTTGGCGGGCTCGTGATGACAACCCTAGGCCGGTTACCGGAGTGTGGTGAAAAGGTTGATATAGGAGAATTGCGTTTCGAGATCCTACGCGCCGATAGTCGTCGAATCCACTTGTTAAAAGTTACTCCTGTTGCGAAGCGAGCCCGGCAAGCCTCCCAGTAACTCGTCGAAAGCATGTACACCCGACGAGTTGGTGTGGCGGTTTGGGTGGGCCACGCCGGGGAAATTAGATTCAATTTGCCTTTTGGCCGGCGCTCTTTTACCTCTGGCGTTCGCGCCTTTCAAATGGTTCCCGCTCGGTGTGTTAATGCCGGCGATTCTTTTTTCGCTGTGGCTGGGCTGCTCTCCGCAACGAGCTGCCTGGCGTGGATTTCTTTTTGGTTGTGGGATGTTTGGTATCGGCACTTCTTGGATATATGTGAGTCTGCATACGTACGGAAATATGCCGGTACCGCTGGCGGGATTGACCGTAGTATTGTTTACTGCGATTTTGGCGGCATTCCCCGCTTTGGTTGGTGGCCTCCAAGGTCGTTTCCGACATTCTAACCCTAACGTCCAGCTGCTTTTGGTGATACCTGCATTGTGGGTGTTGGCTGAATGGGCGCGTAGTTGGTTCTTGACCGGATTTCCTTGGCTACACCTCGGCTATAGCCAAGTACCGAGTGCGCTCTCGGGTGTTGCGCCGTGGTTGGGTGTCTATGGCGTGAGCCTAGCGGCGGCGATGAGTGCTGCCCTTGTGGTTCGTGGATTGTGCGATCGTAGACAGCTATGGCAACGTTATGTTCCGGGTCTGGCGCTATTGTGGGCCGTTGGTTGGTTCGCAGGCACGATCAGTTGGACGCAGCCGGTCGGCGACCCGATACGAGTAACATTAGTGCAGGCGAACGTGCCGCTTACGGCCAAGTGGGTTCCCGAACAGCGCCAATCGATTCTCGAGACATATTTTCAATTGAGCGCACGGGCAAATGACACCGATCTCATCATATGGCCAGAGGCCGCGATGCCTGCTTACTTAGATGAGATCGATTCACAATATTTGACACGCCTACGGCGCCACGCCCGTGACACCAACAGTGACTTTCTAATCGGTGTGGTCGAGCGTGATCAAGGCAAATACTACAATAGTGTCATCAGCCTTGGTTCTGGTCCGGGGATCTATCGTAAGCGCCACCTCGTACCTTTGGGTGAGTTCCTGCCGTTTAAAACGGTGTCAGGTTGGTTGTTAAATTATTTGAATATTCCCATGTCGGATTTCAGTGCCGGTGAGGATAAACAAAAACCCATCCGAGTCGCCGGACAAACGATCGGGTTATCGATTTGTTATGAGGATGCGTACGGCGAAGAGATTATCCGTGCGCTGCCAGAGGCGACATTTCTCGTGAACGTGAGTGAAGACGCTTGGTTTGGTAATTCGCTTGCTCCCCACCAACGATTGCAGATTTCCCGTATGCGCGCCCTGGAGACGAGTCGCGTGATGTTGCGTGCCGCGAACACTGGTCTATCCGCTGTGATCGATTCGCGTGGTGAAGTTGTCGTCCGTACGCCGCAGTTTCAGCCCTACGTTCTGACGCGGGAAATCCAACCTTTACAAGGGGCAACACCCTACACGAAGTTCGGGAACTGGGTGGTGATTATACTTACCTGCCTGCTCGCTGGGCTGGGCTGGGCTGAACAGAATAGACTCGGTTCTCGCATCTTTCCCTGGAAATCGTCTCGTAGGGAGGATGTCTGAAGGTTCGTAGAATAGTCTGCAGTGTGGTTGCCGGCGTAGGTGCTGTATGGCAGGCTTTAAAACAGCCGTTGACTTTCGTTGTTCAACGTTGTTAGGGCGGCGGTTGCAAAAATAGTGTGATACCTATGTCTAAATGTCTATTAACCTTGATCGTTTGTTTTTTTCTGAGTGCAATATTAGTTGGTTGCGGTTTTCACCTGCGTGGTCAGGGAAAAGCTGGTTTATCGCCGGAGCTGTCAGTATTGCGAGTGCGCATGATCGGGGAGAACGTGTCGGGCAACGAACTTCGGCGTGAAGTGGAACGGGCATTGAATGTTCAGGCGGATGTGCGAATCGCGCCAGAGGCAGAAAATGGGATTCCGGTACTGACGCTATATGATGAACAATCGAATATCCGGGTGCTTTCATACGATGCGGACCGTAACGTCAGTGAATTTCTGACGCGCTATCGTGTGGATTTCGACGTGCGAGACGCCGCCGGTAAAAAAATGGTTGAGAGGCAAACGATCATCCTGCAGAGAGACTTTACCTTTGACAAAACGCAGGTATTGGCGATGGAAAGGGAAGAACGAGAGCTTCGGGAACAGATGCGCCAAGAAGCTGTGCAACAGGTAATTCGGCGTCTCGCCTCATGGTCGCGTTAATTCAGGAAGGCAGTCTGTGCGTTTGAACTTGAATCAACTTCATGGTCATCTGAAGCGCGATCTTGCGCCGACGTATCTCGTATACGGTGACGAGCCGTTGCTCGTCGATGAGGGTTGTGCGCTGATACGAGAGGTTGCGCAGGAACGTGGATTTAACGAACGCAATGTCATGACAGTGGAGCCTGGATTCGATTGGGCTAGTCTTTTTTCTTTGACCTGCTCGCCGTCACTGTTTTCGCCGCGCCGACTCATTGAATTACGCATCGCCAACATCAAACAGAGTGAGGCGGGTGCCGACATTCTAGATCAGATTGTCGAACAGCCGCCCCAGGACGTGCTGCTGCTGGTGCGAGCGGGTAAGCTAGATAAGCGAACAATGGCTAGTCGCTGGGTGAAGGCGCTAGAGCGGGCTGGCGTGCTCGTGGTTGTTTATGCGATAGCACAGCATGAGTTGCCGGGGTGGCTTAATCATCGCATGCGGGCGAAAGGGCTTACCCCTGAACCTGGCGTTTGCGATCTTTTGGCTTACCATTTTGAGGGCAATCTTTTGGCGGCAGCCCAGGAGATCGATAAGCTCGCTATGTTGCATGGGAGTGACTCGATCGGCTCAGAAGATATACGGGACAATCTGAGCGACAACGCTCGGTTCAATGTTTTCAGCCTAGTGGATACGTGTCTGCGTGGCGAGCTTGCTTCGGTGGTCCGAATTCTGACCCGACTGCGAAGCGAAGGCATAGAGCCAATACTCATTCTGCGTGTGCTAACGCGGGAGGTGCGGACGTTATCACAAGTTGCGCTCAGGCTGGAACAAGGGGAGCGCGAGGCTCGCGTGTTTCAGGCCTATAATATCTGGTCTCGGCGCCAACCATTGATTCGGAAAGCCATCAAACGCTATGGGTCGAATGGGTGGCTAGACATCCTGCGCCAGGCAGCCCGAAGTGATAAAGTGTTGAAAGGTCATCACGCTGGTAATATTTGGCAAGAGCTGCAGCATATGGCCATAGCAATATGCGGCAAACCGAAAGGGGTTTGCGAGTAAGCCAACTAACAATCGTCAGACGGGTAGAGAATCTTGATGGAGATGGGTTTTCGGCAATCGCGCCACCCAGATGTGGGCGCGCACATGTCGGAGTTGGGTCGACGAGTACGCATCGCCTCACGCGCAATGGCTTGTATGGAAAGCGTCGCCAAGGATGCCGCGTTAGCAGCTGCTTTCTTAGAGAAGTGGACTCCAGTTCAGTGATGGTCAATGCTTCAACACGTTTTGCGGATGGATACGAGTATGGGCTGGGCGCGGAAATCGGTATTAGCACGGACAAGCTTCATGTACGCGGGCCGGTCGGCTTGGAGGGGCTGACTTCGAAAAAATTCATCGTGCTTGGTGATGGGTATATTAGAAAATAGGAGCAAGTTTTAAGATACAAGATATAAGGGAGAGTAGAGAGTTCTCTAGACTGAAACATGCGACATCTAACTGATGCAAGATTTGTTTTTTTTGGATTGTTGTTCTCCTTGTATCTTTCACCTTGCATCTTGTACCTGCCGTTGCCGTGATTGGCATCTTCGGCGGCACGTTTGATCCTATTCACTACGGCCACCTGCGTCCAGGACAGCAAGCCCTGCGCGCACTTGAATTGCAAGAACTGCGTTTTATCCCAGCCGCTTATCCCCCCCACCGGCAGACGCCGGTTGCAGCCTGTGAGCATCGACTTCGTATGGCAGAATTGGCGGTGGCCGAGTACCCTGGTCTACGTGTCGACGATAGAGAGACCCGCCGAGACGGGCCCTCTTACACGGTAGTTACACTGGAATCATTACGAGCCGAGAATGAGACCCAACCGATCTGTCTGCTGATGGGCACGGACGCTTTCCGAGGCATCGAGTCGTGGTATAGATGGGAGCGTTTGCTTCAGTTGTCACATATCGTTGTTCTACAGCGCCCGGGATGGCGAACCCCAAGGGATAATGAAGATCTACCTCTATGGGCGCGTGACGTGATCTGCGACGACACTCGACAACTTTCGAAAAGAAGAAACGGTCTGATCATGTTCCAGTCCGTCACGCCGCAAGATATTTCTGCCTCGAACATACGTATGTTGATTGCACGAGGGGAGTCAGTACAAGGAATGCTACTCGATGTCGTGCTGTCATATATACGTGCTAACCAACTTTACGGCTATTCTCGTCAAGAGGTGTGATGCAAGCCCAGGCATTGTTAGATTTGGTCAAGGGTACCTTACTCGATTCTAAAGGTCGGGACATACATGTTCTTGACGTGCAGAAACTTACTGATATCACTGACTTTATGGTCATTGTTAGTGGAACGTCGAGTGTTCATATTCGATCAATGACCGAGACGCTCGTTGAGGCAATGCATAAACAGAACCTACGCCCGGTGGGGATTGAAGGTACGGATCCAGGTGACTGGGTACTCATTGACTGTGGCGATGTTGTTGTTCATTTGATGCGCCCCCAGACGCGAGACTTTTATAGTTTGGAAAAACTCTGGGACAGCGGCAAAGCGTCAGATGTATTGAATGTTTAGTGTGCGTGAACAGTTTATATGCGTATCGGCGTGGCAGCGTTAAACAAACAGGGGATGTGGTCGCATTGTTAGCTTCGGCTATTGGTATGAAGTAACATGCGCATTCACATCATTGCGGTTGGCAACCGTATGCCAGTCTGGGTTAAACAGGCGTACCTTGAATACGCAAAGCGTATGCCTTCGTATTGCAGCTTGCAGTTGCATGAGATTCCCGCCGCCAAGCGCCGAAAGGGACTTAATATCAACCAAGTGCTCAACGATGAATGTTCGCGGATTATGGCGTCGGTACCCAAGGATTGCCGACTTATCGCGTTGACGCGGAGCGGGCGCCAAGTCGATACCAGGCAATTTGCCACCGCTCTACAGTCTTGGCTCTCACAGGGGCGAGATACGGCGATATTGATCGGTGGGCCGGACGGCTTAGACGAGGCATGCATCAAGGCGACCAGCGACCAGTGGTCGCTATCATCGCTTACGCTTGCACACCGCCTGGCGCTCGTACTGCTAGCGGAACAGCTATATCGCGCGTGGAGTATCGTCGACGGTCATCCTTACCACCGTTAGGCACGTTGTACCCGCTGTAGGTCGGGATCCTTCGAGTGTTTATAATTGCCATTTAATCGGGAACCCGGAATTGTTGTTCGGTGTCTAAAATTTACCTTGCCTCAGCTTCACGGCGCAGACAGAAACTGCTACACCAGCTGGGCATTAGCTTCGACGTTGTTGTCCCAGCCGTGTCCGAGCTACAGCGGCAGAGCGAGGATCCGATGCAGTATGTACAACGACTTGCGGTAGAAAAGGCACACAATGCATCGCGCCTGGTGGTAGAGCGCGCCCTTCCTTTGCGGCCGGTGCTAGGGGCCGATACTTCTGTAGTGCTTGATGGCGCGGTTCTCGGTAAACCACGTGATCGCCAGGAAGGTGAGGCTATGTTGCGAAGCCTCTCTGGGCGTACTCACACGGTTCTCACCGCCGTTACCGTCTTACACGATGGGGCCCAGCAATCTGCCATAGATGCAAGCCAAGTAACATTTCGGCGCTTAGACGCTGCTGAAATCGCCCACTATTGGGAAACGGGTGAACCCGCTGATAAGGCGGGTGCCTACGCGTTGCAGGGGCGTGCGGCTGCCTTTGTGTCTAGGATAGAGGGCAGTTATTCCGGTGTTGTCGGACTACCTTTATACCATGTAGCTGCGATGCTCGCGAAAGTTGGGATTAAAGGCGTGTGAGCGAAGAAATCTTTATCAATGTGACACCGCAGGAAACTCGCGTTGCTGTGGTCGAAAACGGCGTGTTGCAGGAGCTTCATATCGAACGCACGCGAAGCCGTGGGATTGTGGGCAACATTTATAAGGGCAAAGTCGCGAGAATCTTACCAGGAATGCAGGCGGCGTTCGTGGATATTGGACTTAGCCGGGCCGCGGTTTCTGCATGCATCCGATTGTCGATTTAATTCGGAAGGTGGCAATCATAGTGTCGGGCATCCGCCTATCAATGAGCTACTGCACGAGGGTGAGCATATCGTTGTACAGGTCGCGAAGGATCCGCTGGGCAATAAAGGCGCAAGGCTGACGATGAATGTCACGCTACCCGCGCGTTACCTCGTTTACATGCCTTTCAGTAAACATATTGGAATCTCGCAAAAAATCGAATCGGAGGAAGAACGCGAACGGCTGCGCGAGCTTGTAAAGGTTGCCACCGGAGGCAATAACGACGGCGGGTACATTCTTCGAACCATGGCCGAGACGGCAACTGAAACAGAGTTGCAAACAGATGTTCGATATCTGCGTCGAGCATGGTCTTCGACACTTAATCAGTTCGAATCCGTAGTGCCGTGCACACTTATACGTGCCGACCTACCGCTCGCAGTTCGGGCAATACGTGACCTGGCCCGGAATAACGTAGAAAAGATTCGCATCGATTCTCGCGAAACCTTTCAAGCAGCAACCGCCTTTGCGCGAGACTTCATTCCCGAGATGGAGGGCCACATCGAATACTATCCGGGTGAGCGTCCGATTTTTGATTTGTACTCCATAGAGGATGAAATTCAAAGGGGTCTTATGCCTAGGGTGCCACTGAAATCCGGCGGCTACTTGATCATCGATCAAACAGAAGCGATGACAACAATCGATGTAAATACAGGCACCTATGTTGGACGCCGAACTCTGGAAGAGACTTTGTTCAAGACGAACCTTGAAGCGGCACAAGCGATTGCGCGACAACTACGACTGCGAAATATCGGTGGGATCATTATCATAGATTTTATCGACATGGAGGATGCCACGCATCGCCGTCAAGTGGTGCGGGCGCTTGAAAAGGTATTGTCGCGCGATAGAACCAAAGTTTATATCGCGGAAATGTCTACCCTTGGGCTTGTCGAACTAACACGTAAGCGCACGCGCGAGAGTCTCGAGCACATTCTTTGCGAGCCGTGCCCAGTATGTAGCGGCCGAGGTACCATGCGTACCGCCCACACCGTATGTTACGAGGTGTTTCGAGAGATTCTACGCGAGGCCCGACAGTTTGAGGCAAACGAGTATCTCGTGCTGGCCTCACAGGTAGTGATAGACATGTTACTCGACGAGGAAGCGGATGGTCTCGGTAAACTTCAGAAGTTTATTGGTAAGCCCATTAACCTGCAAGTTGAACCGCTGTATCATCAAGAGCAGTTCGATGTCGTATTGATGTAAGCGATCGCTTGGGTTTAGGGTCTCCTAGGTGGAAATGCGAAAAAAGCTCCGTCCTTCTCTGCAACATCTAAAACGCAGCGCACGGCATGTGGGCCGCTGGATGTGGTATCTGAGTGCTGGTTTGCTGGTTGCCATAGCCATTGTTTTTACCGTTGCACGTGTCGGGCTACCGGCGCTCGTAGCTAAGAAGACTGAAATCGAGAACTTTCTTACCGATAAGACTACGTATCCCGTGCGCATCGCTGATCTTGAAGCGTATTGGGACGGGTTGCGACCAGGTCTGCAGATCAAGGGGTTGGAGATATTCTCATCGGCAGATTTGACGCGTGCCATGCGCCTTGAAGAGATTCGGGTAAGTCTGGCCGTGTTGCCTTTGGTTTGGGGCGAACTTCAAATCAACAGCCTGGTAGTAGTCAAACCTAGCCTGGCTCTAGAACGATTGGCGGACGGCCGTTTTCGAATTACCGGTCTACAACCGGTGCAGATTCCAACCGAGAGTGGTGATGGAAAACTACTGCAGTGGCTACTTGGTCAGCGAAGGCTCGCGATTGAGGATGGGGAACTACAGTGGTTTGATCAGATGGGCGAGCGCCGGGGGGCGTACCTTTCCAGGATAAACCTCGATCTACGTAATAAGGGCGATCGCCATAAGCTTGCTGTGACGGTGCAGCTGCCACTGGAGGTGTGTGCTGAGTGTTCGTTGGTTGCTGACATAACAGGCAATCCGACTACCAACAAGGCTTGGCAGGGGCGCGTTTTTGTTAGGGCGGTTGGCGCGGCGCTCGACGGACTGCCGATCGTCATCCGCGAAATGTTACCACCGCAGCTCGCCGGAAAATTCGACGTCCAACTATGGACGGACTGGCAAAACGGAAAACTCAAATCTGCTAAAGGCAGTATTAAGGTGGCAGATCTCAAATTGCCACTGAAAAACATAAATGCGCCTTTGGCGATTAAATCCGCAAGCGCCGAATTAACCTGGAGCAGGAAAGGCAAAGAATCTCGGCTTGATCTTGAGGACCTACTGCTAGGACTGCATGGTCCGGTTTGGTCGGCTGGGCATCTTCGGATTACCAAAGATTCTGATGGTAGTGCACTGCAGATCGACCACATCAATATCGACGACATCACGGCCTTTCTCGCAGCCATCGATCGTGAGGATAGGTTTTTTGAGATTTTAAAAATTGTTCGGCCTGGTGGCGAACTCCGTGATATCAAGTTAACGATAGATGATGATGGAAAAAGGCTGGATGATTATTCTTTAGAGGCAAAGCTGGAGGACATCACATCCGAACCCTATAAGAAGGTGCCTGGTGTGCAGGGATTTAACGCGCGACTTTCGGCGCGACGCGGGCGTGGCACTTTGTTGCTAGCGAATCAGAATGTCACGGTATCTGCACCGCATGTGTTTCGTGTGCCACTAAACGCCGATATTTCGGGAAATCTCGCCTGGGAGATAAAGAACGAATATGTCGAGATCAATGGCGATGACTTGCGTATTACCTCCGAAGATGGCAAGGGTGATGGCAAGCTCACCCTTCGCATTCCCTTCAATCGAACCATCAGACCCTATCTGAAGTTGCAAGCCAAGTTCAGTGATGGCAACGGTGCCAATGCCAAACGTTATTATCCGATAAACCTCCTCACCCAAAAGACTGTCGCGTGGCTAGATGAATCTATAGTTGGAGGCCGGGTAACCAGCGTGTCTGTTGTCTATGATGGAAATCTTGCGAGTTTTCCATTCCGGGAAGGCAACGGAACGTTTGAGGTGCGGGCTCATGTCAGCAATGGTGTATTCAATTATCTACCCGGCTGGGCGCCGATTACCAACGCTGAGGTGGACATCCAGTTCAGTGGTAGCCGCATGCAGCTCAACGGTAAGCACGGGAAAATTGATGGGCTGGACGTCGAGCAGGTGGTTGCTCGTGCCGAGGATTTACGCAAGAGCGGAAATTCTAATGTTGAGGTAATGGCGAAGATCGTCGGCCCGTTAGAGGAAACAATCCGCGTTCTGCGTGCCAGCCCGAAAGGGAAACAGAGCGATTGGAAATCGTACCTCGACTTCGGATTAGGGGCACAAGGCAGCGGTGTTGTCGATTTGACGCTTGATATTCCCGTCGGTAAGGCCAGCGCTTTCACAATGATCGGTAATTACACCATCGAGGATGGATCGTTAGAACTGGGTATTGCCAAGCTAAAGGGGGAAAGTATCAACGGACGCGTCGGCTTCGATCAAGCGGGAGCCACCGAAGGCGGCCTGCAAATGCGAATGATGGGTGGCGATGCCACTGTGAAAATCGCCAGGCAGGTTAATGAAAATCGGCACGAAACGACCCTGTCTGGAGAAGGAAAGTTTACCGCGAATGGCCTTGCTAAGGCGTTCGAGTGGCCGCTGGTGCCCCATGTTAAGGGTGATGCGGACTGGAAAGGCACCATGCGTTTACACCGTGGTAGGCGTCATCTCGAGCTTGAGGCAGGTTTAGAGCGCATGACGAGTGCATACCCGGCGCCTTTGCGCAGACCTGACAGTATCCCAGAAAGACTTATCCTAAACGCTGACTACGCTGGGCAGGGCGAACGTAACATCAACTTTCGTATCGGTAATCAGATCGACGCCAAGCTAGTTTTTGCAAAACAGGATGTGGGTTGGGGGCTAGCACGAGGGACGGTCGCAGTGGGCGAGGAGCCGGCGAGTTCGCCGCAGGCTCCCGGTCTGCACGTGAGTACTTCCACCGATCATATCAATGCTGATGCCTGGCTGCGTGTGTTTGGCTTTGGTTCTAAGGATACGTCACCCATGCCGGATTATCTCCGGCGTTTCACCGGTACATTCAACTCAGTGCAATTAATCAATCGCAGATTGGGTGCGTTGCACATCGATCTGATGCGAGAAGGTCAAGGTTGGGCAGGTCAACTCAAGGGTGACGCGGCCGAGGGAGAGATGCGCTCAGTCCCGGCCACACGGCGGTCGAACGGAACTATCGACCTCGATCTTAAACATCTTGTGGTGCATGACAAAGAACGTGAGACTGACGATGTGCCAATTGATCCCCGCACCCTACCGACGATAGGGCTTAAGGTTGGTTCGCTCCAACTAACGGGTAAGGAATTGGGGCAATTGGATCTGCGTGCCGCGCATACGGATTTAGGATGGCGTATCGTACGGTGTGACTTGACGCGCCCAGAGATGACCTTGTCTGCGAAAGGCAGCTGGCAGGTCATCGGCGGTCGACAAAAGACCAAGTTGGAATTGGAAGTGAGTAGCTCAGACATGGGCCAAACATTAGCTGCCTATGGGTCTAGCGATCAAATGGCGAATGGCACGGGTTATCTGACTTCTAAGTTATCATGGGCTGGTTCACCAGCGAGCGTCGGTGTATCGACACTATCCGGGAATGTTTCGATGTCGGCGGAGAACGGGCGCTTTCTGAAGGTTCAACAGGGTGCAGGACGGCTTTTCGGTTTGCTCGATCTGACCTCTGTTGCCAAGTTTCTGACATTGGATTTCGGTGATTTATTCGGAAAGGGTTTGCCGTTTAAGACTCTGACGGGGGAGGTGTCGATTGAGAAGGGAAACGCCTATACGCGTAATCTGGTCTTGACAGGATCGGCAGCACAAGTTTCCGTGAACGGGCGCGTCGGCCTTGCAGCTGAAGATTATGATTTGGCCGTACAAGTTACGCCCCGGTTCGGGACCAATCTAGCAGTGTGGCAGTTGCTAGGTCCCCAGGCCGCGGTTATCCTGTTGGCATTGGAAAAGTTGCTGGAGAAGCAGATCGGCAAGGGCCCTCGGATTACGTATCTGATCAAGGGCCTTTGGAACGAGCCGGTTATTACTAGACTGCAAGAAAAACCAGGCCAGCAAGGATCGGATACGGTAGATATACGTTAATAAAATGCTGCATCGGTGGTATTCTGTAGAAAGAATGGTCATGCGGCTTCTTGCGTTGCTATTGTTAACACTGCCGGTGCCGCTATCCGCAGAGAGTGTCACTATGACGGCTGACCAGTGGGCAAGCCCCCGCAGTGGAGAGTCGATAATACGCTTTGAACGCTTGAACAAGCTGGTCGAAGCATTCGATCAAAGTCCCGATAATCAGATCTTAATTCGGCATGCAGAGGGAGAAAATGGCACACTGTGGGCCGAAGAGTTACGTTCATGGCTCGTATCGCTAGGTATCCCTTCAGGCCGTATCGTGCTTAACGCGGGTCTCGGACGAAGTGATGCCATCATCGTAGAAACTAGCCCATGACACGAAAAACTAACAACCGAGTTGCTGCCATACAAATGGTATCCGGTGCCGATGTGGACGCGAACCTTGATGAGGCGGCTCGACTGATTTCGACAGCTGTCTCAGCCGGCGTAGAATTCGTGGTCTTACCCGAGAACTTTGCCATTATGCCCACTGAGGACGCTGGCCAACTGCAAGTGATGGAGCGCGATGGCGACGGCCCCATCCAGGAGTTCCTCTCAGCCCAGGCGCACCAAAACCACATCTGGCTTGTCGGAGGCTCCATACCGCTTGTATCTAGTCAACCGTCCAAAGTTCGAGCTGCTTGTTTGTTATTCAACGATCGTGGCGAACGCGTTGCCCGTTACGACAAGTTACATCTGTTTGACGTGAAGCTCGATAACGGCGAAGAGTATAGTGAGTCGCTCACCATTGAGCCAGGCGAGAGCGTTGTAGTGGTTGACTCACCAATAGGTCGACTAGGTCTTACGATCTGTTACGATTTGAGGTTTCCGGAGATCTTTCGTCAGATGCTAGATCAGGGTGCCGAGATCTTTTCTGTTCCGTCCGCATTTACGGCAACCACTGGAAAAGTTCATTGGGAAATACTGTTGCGCGCCCGGGCAATCGAGAACCTGGCTTATGTGATAGGCGCCGGGCAGGGCGGCAGCCATAGCAGTGGACGCGAAACCTATGGTGACAGCATTGTTATCGACCCCTGGGGGAAAGTTATTAACCGTCTGGCGCGAGGGCCTGGAATAGTCACCGCAGATATCGATCGTAAACGCTTGGAAAAGCTGCGTCGGAGTTTGCCGAGCATCGAACATCGGAGGTTGGGTCATGACCGGAGCATTGCAGAAGGCAAGAGAATCTCTGCTTGAGCCTGCTGGTATCGGCGATAGCGAACTGGAACGGCTGATAGGACGTCTTCTATCCCATAAAGTCGATTATGCTGATCTGTACTTTCAGTATCGGCGTCACGAGTCTTGGTCGCTGGAGGAAAGTCAGGTTAAGTCGGGAAGCCACAACATCGAACAAGGTGTTGGGGTGCGGGCAATTAGCCAGGAGAAAACCGGTTTTGCATATTCAGACGAGATCGGCGTGCCCGCCCTGTTGGATGCGGCTAGTGCCGCGCGCACGATCGCCCAAGCTGGTGGCGATGGTGCGATGATGCCCATAAGTTGGCAAGGCGGCCGCAGCTTGCAACTGTATCCGGCTCTAGATCCACTTGACAGCCTACCAGACGCTACCAAGGTGAAGTTGCTAGAAGACGTCGAGGCGGAAGCACGGCGCCAGGATCCGCGTGTACGACAGGTTATGGCTAGTTTGGCTGGCGTGCATGAGATCGTCATGGTGGTGCGTAGTGACGGTGTACTTGCTGGTGATATCCGCCCGCTAGTGCGATTGAACGTTGTGGTCATCGTTGAACAAGACGGTCGTCGAGAGCAAGGCATCGCTGGCGGCGGCGGTCGTTTCGACTACCAATACTTCATTGATAAGGAGACGGCGCTTGGTTATGCGCGTGAAGCCGTTCGCCAGGCAATTGTAAATCTCGAGGCTGTAGATGCCCCGGCGGGGACAATGCAGGTGGTACTCGGGCCGGGCTGGCCGGGCATTCTTCTGCATGAGGCGATTGGCCATGGTCTCGAGGGAGATTTCAACCGAAAGGGGACCTCTGCGTTCTCCGGACGTATCGGCGAACGTGTGGCGTCCGAGCAGTGTACGGTGGTGGATGATGGCACCATTCGCGACCGCCGGGGTTCGTTAAATATCGACGATGAAGGTACCCCCGCACAGAATACGATGTTGATCGAAAAGGGAGTCTTAACCCAGTATATGCAAGACACACTCAATGCCCGCCTAATGGGAGTGACCTCTACCGGCAACGGTAGGCGTGAGTCGTATGCACACTTGCCGATGCCACGGATGACGAATACTTATATGTTAGCCAGTGAGTACGACCCCCAGGAGATCATCGCATCGGTAGATGACGGGGTGTATGCGGCCAACTTTGGCGGCGGCCAAGTTGATATTACTTCCGGTAAGTTCGTTTTTTCGGCAAGTGAAGCGTACTTGATAGAGAAAGGCAAAATAACACGCCCAATCAAGGGTGCGACGCTAATCGGAAATGGCCCCGACGTCTTAACGCGCATAGGCATGGTTGGCAATGACCTCAAACTCGATACGGGGGTGGGCACCTGCGGTAAAGAGGGTCAAAGCGTGCCGGTCGGCGTTGGCCAGCCGACCTTGCGGATTGATGGATTGACGGTGGGCGGTACACAGAGCAGCTGAGGCTCTACGATGGAATCCAAAGTTGAACTCGTGTCAGACGCGACGATAGGTAATAGCCAACTAACTACGCTCGTCGATCTGGTGCTGACGGAAGCCAAGAATCAAGGCGCGAGCGCGGCGGAGGCGGTGGCCAGCGTCAGCCAAGGCTTATCGGTTAGCGTACGTCTCGGTGAAGTCGAAACGGTGGAACACAATCGCGACAAAGATCTTGGTGTTACGGTATTTTTTGGTCACCGCAGCGGCTCGGCCAGTACATCGGACTTCAAAGAGTCCGCGGTTCGTGACAGCGTGCGTGCGGCGTGCTCGATAGCAAAATATATGGCGGAAGACGAGTGCGTAGGTTTGGCGGATGCGGACAAATTGGCGAAAGAAATTCCGGATCTAGATCTTTACCATCCATGGAACCCAGGCACAGAGCAGGCGATCAGTATTGCTCGTCAATGTGAAGACGCGGCCCGACGTGTCGATGCCCGGATCGAGAATTCCGAGGGAGCTACTATTTCGAGTCACGAGGGTCTGGTGGTCTACGGCAACAGCAGTGGGTTCTTAGGAACAATTCCAACGACGCGACACAGTCTCAGTTGCAGCGTAATCGCCCAAGACACGGAGGGGATGCAAAGAGACTATTGGTATTCAGTTGCACGCGATGCCAGCGAACTGGAAGACGCCGAACAGCTTGGTAACAAGGCGGGCCAGCGCGCTTTACGACGGCTGGGAGCGCGAAAACTGGGTACGCGTGAAACGCCCGTCATCTATGAAGCACCAGTAGCATCGAGTTTGCTATCGCATCTGGCCAGCGCGCTTAATGGTACCAGTCTGTACCGAGAGTCGTCGTTCCTATTGGGTCATCTCGATAAGAGAATATTTCCTGACCACGTTCGGATCTTAGAACAACCTCACCTAAAAAAGACACTAGGTAGTGCCCCGTTCGACAACGAAGGTGTGGCGACGATAACGAGTGATTTAGTGACTAAGGGCGTGCTTCAACACTATCTGTTGGATTCATATTCCGCCCGCAAGCTGGGCTTGCAAACGACCGGCAATGCCGGGGGCGTACACAATATGATGATCGAACCCGGGGATCGCGATCTTGACGAGTTGTTAAGACACATGGGTACTGGTTTGTTGGTTACCGAATTGATTGGATTTGGTGTCAATACCGTCACGGGTGACTACTCTCGCGGCGCGACTGGATTTTGGGTCGACAATGGTGAAATCGTCTATCCAGTCGAAGAGATTACAGTAGCTGGAAATCTTAAGAACATATTCCAGGAGCTGATCGCTACCGGTAATGACGTCGACGCTCGTGGAAATATCCGCAGTGGCTCTATTCTCATCGGAAATATGACAGTAGCGGGCAACTAACCATAACAAACGTGCGTAACTGGATTACGCGCGCAGTGTTCTCCACCTGTCACCCTAATATAAGAGACCCCAGCCGTTAAGATGGTAGAATGCGTGTTGCGCATTCTCATGGCCTAGTTTCATGACCACGTCAAAACCACAAGAGCAGACGGATTATCTCGTCGAGATCCTCGCGGCGCTGGAAAGCGAAGATTCCTTAAAGGTCCAAGATATCCTTGCTGATATTCACCCGGCAGATATTGCTGGCGTGTTGGAAGGGATTCCGCCAGAACAACGACACTCGGTTTGGCACCAGGTCGATCCCGAGACGATGGGCGAAGTTCTGGTGGAAGTGCCGGAGGCCGTTCGCAGCGATCTGCTAGAAGACATGGATCACAGTGCCTTGGTGACAGCTGTTCAAGCGTTGGAAACCGATGACATTGCCGATCTATTACCAGAACTATCAGCCGAGGTTACAGCGGAGATCCTGTTCTTTATGGACAAGCAGGGTCGGCAGCGACTCGATGCTGTGCTGTCGTTTCCTGAGGATACCGCGGGCGGCCTGATGAATGTTGATGCCGTGACAGTGCGGGAGAACATAACACTTCAAGTCGTTCTTCGTTATTTGCGTCTACGCGGTGAGCTCCCAGAGTACATGAATGAGCTTTATGTAGTGGACAGGGCGCATCGCTTAATAGGAGCCCTTCAGCTTGCCAAGATTCTCACTACCGATCCCAAGCTGCTAGTTCATGATGTCATGGACGAAGATACTAACAAACTAACCGTATTGATGCCGGATCGGGAAGTGGCCGCTGCATTCGAGCGTTACAATCTCATTAATGCACCAGTGGTTGACGAAGATGAGAGATTATTAGGCCGGATCACGATTGATGACGTTGTCGATGTTATCCGAGAGGAGGCGGATCATTCTGTAATGGCGCCGGCGGGCTTGAGTGAGGAAGTCGATATCTTCGCACCTGTCGTACGCAGTGCCCGCGACCGAGCGCTGTGGCTCGGAGTTAACTTGATAACTGCTGTTATCGCTTCCTGGGTGATTGGTCTTTTTGAGGACGCGATTGAAAAGGTGGTCGCGCTTGCTGTGTTGATGCCGATAGTAGCTAGCATGGGGGGTAATGCAGGGACGCAGACAGTTACGCTAGTCGTGCGCGGTTTGGCAGTAGGAACGATTACAGATGCAAACGCACGTGGTCTATTGGTGAGGGAATTGATGGTGGGCGTTTTAAATAGTATGTTATGGGCGCTGATCGTTGCGCTGGTTGCAATCGCTTGGTTTCATAATCTCGCACTTGGTTTGATCATTGCCCTTGCCATGATAATTAATCTCGTATTTGCGGCGCTGGCGGGGGTAGCGATTCCCATAGCAGTACGCCGCCTGGGGATCGATCCTGCCTTGGCTAGTGGAGTTGCCTTAACGACAGTGACGGACGTGGTGGGTTTCTTGGCCTTTCTCGGATTGGCTACATTATTTCTGATTTGAGAGCTAAAGTAATATAGACATGGTCGATTATACCTTGATCCGGAGAAGCAGCACTTCACCCACCGAAAGCTGCCATCTGTCAGCTGGCGTTTGCGTTTCAGAGAGTTCTGTGATTTTTTGAGAGTGTCAATGCAGCCCAACATTCTGAAATTACTTAAACAAGCCATTGCAGAGCAACGATGTCTGGCCGTACGATATCGCGACGGCGGTGCTCGAGTTGTGGAGCCGCATGCAGCGTACACCAATGATCGAAATGAGATTGTTGTCGATTGCTATCAGACCGGTGGTTTTTCGGCATCTGGCAGGAAACCCCCGTTCTGGAAGCGGTTCCGGTTAAAAAAAATCACCGCTGCCTCGCTGCTCAAGCAAACCTTCGAGCCACGTGTAGAGGAGGGTTTCAGTCCCGAAAAACCTAGGTATAAGAATAAACCGGTGGCCATTATTGCCAATGATGAGCCATCGTACATGCATTCACCGGAAGCACTGCAGCAGATGGGGCCATTCTTACCGGACGATAGAAAATTTCACTGACGGAGATGTGGTTGGGTGTTAAGCTACGTCAATAGGAGAATACCTATCATGAGAGTTCTCGGTGCCTAACTTGAGTAGTTATGTCGCTATGTGAAAAGTGATTCGCCAGTTTTCGCACCATATAGACTGAGCGATGTTGTCCACCGGTACAACCAACGGCGATCGTCATATAGCTGCGTCGTTCTCGTTCAAAATGCGGCAGCCACGTTTCGAGAAAGGTGCATATGTCTTCGAACATATCTTGCACCTGTTTGTCTTGTTCTAGATAGACCACTACCGGTTCGTCGAGACCGGTAAATTTCCTCAGTTCGGATTCCCAATAAGGGTTGGGTAGACACCGTATGTCAAAGACGTAATCGGCGTCCAGAGGAGTCCCGTGCTTGAAGCCGAACGACACAAACAACAAGGTCAGTCCCTCCGTATCTTCACCACCCGCAAAGTCATGCACCTGTTGGCGTAGTTCGTATGGCGTCGTATGGGTTGTGTCTATACGCATCACAGCGCTAAATGAAATCGGCTCCAAGAGTGTTCGCTCAAGGCGAATACTCTCGAGCAGTGAAGTATTTTCATCTGTTAATGGGTGTTTGCGACGCGTCTGTTTAAAGCGTTTAACGAGAACCGATTCTTCTGCCTCGAGGAATACGATCGAGTAGTGTATGCCCAATTCTTTAAGTTGCTCCAAACTCTTGGGCACTTCATCTAGAAAGGCTCGATTACGCGCATCGATACCGATTGCAACCTTTCTAAGGGTCTCAGTGTCGGCGTCTGTGATTTTCCTAGCAAAGTGCGGAATCATCGCGGCCGGCAAATTGTCGATGCAGTAGAAGCCCATGTCTTCCAGGGCCTGAAGTGCAATACTTTTTCCGGAACCTGATAGCCCGCTGATAATGAAGAAACTCATGTACTTGGTGGCTTGCGGATAACCGCCTGCTGTTTCCTCATGAATTCGTTTAGTGGGTCTATACCGCGTACACGGAGGATATAGGCACGTGTTGCCGCCTCTACGAGGATCGCAAGATTGCGCCCCGGGGCGACGAAGAGCAAGACTTCTGGTACGTCCACGTCTAGAATCGAGTAAGTTTGATGTTCAGCTCGTAGACGATCTATCTTGTTCGGGTGTTGTTCTCTTAATCGCTCGAGCTGTACCACCAAGTGTAGCTTCTTTTTGTGTCTGACTGCGGTCTCACCGAATGTAGCACGTACATCGAGGATGCTTTCGAGTAGCCTGCTCTTTTCTGCCTTACCGGCTACCCACGTAAGTTTTAAGGGCGCACGATGAGTATCAAACAAATCGTTTGCGGTGAAGGTTGGAATCATAAACGGGTTGTCAGCCGGCTTTACGACTTATGGTATTGTGATAGTCACTTAGAGCCTGATAGGCTTCATCCGCGCTCTCCATTGTCAGAAGCCGGTCGCAGAAATCACTATCGCTAAAGGTAGCAGCGAGCGTTGACAATATCTGCAGGTGTTCTTCGTTAGCGTTCTCTGGCACCAGTAGCGCGAATATTATCCTTACTGGTTTGCCATCGATGGTATCAAAATCCATTTCCCGTTCGAGGGTGGCAAAGGCTCCTATTGGGCTCCTTAGGCCCTTCAACTTACCGTGTGGCAGGGCGATACCGTTTCCAATACCAGTACTTCCCAAACGCTCGCGTTCTATAAGTGCTTGAAAAGCGGCATTACGATCTAACTCTAAGCTGCCCTCGTGCAGCAGCGAACTAATCTTCTCGAGCGCACGTTTCTTGCTAGAGGCCACCATGCCCACGGCAACCCGTTGCGGCGTCAGTAGATCATTTAACTGCATGCTTTTTTATTGTAATCGGGCGGGGGAATAGAGCTTTATGTTTTTGTCGGCTTATTATGATTTCTTAATACGATGATGGTTGGTCTTAATTTTTTCCTTGTGCTTCAGTACCTGGCGGTCAAGTTTATCCGCCAAGAAATCGATAGCGGCGTACATACTTTGGCCTTCAGCGTGGGCATGTAGTGTAGCGCCTTTGGCGTGGATCGTGGCTTCAGCGTTATGGCGATTCTTCTCCACATGTAGCACTACGTTCGTTGTCGTGACGTGATCAAAATGCCGCTCAAGCCGGCTGAGTTTACCGGTAGCGTAGCTGCGTAAAGGTTCGGTAATCAACATATGCGGCCCACTTACGGTGATTTCCATCGACAGTCTCCGTTGGCTATATGATGGATTTTCTCTGGTTTGAAGGCGGGATATTCATAGATTCTCGATACTTTGCTACTGTTCGTCGCGCGACATTTATTCCTTGTTGTTCAAGCAGTTTGGCAATCTTACTGTCACTTATCGGCTTGGATGACGGTTCGTCCTCGACAAGCTTTTTGATAAGCGATCGGATCGCAGTTGCCGAGCAAGTCCCACCATCCGCCGTACCTACGTGGCTGGAGAAGAAGTATTTTAGTTCGAAAATACCACGCGGGCTCAGCATGTACTTGTTTGTGGTAACACGTGAGATAGTAGATTCGTGCATTTCTACCGTTTCGGCAATGTCATGAAGAACGAGTGGCTTCATGGCTTCTGGTCCGTGCTCGAAAAACGCACGCTGTCGATCCACAATCGTACGTGCAACCTTGAGCAGAGTATCGTTACGACTATTCAGACTCTTAATGAACCAGCGCGCCTGTTGCAATTGGTCTTGCAGATACTTGTTGTCAGCGCTGGTATCGCCACGATGTATGAGTTTTTCGTATTCTTGATTGATGCGCAGCCGCGGCGCAACTTCGCCGTTCATCTCCGCTCGCCATACACCCTTGAACTTCCTAATGATAATATCTGGTACGATATAGTTGGTCTGCGTTGCCTGTATGCTTGCGCCTGGCCGCGGATTTTGTTGGCGAATAAGTAAGACTGCCTGTTGTAGATCCTCCTGGCGTAGTTTGGTCTGTCGTCGCAATTGGACGTAGTCACGATTGGCCAACAATGAGAGATACTCTGGGGTGGCTAGATGCTGAGCCTCTTTCAGATAAGGTGTTTCCGGGTCGAGCGTACGCAGTTGAAGTTGCAAACATTCGCCAAGATCTCTTGCTGCAACACCAATCGGATCGAAATTCTGAATTTGATGCAAGACTGCTTCAATCTCATCGATCTCGACTTCCTCTCCTTGATCTAACAATTGTTGAATTTCTTGTAGGCTGCAGGTTAGATAACCGTGTTCATCGACAGAGTCGATAATAGCGAGTGCAATTTCACGATCTGTGTCCGAGAATGGCGTCATCTGCATTTGCCAATACAGGTGGTCGCGGAGCGTCTGCGGCCGACTATTGCGAGCATCTATGTCCGGTAAGGAATCATCGCTATCGTTTCGCGTGGAACTGCTGACTGGAACATCAAATCTGTCATTCCAATCGGGCTCGGGTCCTTGCGCGTCGTCCGGATTCGACTGTTCCATCTCCACGTCGGTTGGCTGCAGTGTGCCGTTGTCGGGAAGGTTGTTGTCGTGCTCACCGTCTAAATCATGCAGTGATGTCTCTGCTTTCTGCTCGGATCCGTCGTCCTCTTTTTCTTCCAGTAATGGGTTGCTTTCGAGCGCTTCTTGAATTTCTTGTTGCAATTCGACCGAAGAGAGTTGCAGGAGGCGTATGGCCTGCTGTAGCTGGGGCGTAATAGTTAGATGCTGGCCCAGTTGGAGGTCGAGTGATTGCTTCATCGATTCGACCTTGCTTCTGCAAAGACTAAATTCCTGGCGCTAGAGCTCATCGCGTTCATTAAAGACCAATCTTTTTTAGGCGTAAATCTGGGTCTGTGGGTGATGGACACTATCCCAGGCAATGACCTCGCCGGGCTTGCGTTGAGCTAGAGTGAAATCACCTCACAGTTGGAAGTCTTCGCCTAGATAGACTTCTCTTACATTTTTATTATATAGGATATCTTCCGGCGTGCCTGCTGTTAGAACCCGGCCTTCGCTAAGAATATAGGCGTGGCCGCAAATCTTCAGTGTTTCTCGTACGTTATGGTCGGTGATGAGGACGCCGATACCAAGCTGTTGTAAGTGTCTGATTAGTCGTTGAATCTCAAGAACGGAGATAGGATCGACCCCTGCAAAAGGCTCATCGAGCAGCATGAAACGCGGTTCGCTCGCCAATGCCCGGGCGATTTCCACACGCCGTCTTTCTCCACCTGAGAGACTAATCCCTAGGGTCTGCCGTCGGTCAGTGATATGCAGGTCGTGCAGTAACTCCTCCAGTCGCTTGGCACGCTGGGGGGCAGGCATTTCGTTACGCGTCTCTAGAATCGCGAGAATATTTTCCTCGACCGTTAGTTTCCGAAAGACCGAGGGTTCTTGAGGTAGGTAACCGAGGCCAAGCCTGGCGCGCTTGTGCATAGGCAGCTGACTAATGGACACATCGTCGAGGGTTATTTGTCCGCTGTCCATGGGAACGAGACCGACAATCATATAGAAGCAAGTCGTCTTACCCGCACCGTTGGGGCCCAATAAGCCAACGACATCACCCGTTTTAACTTCTAATGAGACATCTTCGACAACTCGCCGACCCTTATACTGCTTACTGAGATGCTGGACGGAGAGTGTGCTCAATTTTCCTCCGCATCATCATCCGATCGATCCTTGGGTTGTATAGAGATGAAACAACGCCCCTGTGTATCATTCCCCTTGGCAAGGAATCGCCGAGCATCGAGGTCATAATGTATCTCCGGGCAACGAAGCTTAGATTCCCCTTGAAGGAAAGTCACGTTGCCAAATAGATCGAGCTTTCGACTCTTTACATAATATTTCAAACGATCGGCGGTCGCATGCATCTCCTGTTTGACTTCTTCGGGACGATTGTCGATGGTAACAGGCCTGCCGTAAGCATAGAACGTTTCGACCTCACCTTCGACAAACTTTGCTTCGATCTTATCTGCTTTGATCGAGAGTACACCGTCTGTCAGTGACACATCGCCACGATAGAGTGCGGTGCCGGCGCGATCATCGATTTCCATCGTCTGAGCATAGACTTTTATTGGTTCGTTTTTATTGGTATCGGCCGCATCTATGGCGGCGGGTATTGCGAAACCAGTTGCTACGATACCAACCACTGACATTAGTCGAAGATTTGTAAGGGGGGACCACATAGAATAAAATTTGTTGGTTATCCTTGTTTTGGAGGTTGGTGCTTGATCAATCAAGTAAGATGCGAAGCTTGGGTGTTGACATCTCACTATTTTGATCGGAACTACTGCCGGTACGTGTGATTTTCACATTTCCTGTCATTAAAATCTCTTTCTTGTTGTCGTCGAACCAGGCTAGATCTGCCGTAGTGTGAATGGGCACGCGCCCCACCGTATATCGGATAAGATGTGGATTATCTAGCCGCAACGTCTCGTTGTATTCGAAGTGTTGCATAGTATCAGCGGTGAGCGTGTATTTTCGTTGACCTTCCTCATTCATCACGGTGGCTTCAAAGTTGTCGATGTAATAACTGGGTTCCTGGCTTTCGCCGGCTGTCAAGGACGGTGCTGGTTCAGTTATGCGCTGCAGGAACCACCAAGACGCGATCGCCGCCGTTAGCAAAAGCACGGCGAGCAGCCCTCTTCTTAGATCAAAGGCCATGACAAACTAGTACTTTTTGCTACAGGTAACTTTGTATCGTCGTCGCATAGGTACCTTGGGCACGCATAATCATCTCACACACTTCACGTACGGCCCCGTGTCCACCGGCGCTCGGCGTAACCCAATGAGCGTGCTCTTTGACGAGTTCGTGAGCATCATTAACGGCTACCGCTAAGCCTACTTGTAACATAGCCGGAAGATCTACGACATCATCGCCAACAAAGGCAGCTTGTGTTGGTTGCAACGCCAGTTTGGTTAGTAATTCTTTTAACACCGAAAGCTTATCTTCCCGACCCTGGTACAAATGTTTGACTCTGAGGTCGGCGGCCCTGTGTTTGACCGAACCCGACGTGCGCCCAGTGATAATGCCGACTTCTATACCTGTCTGCTGCAACATCTTGATGCCATGGCCGTCACGGATATTGAATGCTTTAGATTCGGTGCCGTCTTCACCGATTAGCAGCCGACCATCCGTAAGCACGCCGTCAACATCTAGCAGCACGAGACGTATATTCATCGCTATTTCATGAAGACTATCTTGGGAGGCGTTGGGCGGTGGGACCGCTGACATCAAACGATACCGGCTCTTAGCAAAACCTGCATGTTTAGCGCACCCAGCACATGGTTATCGCTGTCCACCGCATATAACCCGTTGAAGTTATGTTGTCGTATCAACTGAACTGCTTCGTGAGCCAGCCGGTCGGCGCCAATAGTTGTCGGATCGTGCGTCATAACATCACTGATCTTTGCTTTGTAGACATCAACTCCTTGGTTTAGTGTTCGACGCAGGTCGCCATCTGTATAAATGCCGCAAAGGCAACCCTGTTTGTCGACCACCCCCGTCATTCCCAGACCTTTGCTTGTCATTTCCAGTAGTGCGTCTTGTAGTGATGCGTCATGTGTAACAAGCGGGATCTGTTCGCCGGTATGCATAATGTCTTCTACGTAGATCAGTAGTCGTCGGCCAAGTAGGCCGCCCGGATGAGAACGCGCAAAATCCTCTCGAGTGAAATTGCGGGACCTCAGCAGTGCAACCGCAATTGCATCCCCCATTACCAGGGCGGCGGTTGTGCTGGCCGTCGGCGATAAGTTCATTGGGCATGCCTCCTTCTCAACACTGACATCGAGACTGGCATCAGCCTGCCGAGTTAGACTCGAACTGGTATTTCCAGTTAGCGCGATAAGTTTTACTCCCATACGCTTGATGATCGGTAATATCGTAAGAATCTCCTTACTCTCGCCCGAATTAGAGATCGCTAACACGATATCTTCCGGCGTAATCATACCGAGATCACCGTGACTTGCTTCGCCAGGGTGCACAAAAAACGCAGGGGTACCGGTGCTTGCTAGGGTGGCCGCGATCTTTCCGCCAATGTGTCCCGACTTGCCAACGCCAACTATGACGACACGCCCTTTGCACTCGAGGATCAACTCGCACGCACGTACAAACCCCTCGTCGATGCGGTTGGCGAGAGCCGCTACCGCCTTCGCCTCTAGGGCCACTACATCACGACCGTGCTCGCAGAATGACGGTTCTTTCTTGGTCAACGCTGCGGTCTAACGTAAGAGAAGACGCTATGAGTATATATAAACAAGGATAAATATCCCATGGCTGGGCCCGGCCACAACAGCCCTTAGGTTTACACCAACGAACCAATGAGACACTAGTAGTCACACTCGGCGCGCGCTATGTGCTATAAAACTGGGAACAAGGCACCCTTTAAGTGTCTATATGGGGGCATACCCTGTGCGGTTCAACAGTGGTATCTAACCCACCATCGCGTGGGATTAGCCCTCGGTGTGCACACGGAAGCTAAAGATTGGAAAAATCCGACGCCCCCATCTCCGACCGTAGCGTTTTGGTCGAAATCCATGATCTTGATTTTGCTCGTGGTGACAGACCCATATTTAAAGGCCTGACCCTTGAGGTGCGACGCGGGCAAGTAACCGCCATTTTGGGAGGCAGCGGAACCGGGAAGACCACGCTGTTGAATCTTATCGGTGGTCGCCTGCATCCCGATGCCGGTGACGTAATAGTCGATGGGTGCTCAGTGCCGGCATTGACGACGACGGAGCTCTATGAGATCCGCAAACGCATGGGCATGCTTTTTCAAAGTGGGGCGTTGCTCACAGACCTCAACGTTTTTGACAATGTCGCCTTCCCAATTCGCGAGCATACGCGACTGCCTGAATCCATCATCCGCAATCTCGTGTTACTGAAATTAGAATTGGTAGGGTTGCGTGGCGCGCGCGCGCTGTTGCCAGCGCAATTATCAGGCGGTATGGCCCGTCGGGTAGCATTGGCACGGGCTATCGTACTCGACCCGGTGATGGTTATGTACGACGAACCTTTCACAGGGCTCGATCCAATCTCTATGGGAGTGATTGTCAAGCTGATTCGTGAGTTGAACGATGCCTTGGGCATGACATCTATTGTCGTTACCCACGATGTGTCCGATGCATGCAGCATTGCCGACTATATCTATTTGATTGGCGATGGCAGCATTCTTGCTCAAGGCACACCTGAGGAAATGCAAAAAACGAACTCTATCCAAGTGCGACAATTCATGGATGGTTTACCCGATGGGCCTGTGCCATACCATTATCCCGCGGCCGACTATATCGACGACCTATTGCAAGGAAAATCGATATGAACCCTGTGCGGCGACTAGGACGTTGGATAATGGCACGCATAGCGCGGCTGGGTCGGGCCAGCCTGTTTCTCTACCAGGTCCTTATACGGGTTTGGCGGTTGGCGCCCCGTCTGGGGTTGCTGATTCAACAGATCTACGCGGTTGGTGTGCTAACGTTGTTGATCATTCTGGTGTCCGGGCTCTTCATCGGCATGGTATTGGGTCTACAGGGCTACAATACATTAGTAGATTTCGGGGCCGAGTCTGCGTTGGGCTTGCTCGTGGCCAAGTCCTTGACTCGCGAGCTGGGGCCGGTCGTGGCAGCCCTGCTATTCGCTGGGCGCGCTGGATCTGCGCTCACGGCGGAGATAGGGCTGATGAAGGCGACCGAACAACTTGCCGGCATAGAAATGATGGCGGTGGATCCGTTAACGCGTATCGTGGCACCGCGTTTCCTGGCAGGCATTATTGCCCTGCCGTTGTTGGCCGCTCTCTTTACTGCTGTCGGTGTGCTCGGTGGGCACCTTGTGGGCGTGGGGTTATTGGCCGTCGACGGTGGCGTCTTTTGGTCACAGATGCAAAGCGGTATGGATTTCTATGACGATGTACTAAACGGCGTAATCAAGAGCGTGGTGTTCGGCTTGGTGGTATCTTGGATAGCAGTTTTTGAAGGTTACGACTGTGTACCGACGTCCGAAGGGGTCAGCCGCGCCACCACTCGTACGGTAGTCAACGCTTCATTAGCTATATTGGGACTGGATTTTATTTTAACTTCTTTGATGTTTGGGGAAGGTTGAGATGGCGAAACAGACAACGTTGGAGCTGTGGGTAGGCCTTTTCGGTGTTGCCGGCCTGTTGGCCCTGTCAATGCTTGCGTTCAAGGTGGCGAACCTGGGCGCCAGCGATATCGGTCGGGGCTACCGGGTGGCAGCTCGATTTGACAATATCGGTCAATTGAAGCGGCGTGCACCCATCACGTTGGCGGGCGTGCGTATCGGCAGGGTCTCAGACATCACCATCGACGACGATTTGTATGCTGTCGTGACGCTCACGATAAGCGACAAATACGACAAGCTTCCGCTCGATACGAGTGCCTCGATTCTTACATCGGGCCTATTGGGTCAGCAATATGTGGCATTGGAACCAGGTGGGGAAGAAGAGTATCTAAAGGATGGAAGCGAGCTGCAGGTGACACAGTCGGCGTTGGTGCTGGAAAAGCTCATCAGTCAGTTCCTGTATGACAAGGCGGAGACCGGTAATTGATCTAAAGAGGTAAACGATGAGACAGGCCTTAAAAGTAGCATTGGTAATATTGATTCTGACCCCGACGGCCGGGAGCAGTGAGATTAGATTGCCGGACAAGGTGGTCTCGGAAACGACCGCCCAAATCATCGATTTGCTCAAAGCCAACCGTGATGCCTACGCTGAGGACCATGAGAAGCTCTATGCCATGGTTCATCAACATATCGCGCCGCTTTTCGACTTCAAGGTGATTACTAAATTGGTGCTTGCTCGATACTATAAGAAAGCAAGTGCAGAGCAACGCGTCCAGTTCGCGGATGGGTTCCAGGATCGATTAATAAGGACATACGCGACCGCGCTTCTCAAGTACCAAGACGAGGAGTTCGTATTCCATCCGTTCAGTGCCAAGCCCGAGGATCAGCGGGTAATCGTCAAAACGGAGTTCAAACGCCGAGATGGCAGCCCCCATGTGTCGGTGAATTTCAGATTCTTTAAAGGAAAAAATGATTGGAAGGCCTATGACGTCAGTATTGCTGGTGTGAGTATGGTCACTAACTTTCGTAGTGTCTATGCTTCGCAGATTAAGCGACAGGGCCTCGACGCAGTGATCGAAAAATTCTCACAGGCCAACAAGCAGGCGCTAAAGTGAATCAAGATAACGGCCTCACGGTTCACGAAGGTACGATCAAGGTTCATGGACCATTGACGTTCGCTACCGTGCCGGGTCTCTTTATAGAATCGAACAGCATCATTAAGTCAGCGTCGGAGACGATTACAATTGATTTGCAAGACGTCTCTAGAACCGATAGCGCCGGCCTCGCACTTCTTGTCGAGTGGTTGCGGGCAGCCGGATCTCACGCACGGTTTGTAAATATTCCCGCACAGCTGCGTCGGCTGATCGATGTGAGCGGCCTCACGCGCGCCTTTGGCATCGATTGACGCCACACGTGTCTGCCGCAATCACGATCGCTGATGTCCGCAAACGATTTCCCGGTGTCTACGCACTCAAGGGCATAAGTTTCACAATACAACGCGGCGAGTTTTTTGGCTTGCTGGGTCCCAACGGGGCTGGCAAATCTACATTGATAAACATTATTGCTGGCCTCACGCGCTGCGATTCCGGCAGTGTGTCTGTGCTCACCCACGATGTGGTCCAGGACTACCGGCAGGCACGTCGCTGTCTGGGGGTGGTCCCGCAGGAGCTGGTGTTTGATCCTTTCTTTACTGTGCATGAGGTACTGCGGATACAGTCTGGCTACTTCGGCTTACGGCGTGAAAACGCGTCGTGGATTGAGGAACTAATGGACACGTTGGATTTATCAGACAAGGCCGATACCAACATGCGGGCCCTTTCCGGTGGCATGAAGCGTCGTGTTTTGATTGCCCAAGCATTGGCCCATAAACCCGAAGTGATAGTGCTCGATGAGCCGACGGCTGGCGTGGATGTAGCTTTACGTAAGTCACTTTGGGCTTTTATTCGCCGGTTACACGAAGAGGGCCATACGATTGTGCTGACTACGCATTATTTGGAAGAAGCGGAGTCGCTTTGTGGTCGAATTGCGATACTAAATCACGGAAATGTTGTAGCGCTAGATACGAAAGAAGCATTGTTAAAGCGTGGGATCGGTAAGACGGTTAATGTTTGGATTACCGCAGATGAACCGGTTCCAGAATTGCCGGACGAACTACTGGCAATCTTACGCGCCCGGGACGGCACCCGACTTGAGTTCCGGCTCGATAACAACCTTAACTCGATTGGCGATCTTCTTGAAGGCTTACGTAGAACTGGGCTAGTGATCACAGACTTGCATACCGAAGCGCCCGACCTCGAGGATGTGTTTCTCGACCTAACACGCGAGCGTGAAGAATGATATCTAGTGGTTTCTATACACTCTTCTATAAGGAACTTCTACGCTTTGTGAAAGTAGGGTGGCAGACATTAGCAGCACCGATAGTTACTGCGCTGCTCTACCTACTAGTTTTCGCACACGTCTTCGAGGGGCGCATTCAGGTTTTCGAGGGCATCAGCTATACGGCGTTCCTAGTCCCTGGGCTCATGATGATGTCAATTATCCAGAACGCCTTCGCAAACAGCTCATCTAGCCTGATCCAATCCAAGATTACAGGCAATGTCGTATTCATATTGCTAGCCCCGTTGTCGAGTTTTGAATTTTTCTTTGCTTTTGTCTTGGCTGCCGTCGTGCGTGGCGTGGCGGTGGGTGTCGGCGTGTATTTGGCAGTGATCCTTTTTGTTTCCCTACCCACCCACAACCCGCTATTTGTGGTTACTTTCGCGGTGCTTGGAAGTGCGGTGTTGGGGGCGCTTGGCTTAATTGCCGGGGTATGGGCAGACAAGTTTGACCATCTTGGCGCTTTCCAGAATTTTGTAATTGTGCCGCTGTCGTTTTTGAGCGGCGTGTTTTACTCGATTCATTCGTTGCCGACGTTCTGGCAGCAATTGTCACGTTTTAATCCTTTTTTCTACATGATCGATGGTTTTCGTTACGGATTCTTTGGCGCGTCCGACGCGAGCCCCATGATCAGTCTGGTGATCGTGACATTGTTCTTTCTGACTTTATCGGGCATCAGTCTTTTAATGTTGAAGCGGGGCTACAAACTGCGCAACTAACGTGTCTCATTCAGGGGCCTGTCTAATGAGTTTGTCCGCCCTTCAAACCGGGCTCAATCAGGCCCCTTGTTGCCCCAGCCCATACTGGATCCTGGGATTGGTCAGCCAATGTACCGAAATTCTGGCGAAAAAAGCCAAAAACAGCCATGTTTTTCGGTTTTTCACTTCTATTCGGGGGTCGCGTGGCGTATCCTGTGCGCCCTTGAAATAACTCGATTCGCATCGATAATACCTACAGTAATGATGCAACCTGAACAGATTAAGCAATTGATTGAGCAGGGACTTGCCGGCGCGCAAGCCAACGTGTCTGGTGATGGCCAGCACTTCGAGGCGCAGGTCGTGTCCGATGCCTTCGCAGGCAAAACCATGGTGCAGCAACACCAACTGGTCTACCAGGCGTTGGGGGACAAGATGAAACAAGAGGTCCATGCATTATCGATTCGAACGTATACGCCTGAGCAATGGGCGCAGCGGACGAGTGGGTCTGCGTAAGTGCGTTCGGAAAATGTCTTGAAGAGAGGTCTGTCATGACAGCACAAGAGGTAATCAAACAGCAGATAGAGTCGGAAAGAATCGTTCTCTACATGAAGGGCAGTCCGAGTATGCCGCTTTGTGGGTTCTCTGCACGGTCGGTTCAGCTATTGCAGGAATGTGGCGCCGAATTTACCACTGTCGACGTGCTTGCCGATCCTGCGATCCGGCAAGGAATCAAGGACCACTCAAACTGGCCAACTGTGCCACAGCTGTATATCGATGGGCAGTTTATCGGCGGTTGCGACATCATAACCACGATGTATCAAAGTGGCGACTTGCAGAAGTTGGTCACCGGTTCGCAAGGCTGATTTCTTGTTAAACCACCAACCAAGAAACCGGGTTGCCCCCGTAGGGCGGCCTTGTTGTGCTGGCCGATATTTCCGTACCGTGGGTAATCTATGGATAGGTTGATCGTATCTGGCGGCAGACCACTGCGTGGCGAGATTCGTATCTCCGGTGCCAAGAACGCTGCATTGCCGGTGCTGGTTGCGTCACTGCTTACCGACAAGCCGCTGCGTATCGGCAACGTCCCACATCTGCAAGACATTACGACGACAATGGAATTGCTGGGCCGTATCGGTGTACGGCTGGTTGTGGATGAGAAGATGGTCGTGGAGGCAGATGCCAGCAACATCACTTCCCGGCGCGCGCCCTACGAGCTTGTTAAGACGATGCGTGCATCGATACTCGTACTTGGGCCGCTGCTAGCACGTTTTGGCGAAGCCGAGGTTTCCATGCCCGGCGGCTGTGCCATTGGTTCGCGGCCGGTCAATCTGCATATAAAAGGCCTGGAGGCGATGGGGGCTGAGATTGGGATCAAGGAAGGCTACGTCAAGGCCCGCGCCGGTAGACTCAAGGGTACGCGAATCTTCATGGACATGGTTTCCGTAACTGGTACCGAGAACATCATGATGGCGGCAACCTTGGCTGAAGGCACAACTGTAATCGAGAATGCAGCGCGCGAGCCGGAAGTAGTCGATCTCGCTAAGTGCCTGGTCACCATGGGTGCCAAGATTCGTGGAGCCGGGAGTGATGAGATTATTATAGAAGGGGTTGAGGCGCTTGGTGGTGGTTACCACGAAGTAATACCAGATAGGATCGAGACTGGAACCTATTTGGTAGCCGCTGCAATGACCGGTGGCAAAATAAAATTGCGCGATGTCCAGCCAAGCCATCTCGAAGCGGTGCTAGACAAATTAAGGGAAGCCGGCGCGGAGATTACAACCGGAAATGATTGGGTGTGTTTGGATCGGCAGAATCGGGAGCTCAAAGCCGTCAATATAAGAACCGCACCCTATCCAGCCTTTCCCACTGACATGCAGGCGCAATTTGTTGCGCTCAATTGCGTGGCACAAGGCACCGCGACTATTACGGAATCGGTTTTTGAGAATCGTTTTATGCACGTGCTTGAGTTACAACGTATGGGTGCGAATATCGATATGCGTGGTAACACCGCCGTCGTGCATGGCGTCGAGCGACTCATGGGTGCGCCGGTGATGGCTACTGATCTTCGCGCATCTGCGAGCCTGGCGCTGGCGGCGCTTGTGGCAGAGTCCGATACAGTAGTAGACCGCATCTATCACATTGACCGTGGTTACGAATGTATTGAGGAGAAGCTGGCACAGTTGGGTGCGCGTATCCGACGGGTGCCAAGCACCGCGATTATTAAGAACGTAGTAAACAACTAAAAGCACGCTCGCCTTGTCAGATCATGCTCAACATTGCTCTATCAAAGGGCCGGATTCTGGAGGAGAGCCTGCCACTGCTGGCACGGGCAGGTATCGATCCGGTCGAGAACTTAGTATCCAGCCGTAAGCTTGTTGTCGACACCTCACACCCGGACGTCAAGCTAATCGTAATCCGGGCTTCCGATGTTCCTACCTATGTTCGCTACGGAGCTGCTGACCTGGGCTTCGCTGGAAAAGACGTTCTCATGGAGTACGATGGCGATAGCCTGTACGAACTACTCGACTTAAACATTGCGCGCTGCCGACTTATCGTAGCGGAGCCGAGCCAACTTGCCGCACGCGACGATCCAAGGCGCTGGACACGCTTGCGTATAGCGACCAAGTATGTAGAAACAACGCGACGACACTTTGCGGCCAAGGGAATACAGACCGACGTCATCAAGCTCTACGGTTCCATGGAACTTGCGCCGTTGGTCGGTCTATCTGACCGAATCGTTGATTTGGTCAATACCGGTAAGACACTAAAGGCCAACGGGTTGGTGGAAGTAGAGCATATCGCCGATATCAGTGCGTGGCTTGTCGCCAATCGGGCATCCGCGAAAATGAAGCGTAAGACCCTCAAAGCATTGGTTGAAAAAATTAGGCGAGCGGTAAGGTAGGCCTTATGCCGACATCAGATATCCGCGTACTAAACTCTAGCGATCCGAACTTCAATGAAGAGTTCCAACGGCTACGGAAGCGCGCTCGCGTCGATGACCTCGACGTGGAAGCCACCGTGCGGAACATTATTACCGACGTGCGCGGCCGCGGCGATAACGCACTTTTAGAATATGTGCACCGGCTGGATGGCTACCGGGCCACGGCACCCGCTACCCTTGAAGTGCCGCCCGAGCAATTTCAACCGGCCCTAGACTCACTGCCAGAGACGCAACGGTTGGCCCTCGAAGAGGCAACCCACCGCATCGAGGATTACCACCAGCGACAAGCGGCTAGCTCTTGGCACTATCGCGACGCCGATGGCACACTCCTTGGCCAGCAGATTAGGCCGTTGGAACGCGTTGGCGTCTACGTACCCGGCGGCAAAGCCGCCTATCCATCGACCGTGCTCATGAACGCTATTCCGGCAAAGATCGCAGGGGTGCCGAAAGTTGTGATGGCGGTACCGGTCGCCGGCGGGAACATTGACAATTTGGTGTTAGCCGCAGCTAGTTTGGCCAGGGTTGATCAGGTTTTCATGATGGGCGGCGCCCACGCTATTGCGGCCATGGCCTACGGTACTGCCACGGTGCCGCGGGTGGATAAGATCGTTGGCCCGGGAAATGCGTATGTGGCGGCGGCCAAGCGCATGGTTTTTGGTGACGTAGGCATAGATATGATAGCGGGGCCTTCGGAAGTGGTGGTGTTGTGTGATGGCGCAACCGACGCTGACTGGATTGCCATGGACCTATTTGCCCAGGCCGAGCATGATGAAAATGCGCAGGCCATTTTGATCAGCTTGGACGCGGCCTTTACCCAAAACGTGCAACAGGCGATCGAGCGATTGTTGGGAGAGATGGAGCGGCAAGAAACCATTAAAAAGGCGCTCGATCAATACGGCGCATTGATTACGGTGCGCGGGTTGGACGAGGCGCTCGAACTGATAAATCAGCTTGCTCCTGAGCATCTCGAACTTTCGATCGAAGATCCCATGCCCTTCGCCAAGCGTGTGCATCACGCCGGCGCGATCTTTTTGGGGCGATACACTGCCGAAGTGTTGGGTGACTACTGTGCCGGTCCCAATCACGTGCTGCCAACGTCAGGGACGGCGCGCTTCAGTTCACCGCTTGGCGTTTACGATTTTCAGAAACGCACCAGTCTTCTCATGTGCACCAAAGAAGGCGCATCCAATCTGGGGAAGACGGCGGCTATACTGGCACGGGGCGAGGGACTTAGTGCGCATGCGCGCTCGGCTGAATTCAGGACTAAGCAGTAAAAGGGGACAGCGTCCGTTTCTCGATAAGCAGTCGTGAGTAGCAAGATCCAACAATCGGTAGAGCGCCTCATTCGTCCTGAAATCCAGGCGATGAAAGCCTATGGTGTGCCTGATTCGGATGGCCTTATTAAGCTTGATGCGAATGAGAATCCTTTCCCTTGGCCGTCCGATATTGTGCAGTCATGGCTTGAGGCACTGCGGACGGTTCAGATAAATCGCTACCCAGAAGCCAATCCCATTCGTTTGAAGGAGCGCTTATGCGAAACGATGGGAATTCCCGAAGGTATGGACGTACTACTTGGCAATGGATCCGACGAATTGATCCAGATTATTCTTTTGGCGCTTGCACGCCCCGGAAGTTCTGTGTTGGCGCCACGGCCGACGTTTAGCATGTATGAAATCATTGCCAAGAGTGTGGGTATGAAATTTTTCGACGTTCCGCTCACTGAGAGTTTCGCGCTCGATGTCCCCGCCTTTTGTGAAGCGATCGAAACGTATCAACCAGCGGTAACGTTCTTGGCGTATCCCAATACACCGACTGGAAATCTGTTTGCCGATGAAGAGATAGAAGCGGTACTACAGCGATCGGAAGGTCTCGTTGTTGTCGATGAGGCCTATTTCATATTCACGGATGGCACATTTCTGCCTCGATTAAAGCAGTTCGACAATCTGCTAATACTGCGTAGCTTTTCGAAACTGGGATTGGCGGGACTGAGGCTGGGATTTCTGGTTGGCAATCACGCATGGTTGGCAGAATTCGACAAGGTAAGGTTACCTTACAATATCAACAGCCTTACCCAGGTGAGTACGCAGTTCGCACTTGCCAATAAGGAGGTTTTTGACCAACAAGTAAGCTGCATCCGTGCAGAACGCGAACGCTTATATCAGGCGCTCGACGACATGCCGGGGATACGAGTTTGGCCAAGCGAAGCGAATTTTATCATGTTTCAAGTACAAGAAACCGATGCCCAGCGCGTCTATGATGCACTCTATGCCGCCCGCGTGTTGGTCAAGAATCTCGACGGTGCCAGTGGCGTACCGCCGAATTGCTTGCGTGTGGCTATAGGTACGGCGAACGAAAATATGTCGTTTCTACAGGCACTGAGACAAGGCATGTAAGCACCAGTGGTGCGGGACCGTTATGGTAACATTCTGTTTTTCTGACCGGGCTTGGTAATACCGTGGACGCACGTAAGGCTGAAATCAAACGTAATACCAATGAGACTCAGATTGTTTTGGGGGTTGATCTAGATGGCACTGGTATAGCTAAACTCGATACCGGCATACCGTTTTTTGAACACATGCTGGATCAAGTGGCTCGACATGGCCTTATCGACCTCACCATTAAGGCAAAAGGCGATATCCACGTCGATGCGCATCATACTATTGAGGATGTAGGCATCACGCTTGGTCAGGCAGTGTCTAAGGCGATAGGTGACAAGAAAGGGGTACGCCGCTACGGCTATGCCTACGTCCCGCTCGACGAGGCGCTTAGTCGTGTTGTGATCGACTTCTCTGGACGTCCCGGGCTCGAATACCGAGTCGAATTTCCACGTGGGCGGGTCGGTGATTTCGATGTAGATCTAATTCATGAGTTCTTCCAGGGTTTCTGTAATCATGCCCAGGCTACGCTACACATCGACAATTTGCGCGGACAGAATTCTCATCATATAGCCGAGACGGTATTTAAAGCATTTGGTCGCGCGCTGCGCATGGGGTTAGAGCGCGACCCACGCATGGCAGAGATGGTGCCCTCTACGAAAGGCAGTCTCTAAAAGACACATGCAAGCCGCACGGTCCGTGCATATTCTCTCTGGTCACAAGTATTATTGCCGCTACTCCTCGATCCAAGTTCCCGATTATGAAAACGATCGCGATCATAGACTACGGTATGGGGAACCTGCGTTCAGTGCACAAAGCGATTGAGCATGTCGCACCCTCGGTAAAGGTGTACGTGACTTCCAAAGCCGATGATATTCGACAAGCTGATAGCATTGTCTTTCCAGGGCAGGGTGCCATCCGCAGTTGTTTCGCCGCAATCGATGCCCTCGGCTTACGCGAGGCATTGCTTGAGGCAACGAAGGCCAAGCCATTTCTTGGGATTTGTCTGGGCCTACAGTCACTCTATGAATATAGTGAGGAAGGGGGAGGCGTGCCGGGCTTGAGTGTTTTCGCCGGACGCGTTCGACAGTTCTCACACAATGGCAGCGATGCGCACGGTCGAGCGCTTAAGGTTCCACACATGGGCTGGAACCAAGTGCATCAAGTAGGTGCTCATCCGCTATGGAATGGCGTCGATCAAGATTCGCGCTTTTATTTTGTTCACAGTTATTACGTGGAATCGACCAATGAGCGCGAAGTTGCCGGTTTTACCGACTACGGGGTGCGATTTACGTCGGTGGCAGCACACGCGAATGTTTTTGCCCTGCAATGTCATCCTGAGAAAAGCCAGAAAGCGGGCCTGCGTGTGCTACAGAACTTCGTGCGTTGGGATGGTAGTGGTTAGCCTGCATTTCCCACCAGCTATCTACCCGATCGCTGCTCCGGACGCCTGCGCGCATTTTCCATCGCGCGCCTTCGACTCCAAGGATGGCGGAGTTAGAATCGCGCCGGGAACAGCGACCGAGTATCTACGGGCAGCTACACGCCCTCGCGACGATACCCGGCGGGAAGTGCAGGCTGCGGAGTATTTGTAGCATGTCTTTATTAGTCATTCCGGCGATCGACATAAAGGAAGGCAAATGTGTGCGTTTGCGTCAGGGTCGCATGGACGAGGAGACAGTTTTTTCTGGCGATCCCGCGGCCATGGCCGAGCGCTGGGTAAAGGCTGGTACGCGTCGGCTTCATATCGTTGATTTAGATGGCGCACGAGCGGGGATGCCCGCAAACGCGTCGGTGATCCGGGGTATTATACGGGCGTTTCCGGATGTGCCGGTACAAGTCGGTGGAGGAATCCGTGACGAGGATACCATTCAGGCATACGTGGAAGCTGGTGTTAGTTACGTGATACTTGGTACCAAGGCGGTGACCGCACCGCACTTTGTGAGTGATGCGTGCGCCGAATTTCTTGGCCATATTATCGTAGGCCTAGACGCCAAAGACGGGAAGGTTGCGATCAATGGTTGGTCAAAACTGTCGGACCATGATGTGGTCGACCTCGCCAAGAAATATCAAGACCATGGTGTCGAGGCAATTGTGTATACCGATATCGGTCGTGACGGCATGATGACCGGTGTGAATATCGATGCCACCGTGAAACTAGCGGAAGCGATCTCTATCCCGGTTATCGCCTCCGGCGGGATCAGGGGGCTCGATGATATTCGCCAGCTCTGTTCGGTGGTCGACAGCGGTATCATAGGCGCCATCACTGGTCGCGCGATCTATGACGGTTCCCTTGATTTGACGCAAGCGCAGAAGTTAGCCGACGAATTGGGCTGAATCAGTATGGGCCTGGCGGTTCGAATTATCCCCTGCCTCGATGTCGATGACGGTCGTGTCGTTAAGGGCGTGCGCTTTGTTGATATTCGTGATGCGGGTAATCCAGTTGAAATTGCTCAACGCTATGACGAACAGGGCGCCGATGAGATAACGTTTCTTGATATAACCGCGAGCTCGGACGATCGTGACACCATGGTATCAATGGTGGAGGCCGTGGCAAGTACGGTATTCATCCCACTCACAGTCGGTGGTGGTGTTCGTAATAATGATGACATTCGTCGAATGCTAAATGCGGGCGCCGACAAGGTGGCCATCAACACGGCTGCGATTGTTAACTCGGGACTTGTTAAATCGGCGGCTGATCATTTCGGTGAACAATGTATTGTCGTCGCTATAGATGCAAAGCAAGTGGAGTATGGCGACTGTCCACGTTGGGAAGTCTATACCCATGGTGGGCGCAATCCGACCGGAATCGATGCGCTCGAGTGGGCGACTAAGATGGACGAATACGGTGCTGGCGAGATCTTATTGACGAGTATGGATAGGGACGGTACACGTGATGGCTTTGATCTAGCACTAACACGGACTATCAGTGACGCCGTTAATGTACCGGTCATTGCATCGGGGGGTGTCGGCGGACTCGATGATTTGGTGGCCGGCGTTGTCGATGGGCATGCGGACGCCGTGTTGGCGGCAAGTATCTTTCATTTTGGTGAGTACACAGTGGGGCAAGCCAAAGAGCGTATGATGCAACACCATATCGATGTTAGACTCTAAGTGCTTGGGTCAAACGCTCAATGTTTGTTTGCGGTGATGAAACCATGTCTGATTCTTGGTTGGATGAGATAAAGTGGGATGGGGACGGACTCGTCCCAGCAATCGCGCAGGAGCAAGATACGAATCGGGTGTTGACACTCGCGTGGATGAATCGCGACGCCTTGGCCGCAACCGTGCGCGAACGAAGAGCTGTATATTGGTCGCGAACACGCGGCAAGCTTTGGCGAAAGGGAGAGCAGTCCGGCCACACGCAAATCGTCAACGACATTCGACTTGATTGTGATAACGACGTAGTCTTGCTGGCGGTCGAACAGAAGGGTGGTATTGCTTGTCATACCGGGCGTCATAGCTGTTTCTTTCAGCAACTCCAGGGGGATCGTTGGGTTACAGTAGAGTCTGTCATCAAGACTGAACAGGAGATCTACGGTAAGAATCGTTGAACCACCGGCCACTTTGAGGAAGTTGTTACGAGATGTCCGATATCCTCATGAAACTTGCTAACGTACTTGAGGCACGCAAGGGTGTAGATAAAGACACATCGTATGTGGCGAGCCTCTACGCGGGCGGTCTCGATGCGATTCTCAAGAAAATCGATGAGGAAGCGACCGAAACCGTCGATGCCGCCAAGACCGGCGACCGACAGCAAATCGTGCATGAGACGGCAGACCTTTGGTTTCACACCTTGGTGCTATTGGCCCACCAAGGGCTGGGTCCGGCGGATATATTGCGGGAGTTGGAGCGCCGTCTTGGGACGTCAGGGGTAGAGGAAAAAGCGCGACGAAAAACCCATAAAGTCGATGGTAAACCGCCTGATAAGAGCGAAAGTTAGGCTGTAGAATCGCTATAGCGGTAGATATTCAGATCGTGGGCGGTGATAATCTGCCTCGATTGCAGACAAACGGAGAGTAGAGATGGGTGGTATTGGTATTTGGCAACTGGTGATTATCTTGCTCATTGTGATTCTTGTCTTCGGCGCTAAGAAGCTCAGGAACATCGGTGGCGATGTGGGCTCGGCCATCAAGAACTTCAAGCAGGCCGTAAAGGCAGGTGAAGACGACGACGAAGATGAAGCGAAACCAGTCGAGACCAAATCAGAAAAAATAATCGACGGCGAAGTTACGTCGAAGAATAACCAGAAGGCCTGAAACCGACTGGTGTTGATACGCCGCTGCAGCCATGTTCGATATTGGAATTTGGGAGCTGGCGCTAATCGGCGTGCTTGCTTTGGTCATTCTGGGGCCGCATCGGCTCCCGGAGGTGGCGCGCACCGCCGGCAAGTGGGTGGGGCGCATGCGCCAATTCGTCGCCAGCGTCAAATCAGATTTTGATAACGAACTGCGAACAGAAGAACTCACCGAGCTCCGCAAGCTTCATACCGAATTAAACGAAACCCGCCAGCTTATCCAGCAATCCTCGAGCGATGCCTTCGAAGGTCTGCAGCAAAGCCTGGATGCAGACCGCTTGGCTGCGGATGTTGAAAAGCCAGTGAAGCGCAAACCGGCCGCGAGCAAGAAAGCGAAGAAGCGGAAGACGACGACACGTACGGTGCCGCGAAAGAAAGCTGCTACCAAGAGAAAGACCAGTGGAACCAGAAGAACACAAAGCCGCTGAAGGTACGTTTATTTCGCATCTCGTGGAGTTGCGCAATCGTTTAATGCACGCGATTATCGCTGTGCTTATCGTCTTTGTCCCGCTTGCTGTATTCGCTGAGAAGATCTTTCAGTTGCTTGCCATGCCGCTGTTGCGGGCTTTGCCGGTTGGTAACAGTATGATAGCGATCGAACCGGTATCACCCTTCTTGACACCAATAAAACTCGCCTTTGCTGCTGCCGTGGTTATCACCATCCCTTATCTGCTCTATCAGCTATGGGCATTTGTTACACCAGGCTTGTATAAGCATGAACGTAAACTGGTACTACCGTTGTTGGTGTCCAGCACCGTACTATTTTATGCGGGCATGGCGTTTGCCTACTTCGTGGTGTTCCCGCTAGCGTTCAGTTTCTTTGTCAGCATGGCACCGGAAGGTGTGGAAGTCATGACCGATATCCGCGCCTTCTTGAGCTTTGTGTTGTCAATGTTTTTTGCCTTTGGTATCGCTTTCGAGGTGCCAATTGCCATTATCTTACTGTCGCGAGCAGGGGTGATCGACCCCGATGATTTGGCGTCCAAGCGCCCCTATGTGCTTATCGGGACATTTGTTGTAGCTATGCTGCTCACGCCGCCAGACGTGATTTCACAGACACTGCTCGCGATTCCGATGCTGTTGTTGTTTGAGGTTGGAATCTTCGTTTCGCGTCGAATGAAGCGCGCTTCAGACGAGAACAGTGACGAGTACAGCAAACCGACCGAAGAATCCATCGACGCCGACCGCGGCGTTTAATGGTACGCCACCAGCAGATGTTATTATCGTAACCGTGGCCGTGACGGCCGCTCGATAGCAACGGCCTCAAGATCGAGCTCGGTGTCATTGCGGGCAATATGCAGTTTTATGCGACTGCCGGGTTTTCGACTCGAGATGGCTAGTAAGGCATCACTTGCTTCCGCAATAGTTTTGTCATCTATGGTGAGAATGACGTCGCCCGGCTGCAGTCCTGCCTGATGTGCTGGGCCGTCACGCAGTACACCGACTACGAGTACGCCACGCGTATCGAGTAACTCCAGTGAGCGTGCAAGCTCCGGCGTTATTGCACGTGCCTCGATTCCCAGCCACCCACGTAAAGCGCGACCATGTTCGATAATGTCTTGTAAAACGTTTTGTGCCAAGCTCACAGGAATTGCAAACCCGATCCCCTGTGATCCACCACTGCGAGAGAAGATCGCGGTATTGATGCCGATCAGATTGCCGTTTGCATCGATTAATGCACCGCCAGAGTTGCCGGGGTTGATGGCGGCGTCGGTTTGAATAAAATTCTCGAAGGTGTTGATGCCAAGCTTAGTGCGGCCGGTGGCGCTGACAATACCCATGGTGACTGTCTGACCAACCCCAAAAGGGTTTCCGATCGCCAGTACAACATCACCGATACGCAAGCCCTCTGACTGTCCGACGGTAATGGCCGGTAGGTTCTCTAGGTCCACTTTTAGTACCGCAAGATCGGTCTCGGGGTCTTTGCCGATTACGCTGGCGGAAGCAGTGCGACCGTCTCGTAGCGACACTTGGATCTCATCGGCACCTTCGATCACATGGTGGTTGGTTAGAATGTAACCACGATCACTCATTATTACGCCTGAACCGAGGCTTGTTTCGACACGTTGTTGCGGTGTAATTAGGTCATCAAGGCTGCGCCCAAAAAAACGTTCGAATAAAGGATCATTCAAAAAAGAGTAACGGCGCACTGAGACAATTTTCGCGGTGTTTACATTGACAACGGCCGGGGCCGAGTTCTCTACCGCAGCGGCGTAGGATACAGGGCTAAAGTCAGGACGGCTGACCGTAGTCGGTAGCGCCTGTCTGATCTCGACGAGATCGGTCTTTGGGTGGAGTAAGTCGGGCCAAACGACTGTTAAGACGAAGGCTATGGCGAGCCCCAAAACAACGGCGCGGACAATGTACGATAAGAGGCTTCGCAGACGCATGGCAGTCCTTTGGAATAGCGCAAGTTTGGCCTGCGTCACAGACGAATTAGCTAGCCTGATGAGCGGCCGCCTGCCAATTCTACCGTATCCGGACGGTCTTTGTTGTGCTCCCGTGCATGACAGCGTTGACTTATACGGTGATTCGATGCCTGCCCTGTGGTGATTATTGTCACGGGTCATGTATAATCTTCCCCCGATTGCGCGATGCATTTGTATATCAAACTATCTAGATCGCTGTTGCTGCGTAGTGCCGGGCCTCGTCTACTAAAAAGGCGCGCATATTTTCAGGGGGGGACTCCATGAGTGATGAGAGCACTGACCAGACTCGGCGGCAGCTGCTTGCAATAACGACGGGGTTGGGGCTCGCCGGTACGGCAGTCGCAAGCATACCGTTCGTCCTCAGCATGCAGCCCAGCGCCCGTGCCCGTGCCCTTGGCGCGCCCGTGGAAGTGGATATAAGCAAGCTCGAAGCTGGACAGCGGTTGGTAGTCGAGTGGCGTGGGAAGCCGGTGTGGATCGTGAACCGCACGAAGAAGATGCTAGACACGCTGCCGGGAATGGCCGGCAAGCTCGTCGACCCCAGCTCGGATGCAAGCGAGCAACCTAGTTATGCACAAAACGAGTGGCGTTCGATAAAGCCGGACATACTCGTGTTGGTGGGCATCTGCACCCATCTTGGTTGCTCACCGCTAGCCAAATTCGTAGAGGGGGCGGCTTCCGGCCTAGGACGGGACTGGCCCGGCGGTTTCTTTTGTCCGTGTCACGGCTCCTTTTTTGATCTTGCCGGGCGTGTTTATAAGAATGTACCCGCACCGACCAATCTAGTGGTGCCGCCGCACGCTTACTTGAGTGATACCCGCATAATCGTCGGTTTAAGCCCGGACGAAGCCGAGAAAAACAAAAACGCCTAATGCAAAAACTCATCGCTTGGATTGATGCTCGTATCCCACTCACAAAGGTGTGGGATGAGCACATCGCCAAATATTACGCGCCAAAGAACTTCAACTTCTGGTACTACTTCGGTTCGTTGGCGATATTGGTGTTGGTGATTCAGATCCTAACTGGCATCTTTCTCACCATGCACTACAAGCCTGATTCCAAGTTGGCGTTCGCGTCAGTGGAATACATCATGCGCGATGTCCCCTGGGGATGGCTGATTCGCTATATGCATGCCACCGGCGCCTCGCTGTTTTTCGTGGTGATTTATCTACATATGTTCCGTGCATTGCTGTATGGCTCGTATCGATCGCCGCGTGAACTCTTATGGATAATAGGCATGGTGATTTATGTTGCTCTCATGGCGGAGGCGTTTATGGGCTACCTGCTTCCATGGGGCAACATGTCATTTTGGGGCGCGCAGGTAATCATTTCTTTGTTTGACGCTGTGCCATGGGTGGGCCCACCGCTAGCAGAATGGATCCGCGGTGATTTCGTCATCTCGGACGCGACCCTCAATCGCTTTTTCTCCTTCCACGTGATAGCAGTGCCGTTAGTGTTGGTTGGGCTGGTATATCTACATATCGTCGCGCTTCACAAGGTTGGGTCGAACAACCCGGATGGTATCGAGATCAAACAGCACAAAGACAAAAATGGTGTGCCACTCGATGGGATCCCGTTTCACCCTTATTACAGCGTCAAAGATATGGTCGCGGTGACGGTTTTCATGATGGTGTTTGCTGCCATCATGTTTTTCGCACCGGAAATGGGCGGATGGTTCTTGGAGCACGACAACTTCGTGCCGGTGAACCCGTTGCAGACACCGCCAGAGATCAAACCGCTTTGGTACTTTACACCTTACTACTCGATCCTGCGCGCAAATACGGTCAATTTTTTCTGGATACCAGGAAAGTTGTGGGGTGTGTTTTTCATGGGTCTTTCCCTGGCGCTGTTCTTCTTCTTGCCATGGCTTGATCGCTCACCGGTTAAGTCGATTCGCTATCGCGGCTGGATGTATAAGACGGCACTGACGATATTCGCTATCAGTTTTATTATTTTGGGTTATGTTGGCACGCGACCGCCGGAGGGCATCTACAAGGCGTTGGCGCAGATTTGCACGATATTGTATTTCGCGTTTTTCTTCCTGATGCCTTGGTACACAAAATACGACAAAACCAAACCTGAACCGGACAGGGTTACGTAGCCTTGAGACGCCTTTGCCTAGCGATTTTGTTGCTTACCGCATCGACGGTTACGTCGGCAGCGGCGTTGCCGCCGGGCGTGAAGCATCCATCTCTAGAAATCGACCTTGGCGATCAAGAATCGCTTCAGCGCGGCGCACGTACCTTTATCAACTATTGCCTTTCTTGTCATAGTGCCGCCTACATGCGCTACAACCGCATGGGCAAAGATCTTGGAATTGATGAAGAACTCGTAAGGGATAACCTGCTGTTTGCCGCCGACAACGTCGGTGACGTCATGAAGGCGGTAATGCCGGTAGAAGATGCAAAACTATGGTTCGGTACCGCACCGCCAGATCTGACTGTAGTAGCGCGTTTCCGCGGTCCCGAGTGGCTGTATCTCTATATGACGGGCTTCTATCGCGAAGGCAGCCGATGGAACAATATCGTATTCCCAAATGTAGCTATGCCGCATGTGCTCTACGAATGGCAAGGCGAGCAACGAGCAGTGTTCAAGACTATGGAGGACGGCAGTAAGCAGTTCGATCGTTTTGAGTTGGTGCGTCCCGGCAGCATGAAGAAGGAAGAGTATGACGCAGCCATGCGCGACCTCGTCAACTTCTTTGTATATCTGGGCGAACCAGCGAAGTTGGTCCGCTATCGGATTGGCGTATATGTCCTCATCTTCCTCGGTGTGTTCCTTATCTTCACTTATCTCCTCAAGCGAGAGTACTGGAAACAATTGCACTGAGAGAGTGGTATCTAATTTTAGAGACAACTTTTAGCTCGTGTCGCTGACGAGGCTGTCGTAACTGGAGAAATGGTAAATGGCATCCCCCTTAAATAGAAAACCCATTATGACTTTGTACTCTGGGGCGGACGATCCTTATAGTCATCGCACACGTATTGTCTTGTTTGAGAAAGATGTTGAGTGTCGAATTGTGGAGGTCGATCTCAACAAGAGGCCACGGGAGCTTGCTGATCTGAACCCCTACAATCAGGTACCGACAATTGTTGATCGGGATTTAGTACTCTATGATTCACTCATTATAAATGAGTACCTGGATGAACGGCTGCCGCATCCGCCGTTAATGCCCGTGGACCCAGTGTCGCGGGGTCGTGCGCGGCTTATGTTGATGCGTTTCGACCGTGATTGGTACGGCCTGCTGCCACAAATCACCAGTGGTGAAAGAAAGCTGGTAACCCGTGCCCGTAACGTTATCCGCGATGGGCTCACGGTAATATCTCAGATATTCAAGGAGCAGCCGTACATCCTGGGAGATGAGTTTTCATTGGTTGATTGTTGTTTGGCCCCCATTTTGTGGCGGCTTGGGGTCTATGGAATCAACCTTCCTCGCCAAGCCAAGCCCATACTTGACTACGCCGAGCGCATATTTGAACGTAAGTCGTTTGAACTCAGCCTCACGGAAACTGAAAGGGAAATCAGGGCCGAAAAATAAGCGATTGAGGTACAATGTAGCCTGGATTATTATTTTGACTTGATGATGACGCCTATTAAACCCTACCTGATTCGTGCCGTCCGAGATTGGGCCGTGGATAGCGGCCTGACCCCATTGATTGTCGTAGATACGAGTTTAAGGGGCGTCAACGTGCCAGCCGATTTTGTTGAGAATGGGCGGATACTGCTCAATGTTCACACGCGGGCGGTACAGAATTTCGTTATAGAAGATGAGTGGTTGTTATTCGCGACGCGGTTCGGCGGTAAGCGCAGCTCGCTAGAGATACCGGTCGCGGCTATCCGTGCCATCTATGCACGCGAGAATGGCCAGGGGGTCACTTTTCCCAAAGAATCCGCCGGACAGCCGGGTCGTGCCGTTGACGAAACAGGTCGCACTGCACCCGAAGTCACCACTGAGGAATCACCAAAGAAGCCTTCCCATCTAAGGGTCGTCAAGTAGTAGTCGCCTAGCGCCAACCCATCGCTTAAGCCGAATACCGCCTTCGTTTGCGCGCGTCAACCCGACGTGTTGCGGCGAGGACAACGCAACCTACGGAAATCTAACGGCGTGGCCAAGGAAAAAGGCACAATTTTTCGACGAAAGCAGCAAGGTAACGCTATCTCGCAACACAAAAGGGCTACCCGGCGCGGCGCGGTGAGGCGAATGACGCCGCGACGCTGAACCCACGACAACTTCAATCTGGTTTTATCGCGTTATTCTGGCCGTGGTACCTATCCGCATTTGGGCTTATGCTTTGACTCCAACCCGACGCCGGACATGGAGGGACGATGATTAAGGTAGTACGGGCCGATATTACTAGCCTGGCTGTCGATGCCATCGTCAATGCGGCCAACGAGACCCTGCTCGGTGGCGGTGGTGTGGACGGGGCCATACATCGGGCAGCTGGACCAGAACTGCGACAAGCCTGTCAAAAGATCGGCGGCTGTCCTACCGGGGAAGCACGCATTACACCGGGGTTCCGGTTGCCGGAAACTTGGGTGATTCATACCGTCGGACCGGTATGGCAGGGTGGCGACAAAGGCGAGCCAGATTTGCTTGTTGCGTGTTATAAAAATTCGTTCGATTTAGCACTACAAAATGGCGTTAGCACGATCGCCTTTCCAAGTATTAGTACGGGCGCCTATGGCTACCCCATAGACGCAGCGGCCAGCATCGCAGTGGGTGTAATGCGAAGCTATCGGGATAAGTTCGAAGAAATTGTTTGCTGTTGCTTTAGCGAAGAAGATCGGGAGATCTACGAGAAAGCACTGGCGTGACGCTAGCCGTTACCTTGGAGGCGCTCTGCGATTCGGTGGCAAGGAGCAAGTTCTAACCCGAGTGGCAAGTAGCAAGTTAAGAGCTTGATGTCCCGCTACCCGGTGTTTCTTGCGACTTGCTACTTTACACTTGAAACTTGGGATTTATGAACGCTACTTGCCACTCGGGGTTAGATGTTTGCTACTTAATACTTAACTTGTTACTCGCAGTCAGTGGTAGGAAAGATCTTATCGGGATTGAGAATACCCTTAGGATCAAATTGTTGCTTTATTCGTTTCATGAGATCGAGGGTCACTGGGTCGATCTCTCGGTTAATGTAGTCACGTTTTTCTCGACCGACGCCATGCTCGCCAGAGAGCGTGCCATCGAGCGCCAATACCAAGTCAAAGACCTTCGATAGGCACGGCTGCGCCTTTTCTGCCTGGATTTCGTCCTGTGAGTCGTAGAGTAGATTGACATGAATATTGCCGTTGCCGGCATGGCCGAAATTGACGATTGGAATACCGAACTCCTGACTCAAACCTTCCAGCCCCGTTATCAAGTCAGGGATACGTGATACCGGGACGACGATATCTTCGTTTAGTTTGTTAGGGGCGATTTTGCGTAAGGCGGGTGACAACGCTTTGCGGGTAGCCCATAACGCAGTTACCTCTGCCTCAGTTCTCGCTGCTTTAAGTTGCACCAGCCCTTCATTCTGTGCCGCCCGACTAACGGCATCGACGGCTGCGTCAATGCCTGATTCGGGTCCGTCTACTTCTATCATGAGTAACGCACCGGCCTTGTCTGGAAGCTCGGCCTTCGAAAAGTCTCGAATCATGTCGATCGATGCCTTGTCAATAAATTCTAGGGCACATGGAATCACGGGTTGAGCCATGATGGCTGATACTGCTGTCGTAGCGCTATCTACGTTACTGTATACGGCTTGTAACGTGCGCTTGGCTTGCGGGTGTGGAATTAGTTTAAGCGTGGCCTCGGTAATGACGGCGAGCGTACCTTCGGAACCGATGATAAGCCGAGTAAGGTCATAACCGACCACACCCTTGGTTGTGCAGACGCCGGTGTTTATTTCGTCACCCGCACCGGTTACTGCACGTAACCCCAACACATTTTCTCGTGTTGTGCCGTACTTAACCGCGCGTGGACCCGCCGCATTCAATGCCAAGTTACCACCGATAGTACAAAAGGCACTGCTCGTAGGATCGGGTGCCCAGAAAAAGCCGTGTGCAAGCGCTGTCTCTTGTACCGCCTGATTGGTTACTCCCGGTTCCACGCGCATGAATCGATTGGCCGGATCCACTTCCAGGATACGATCCATGCGTTCCAGCGATAGTACTAAACCTCTGCGCAAGGGAATCGAGCCGCCGGTGGTGCCAGTACCGCGGCCGCGAGCTACCAGCGTCGTGCCATAGCGGTTACATAAGCGTACCGTTTCCCGTACCTGTTCCAGGGAGGTCGCAAATGCAACGATATCGGGCTGGCTATGTTTACGTGAATTGTCGTAGCCATAGGCCCACCGATCGGCCGGATCGGTGAGCACGTTGTCGTCCCCGACGAGTCGTGCCAATTCAATCGCCAGATCTTCAACCGCACTAACCATGTCGACGAATTCGTTCTATCAGGTTGCTTGTGGAGCGCTCGAAGCGTACGGGGACAGCGCGGGCTTTTCCACCATATGATGCAACAAAGTCGGCGCCAACGATCTTATCCGGTTGCCAGTCGCCACCCTTGACCAAGTGATCGGGCCTGACGGTTTTAATGAGTTCGAGTGGTGTGTCTTCGCCGAACGGTACAACCAGCGAAACGCAACCGAGGGCAGCGAGCAACGCCATACGATCGTCAAGCGGATTGATAGGTCGACTGGATCCCTTGCTTTGTCGCGCCACGGAAGCATCGCTATTTACCCCGACGATCAGTGCCGCGCCAAGTGTAGCCGCCTCCTCTAGGTAGGCCACATGCCCACGATGTAGGATGTCGAAACATCCGTTTGTGAAAACGAGCGGGCGAGGTAGTGCCGCCAGCCTATCTTTAAGCAGTTCCTGGTCCTGGACGATCTTGGATTCACTAAGCGTCAATCAGTGTACTCAAAGAGTTTGACTACGCGCGTGACCCCTTTTGTTTCACGGGCGAGCTTTGTTGCCACAGCGGCTTCCGACCGCTTAACCAAACCCATCAAATAGACCACTGAATTCGACGTCACGACCTTTACGTGGGTGGGCCCGACGCCCTTGGTGGTGGTCTGTTTGCCTTTGATCTTGCTGGTAATCCACTTATCGTTCGTACGGCTCGCAGTCAACGGACCGGCTGGCGGGGCGATACGAATATGGTTGTTGATCCGGCGTATACCCTGGACAGTTCTGACTTTGCCCAGCGTGCGGTCGCGAAGACTCTTGGTTGTTGCCTCCCCGGTTAGAAGCACAATGCCATTCATGCTGGTCACATTCGCGCGTACGGTATCCTTTAGTTGCGGATCTTCGACGATCAATTTCTGCGCCTTCAGTTCGAGCGTCTGATCGTCAATCATTTTGCCAGTCGTACGCCGATCTGTTGCTACTGCTGCTCCCGTGGCAGCCCCGGCCACCAGCGCGGCGGCGCAGCCTTGGAGCAGTCCCGCGACAAAGATGATCAGTGCCGTCATTAGCGCAACGCATTTCATACTAAACGTCTCCTAATAGTTGATAGTCGATCAAATCACACAAGCAGTGGATGATAATTGCATGGACTTCTTGAATGCGGGCAGTGGACGAATCGGAGACACAGATATTGACGTCGTTTCCCGAGAGCACGGACACCAATTCGCCGCCGTTGCGTCCATTGAGGGCGACACAAGTCATTTCTCGTTCGTGTGCTGCCTCTACCGCCAACAACACGTTGGGGGAATTTCCTGAGGTCGAAATCGCCAATAAAACATCCCCGGGTTGGCCAAGGGCTCGCACCTGCTTAGCGAAGATATCCTCGAAACCATAATCATTGCTAATTGAAGTTATGGTCGAACTGTCTGTGGTGAGCGCCAGCGCCGGCAGCCCAGGTCGCTCGCGCTCAAAGCGATTTAGCATTTCTGCCGAAAAATGCTGTGCGTCTGCAGCCGAGCCGCCGTTGCCACACGCGAGAATCTTGCCCTGTTTGTGTAGTGCGGCGACCATCTCGATGGCCGCGGTCGTAATCAATGGTGCTAACTCATCCATTGCAGCGCTAGTGGCCCGGACGCTGTCTTCAAAATTTCTCTTGACTCGGACCGTCAGCGCCGTCGCGTCACCCACTTTCGTATTTTTCCCAGCTCTTGCGTCACTCATGTTGTGTCAAAAGGCATTTTGTAACCATTCAACTTGATTGCTATCTGGCGTGCCCGTTACCGCGACGATATCAAATCGACAGGGTTTCTTGGAGATTTTTCTGTTTCGCTGGAGGTAGTGTCCCGCGCTAGCCCTTAGTTTCTCCTGCTTACGGGTGCCGACGGTTTCTGCCGGTGTGCCGAATGCCTTTGACCGCCGATAACGCACTTCAACGAATACTATAGTGTTGCTTTGTTCCATAATCAGGTCGATCTCGCCGAACGGCGTACGATAGTTGCGCGTTATTAGCCGTAACCCCTGGCGTTTCAGATGCGCATACGCACATTGTTCAGCTTCAAGACCCTGTCGCAGGTGCCGTGCCTGTTCCGCCTTCAATCCGTTGGTATTGCCCAGTGTAGTTTATGAACGTGTCCAACAGTTTAGGAGACCCCCGCCTAAACCGTGCCCATAGGAGTTGGCGGTGTAACCGGCCATCACGGCCGAGGCTAAGGCCGCTGGTTACACCACTAAAACGAACCGCATTTTCCGAACTAATACGGTTTAGGTGCGGAATAATCGCATAACTATCCATGCCCAAAGCAAATAGCCTATCTAATTGGCTACGGCCATACGGCCAGTTTGCTTGAAGTACACGTCGAAGCTCTGATATTCGGCCATTGCTCACCAGCATCCACGGCATATCTCCGAACATTACACCATCTAAGTCTCTGTCACGTACTTGGTCATCCTTGCCGGTAAATATGTGTGAGGTTGCATACACAGGGATGTGTAGAGCCTGATGATAATTTAGTTGTGGCTTAAGTAATCGGCCGCGCTTCGCGTCAGCGGCAAGAAAAATGAGATCAACATCCTCACGCCGTCGCGCCTGAAACTTGAGCTTCAAACCCAGTCTTGCCCGAAGCGCGCGTTTTCGTGCTTCGCTTTGAGAAATGTTAAGCAACTGTTTTATCGAGCGTGAGTGATCGCTTTCGCTCGGATTGTACGGTACCGACGTTAATAGGATGCCGCCTAGCTGTTGCCAGTGATCAACGAACGCGTTGAGCATTCGTTTACCCCAGTCACTCTCCGCATAAAGCACTGCCGCCTGTCTATGGCCATCTAGGTAAGCGCGCTCGGCGGCTTGGCGAGCTTCCTGTTCCGGCGGCAATCCGAATTGGAATATGTGACCAGGTAGTGGCTCGCTGTCTTCTTGAATATGGCTAAGCAGAAGTGCGGGGATAGATAAATCCGTTTTTCTGACGACCTGTTCAACTGCTTCACGCCCAAGCGGACCAATTACCAGTTGCGCGCCATCACGCACCGCCTGTCTATAATAGTCCGGCGCCTGTGACGGATCATCGCCGATGTCATAGATCATGATCTTGGGTTTGTCCGGATCGGAGTTCGCCGCGTCCATTGCCAATACCCCGTCACGAACGGCTTTTGCCGCAACTTCGTATGGTGAGCTCAGCGGGATTAACAGCGCAATACGGTCCACGCGGCCAATTAAGCCGGGCCTGGTGCTCGCTAAAGTTCTGAGTAGTTGTTCTGAAACCGGGTGATCAGGGTGAGTTCTTTTCCAAAAGTCGATGGCGTTCGCCAACGGGCCGGATCGACCCGCGTTTTCGATTGCCTTGACGGCAAGTTCTATCCAGCCGGCAAGCACGGGGTCAGTTGTCGATTCCGCCTCTCGCTTCAACTCAGCGCGTGATAGCGAAGTTAGAATTCTCCAAAGTTGTAGTTGATTTTCAGTAATCGTATCCTTGGCAACGATGTACTGTTCTCGCACAATAAAGTTCTTTACGGCACCGATGGGATCACCCAACGCAAGTTCTGCGTCTGCTCTCACACGGTAGATCTCTGCCAGCAGGGTCGGATCGAGATTACGTTGACTTTGCGCTTTGTCCAGCAACCGAATAGCTTCTTCATGGGAGCCCGCGTGCGATGCAATCTGCGCTTCGAGTATGGATCTGCGAGCATGAAGGTTAGGGTCAAGCTTAGCTACTTCGATTTCTTGAATTTTCTCGAGTGCCTCTTGAATTTGCCCCGCCTTGACCAGGGTCTCAACCGACTTCAGTTTGAAGTCTTGTCTTTCAAGTCCCTTGGCAGCTTCGGCGGCGCGTTCGTACTCCTGCGCGGCACGAACGTATTCACCGGTACGCTCGGCTTGTTCGGCTGTTGTACTTGGTCGTTCTTGCGTTACGGTTGTGCAAGACTGCAGGATCAATCCGATAAGCAGTATCAGAGTCGAAGTCAGCGTCTGTATTGGGGAGACGAATCTCATGATAAATCCCGTTAAGAATCGGATAGATAGAGTATCTAAAGCAGATGCATCGATGTCAAACGATGTAGGTACTCTATATGTCGTTGCTACGCCGATCGGTAATCTCGAGGACATGACCCACCGGGCCGTACGGATATTGTCAGAAGTCGAGCTGATCGCGGCCGAGGACACCCGCGTTAGTCGAAAGCTGTTGCACCACTACGGTATTTCGACTCGCCTCACTGCCTGCCATGAGCACAACGAGCGCAACAAGACTCGAAATTTGCTTCGTTTTCTGCAACAAGGTAAGTGTATCGCACTAATCAGTGATGCGGGTACACCACTCATCAGCGACCCTGGGTTCAGGCTGGTGCACGCAGCAATCGAAAATGGCATCCGCGTCGTTCCTGTCCCTGGGGCTTGTGCCGCAATTGCCGCACTCTCGGCTGCCGGGCTACCGACCGATAGTTTCAGTTTTGAGGGCTTCACGCCTGCCAAGAAGGGTGCGCGGACGAAGTTCTTCGAAGAACGCAAGCATGAAACCAGGACATTGATATTCTATGAGGCATCACATCGGATAGTGGCATCCATCGAGGACATGGCAGCTATTCTTGGCCCTATGCGAAAGGCTGCCATTGCGCGCGAGCTCACTAAGAAATTCGAGACCATACGGTACGCTACGCTTGGTGGACTCTGCGCGGAGGTGGCGTCGCAGGATCCCAAACACTTGCGCGGTGAGTTTGTGGTACTTGTCGAGGGTTCGCGGGCGAACGCGCTGCCTGGCACCCTAGATCGTGAGGCCAAGCGGATTATGCAAATTTTGCTACGACAGCTCTCGACCAAGCAGGCGGCGGCGCTGGCGGCCGAGATTACCGGCGTTCGCAAGCACGAGCTTTACCGCTTTGCCCTGAGCGCGAAAGACACTTAGGGAAGCTCTGAATCAATCGATCCTGGATTTCTCAGGGCACGGAAAGCGAAAAGCGCGGTTTCGCTTTCCTTCATGTTCAACCACTTGCAGTGGTTGAACATGGCGGCACATCTGACCTCCATGGATGGCCGCTCTCGCACGTCCTCGACCGCTGTTCCCGACGCGGTTCTACCTCCTCCATCCATGGAGTTGTGTGCTTCGCGGCACCTGCACGTCTCGGCAACTGCTCCTGCGTTGCTCTACCTTCCTACTTCCCTGTAGGTCGCAGGTGCCATGGAGGAAATGCAGAGGATTGTCGGGAACAATCCTAGCCGTGTACCGCGGGAAGGTCTGAATAAATCAGACCTTCCTTGATGCCGAAATTGGCGTCGCCGTGTGGTTTAGGCTGGTATAATAAAGCCGGGAGTCGACCAGACAACCGCCCCGCACCTATCCTTCGGACACTTGCTGCCAGAGGGCGCAGGTTCCTCACGGTGAAGTGGCCTTAGCGTGCCGAGCAGGGTTCCGACGGATAGGTGCGGGGAGGAAAGTCCGGGCTCCATTGGGCAGGGTGCCAGGTAACGCCTGGGGGGCGCGAGCCCACGGCCAGTGCCACAGAAAACAAACCGCCTCGCACCTATCCTTCGGACACTTGCTGCCAGAGGGCGCAGGTTCCTCACGGTGAAGTGGCCTTAGCGTGCCGAGCAGGGTTCCGACGGATAGGTGCGGGGTAAGGGTGAAAAGGTGCGGTAAGAGCGCACCGCGCCGGTGGTAACACCGGTGGCAGGGTAAACCCCACCCGGAGCAAGGCCAAATAGGGGAACAAAGGTGTGGCCCGCACCGTTCCCGGGTAGGCTGCTTGAGGCGCACGGTGACGTGTGCCCTAGATGAATGGTTGTCCACGACAGAACCCGGCTTATCGGTCGGCTCCCGCTTTTCATCCTTATTCTTCTCTATTTTTCAACTACTTATAGATAGCACCGATGCCCATCGCCGACTCTCGCCGCTTTCGCCGGCGAGGCCTATTTCACGCCCTTGATGGCCATCCGTCGGTGTTCACTAAGCGTTTGTCCTGAAAAGGAAAAAGCCCTGCTTCGACCGCGGATTGTGCTTGACAGGGTTGGAAGATCCTAACTATAGTGTCGGATAGTGGAGAATTGTGGATATTTGTGGGAATTTACGCTTAGAGGGTAAGAATGATGTTTCGCGGCCTCGCGACCCTAAATCTGGACAGCAAAGGACGGATGGCGATCCCAACCCGCTATCGGGAAAGCCTTGCGCGCCACTGCGATGGCCAGATGGTGGTAACCGTCGACCGCGATCGCTGTCTACTACTCTACACGTTGCCCGATTGGGAGGAAATCGAACGAAAACTTGTGCGGCTGCCGAGTTTCAACAAGCAGGCTCGGCGCCTGCAGCGACTGCTCATCGGTCACGCCACTGAGTGCGAGATAGATGGCAATGGCCGAATCCTGTTGCCACAACCACTGCGCGAGTTCGCGGAACTCGATAGAACGGTGGTGTTAATCGGCCAGGGCAACAAGTTTGAAGTATGGGCGGAAGCTGCGTGGACCGCTAGACGCACCGAGTGGCTCGGAGAAGGCGTCGATGAGGATGGCGACCTTCCGGACGAATTAAGCTCACTATCACTGTGACGGGCCCGTGGATGAATTTAAACATCTTCCGGTCTTGGTCGAGGAGGTGATGGTCGGACTAAACCTGCAGCCCGATGGGGTTTATGTCGATGCCACATACGGGCGTGGGGGACATTCAGCGGAGATACTCGATCGACTCGGTCCGAATGGGCGATTGTTGGCGCTGGATCGAGATCCACAGGCGATCGAGGCAGCGCGTACACGTTTCGCCGACGATGAGCGTTTCGTGGTGATACCGGGACGATTTTCGATGCTAGATCAGTACGTCGACAAACGGGGTTTAACGGGGCGAATAAACGGTATGCTGTTCGACCTGGGGGTATCATCGCCTCAACTCGAAGATCCCAAACGCGGCTTTGGATTTCAACAACGCGGCCCACTCGATATGCGCATGGAGTCTGATACTGGCGTATCAGCGGCGCGTTGGGTCAACAGCGCGCGCGAACAAGAGATAGCATCAGTGTTGTTTGAGTATGGTGAAGAGCGGTTTTCACGGCGCATCGCACGGGCTATTGTGCGTGAACGCAAGCAGCAGCCCATAGATACACCAGCGCAACTCGCAAACATTGTAAGTAATGCCGTCCCCAGGCGCAAAGCCAAACTACATCCGGCAACTCGCACGTTTCTAGCTATCCGGGTGTTTATCAATCAAGAACTAGAAGAGCTGCGGACAGTACTGCCGCAGGCAATGCGAGCACTCGCCGCTGGTGGTCGTCTGGCCGTCATTAGTTTTCAATCGCTAGAGGATCGCATCGTCAAGCGTTTCATGCGCGAGCAAGTTCGCGGCTGTGAGCTGCCGCCCGGACTGCCGTTGCTTGTACAGCCATTTGAGTCACGGCTCAAGATTATCGGTAAGCCGATACGACCCAGTGCGGCCGAGATAGAACGTAATCCGCGCGCGCGCAGCGCGATGCTTCGAATAGCAGAACGCACCGAGGTAGGTTTTGAATAAGGGTTTAGTGTTTCTAGTTATGTTGGTAATGCTCACAGCGATGGCTGTAGTGATGCTACGTCATCAAAGCCGGTTGCTATTTGTAGAGTATCAGTCACTGCAAACAGAGCGTGATTCTTTAAATATCGAGTGGGGCAAGCTTTTGCTTGAAGAGGGGGCTTGGTCTGAGCATCGACGCGTAGAGGCGCTCGCCCGCGATCGACTGCATATGGCAACCCCGGTCGCGCACCGTGTGGTTATTGTGAACAAGCAGCGAGGTGTAGCGCCATGAGCCGCGGCGTGCAGACTGGTAGTCACCCCATACGTTATTGGATCGTGCTTACACTGCTCGCGAGCGGTCTAGTCGTGATTGGTGCACGTGCCGCATATCTTCAGGTTGTCGCCTCCGACTACCTACAGCGCCAAGGTGACGCTCGGTATTTACGTACAGTTACCGATAACGCGCACCGAGGTATGATCCTTGACCGCAATGGCGAGCCGCTCGCCATCAGTACGCCGGTGGAGTCGGTGTGGATTCACCCGGCGACCTTCGCAAATTCTCGTGACCGCTGGCCATCGCTGACCAAACTGCTGGGGCTCCGCGAAAACGAACTTAGGAGAATCGTCAAACGCGCACATGGACGCGAGTTCATGTATGTGAAGAGACACGTAACGCCGGATGTTGCTAAGCGTGTAACGGCTATGGAGATTCCTGGGGTGGCGTTACAACGCGAGTACCGCCGCTACTATCCGACAGGCTCGGTCAGTGGCCACGTCATCGGCTTTACAAACATCGATGATCACGGTCAGGAAGGTTTAGAGCTTGCGTACGATCACTTTCTGCGTTCCACGCCTGGCAAAAAACGTGTACTGAGGGACTTATATGGAAACGTCGTCGAAACAGTTGAAAGTATCTCATTACCAATAGCCGGCCAGGACCTGGTCCTAAGCATCGATCGACGCATCCAGTACCTGGCCTATCGTGAACTCAAGGCGGCGATAGAAACCTACAATGCTCGCGCGGCGACTGCAATCGTGCTTGACACGCGTACCGGCGAAGTTCTGGCTATGGTCAATCAGCCTGGGTTCAACCCCAACAATCGGGCAAACTTGAGGAGCACAGCATTCCGTAACCGCGCCGTAACAGATGTGTTTGAACCCGGATCTACCCTCAAACCCTTTACCATCGCGCTCGCGCTTGAGAGCGGTAAGTATATGCCAAATAGCTTGATTAATACTGCACCCGGTGAGCTTCGAATCGGGGCTAGCACTATCAGCGACCATCGCAACTACGGTTGGCTGAGCGTCGCGCAGATTATTGAGAAATCGAGCAACGTGGGTGCGGCCAAGATAGCCTTGGCCATGAACAAGAACGATATGTGGAATATGTTTAGGCGCGCAGGCTTTGGTGAGACCACGGGGAGCCGCTTACCGGCTGAGTCCCCGGGTTTAGTGAATGCGCCATCTGGCTGGGTACCGATCGATCAGGCAAACGTCTCGTTTGGGTACGGAATCTCGGTGACCGCGCTACAACTGGCCCGCGCTTATGGCGCATTGGCAAACGATGGGTTGATGTTGCCCGTGACGTTGTTGCGGCGCGATAGCCTCGTACGCGCACGCAGGGTGATGTCGCCTCGCACCGCAAGGCAAATCCGCGAGATGCTCGAGCTTGCAGTGAGTCGCACCGGAACCGGGCGTGCGGCTCAGGTATTGTACTACCGGGTGGCGGGAAAGACTGGAACGGTTCACAAACTCGTGGCTGGCAATTACGCCGACGACCGATATGTCGCGTCTTTCGCCGGCATGGCGCCGGCTTCCAATCCACGGCTGGTTATGGTGGTTACCATCGATGAGCCTGGCGAACAGAGACACTTTGGTGGGCAGACGGCGGCGCCAGTGTTTAGTCGAGTTATGGCCGGTGCTTTGCGATTGCTCAACATTCCGCCTGATCTACCCGCGCAACCGGTGCGGTGGGCAGCGCCGGCTGGTAACAACAACGCGACCTGATTGCAATGAAAGCAAGAGATGACACTCCACATTCGTTGCGCGGACTTTTGAATGGAATAGTGGAAGTATCGGTGGGTGACGACTGTGCGGTCAACGGATTGACCATGGATAGTCAGCAAGTGCACACGGATGATTTGTTCATTGCAATTCCAGGAACGCTGGCCGACGGCCGCAATTATATTTCTGACGCAGTAGCACGTGGTGCGACCGCGGTGCTACGAGAGGCCGGCGGTGATTATGATTTCGATAGTTCACCGGTTCCAATTTTAAGTTGCAAAGACTTACGTACACGAGTGGGAATCATCGCGGATCGGTTTTTCGGTTCGCCATCAAGCAAACTATTGGTGATCGGCGTAACCGGCACCAACGGCAAAACCACCTGCACGCATCTTCTGGCTCAGGTATTGGACCGTGCGCAAAAACGTTGTGCATTAATCGGCACCATAGGAGCTGGTTTTCCAGGCGCTCTGGAGGCAATGGCGCTTACTACGCCAGATGCAATATCTGTACATGGCTTGCTTGCAAGATTTCTCCGCAAGGGCGCAACCCATGTTTGTTTGGAAGTGTCGTCACATGCCTTAGAGCAGGGGCGTGGTGTCGGTGTTGCCTTCGATTTGGCGATCTTTACAAATCTTTCGCGTGACCATCTCGATTACCATGGCAGCATGGATAGATATGCTGAAGCTAAAGGACAGCTGTTCGACGTCGACGGCTTGAAACGAGCAGCGATCAATCAAGACGATCCATTCGGCCGCACGCTACTGCAACGTGTTCAAGGCAAGTTGGATGTAATCAGTTTTGGTGTGGACGGTGGAGACGTGTGCGCACAGGAGATCCGACCTCTACAAGATGGTCTTGAGTTACGTGCGACCACGCCCTTAGGAGAGATCACATTGCATTGTCCGCTGTTCGGACGCTTCAATGCGGTCAATGTGCTGGCTGTATTAGCGGCGTTACTTTCCTGCGGCATCAGCCTGGAGCAAGCGCGCGAAGGTTTGAGTCGAATAAGGCCAGTAGCAGGGCGCGTAGAACGCTTTGGTGGTGAAAACGGACAGCCACTAGCGGTGGTGGATTATGCGCACACACCTGATGCGCTTGAGCAAGTGTTGCGCGCGTTACGCGAACACACCCAGGGTCGCCTGTATTGTGTCTTCGGATGCGGTGGCGACCGTGATCGTGGCAAGCGCCCTGAAATGGGACGTGTGGCTGAGCGATTGGCCGACAAAGTTGTTCTCACCGATGATAACCCTCGCACCGAATCTGGTGACCAAATCATTGCCGAGATTGCGGCAGGCATGAATGCCAAACCATACATTGTTCGCGATCGTGCGAGTGCGATTCGTATCGCCATCGCCGAAGCCAATGCGAGCGATATCGTGCTGATTGCCGGCAAAGGGCACGAGGAGTATCAGCAGGTTGGTGATCGGCGTCTGCCTTACAGCGATCGTGAGACGGTGCAAACCATCCTTGGAGAGGCTGCGTGATGTCGTTGGCAAAAGCGGCGCAGGTGCTAAACGCCCCCTTGACCGGTGTCGACCGGACATTTTCGGGTGTGAGCACCGATACGCGTACGCTGTCACCGGGCGACTTATTCGTTGCGTTGCAAGGTCCCAATCACGACGGTCATCATTTTATTGCCGCGGCCGCGCAAGCTGGTGCCGCGGGTGTGTTGTCGAGCCGGAGCACTCAGACTGCGCTACCGTCGATAAAGGTTCCCGATACGCTCAGCGCCCTCGGAACCCTGGCGGCTGCTTGGCGCCGTCGATTCGACATTCCAGTGATCGCCATAACCGGTAGTAATGGTAAGACTACGGTAAAAGAAATGACGGCCACGATCATGGCTGAAACGGGTCGCGGCTGCACGACGCGCGGGAATCTAAATAACGAAATCGGTGTCCCGCTGACACTCTTACGGCTGAATCCCGCCGATCGTTACGCGGTGATCGAACTCGGCATGAATCATCGCGGTGAAATTGAGTACCTCAGTCGACTCAGTCAGCCGACGATTGCCGCCATAACCAATGCGGCGGAGGCTCATCTTGAGGGTGTAGGTAGTCTCGAGGACGTAGCGCGCGCCAAGGGCGAGATATTTTCGTCCCTGGCTGAGACCGGGGTGGCGGTAATCAACGCAGATGATAAGTACGCAGACTTTTGGCGCGACTTGGCTTCGCCGAGGCGATGTCTGACCTTTGGGCTCGATAGCGACGCCGATATCACGGCGGACTACCAAGCTGATACTACCGGTAGCCTTGTTCGAATTCAGACAACAGATGGAGATATCGATATGCGATTGCCTCTACTCGGGAAACACAACGTCAGCAATGCGCTTGCGGCAACCGCGAGTTCGATCGCGGCTGGCGCAGAACTCGACCACGTTGAACGTGGGCTTGAAAAGCTGTGGCGCATCTCCGGTCGCCTCGAGATCAAGCCAGGATTGCACGGATCGCGTGTTATAGACGACACCTACAATGCGAACCCCGCGTCGCTAACTGCCGGCATCGCGGTACTCAAAGAATTTCCCGGTGATGCAGTTTTGGTGATCGGCGATATGGCCGAGCTCGGTAGCGCGGCGCCGGATATCCACCGCCGTGTTGGACAGCTTGCTAAAAGGCTTGGCATAAGTCGATTGTTCGCGATCGGCGCGTTAAGTAAGTTGGCAGTTGATAGTTTCGGCGAAGGTGGCATGCATTTCTCGAGTCGGAGGGAGCTGGTAGAAGCACTGCTCCATCATCTAAATGCAGATACCACAGTGTTGGTGAAGGGATCACGGGTCATGCGGCTCGAACATGTTGTACAGAAGATTACCCAAACTGACATACTGGATACACGCGAGGCAAACGCGAACTAAAGGTAAGACTGAATGTTGTTTTCTCTGTTTGATTCGCTGACACAAGAATTCTCGTTTTTTAACGTCTTCCGATATCTTACGTTTCGCGGAATTCTTGGCGTTCTCACCGCGCTCGTAATTTGTTTTACGGTCGGCCCGATAATGATACGTCGACTCGGATATCGTCAAATTCACCAAACAGTCAGAACGGATGGGCCGGGCACCCACATAACCAAATCCGGCACGCCGACAATGGGCGGTGCAGTTATCTTGGTGGCGATTTTTGTAGCAACACTCTTGTGGGCCGATCTTTCGAACCGATTCGTGTGGGTCGTGCTGTTCACCATACTTTCGTTCGGTGCCATCGGCTTAATCGATGACTACAAAAAGCTGGTTAACAAAGATTCGCGTGGTATAGGTGCGGGTATGAAATTTTCGCTGCAATCCGTTGCCGGTTTAGCGGTTGCCCTGTTTCTCTATCACACAGCGGAAGCACCGGCTGAGACTGAGCTTATCGTTCCTTTTTTTAAAGACATAGCGCTCAACCTTGGCCCATGGTTTGTTCTACTCACCTATCTCGTCATTGTTGGTTCGAGCAACGCGGTCAACCTTACCGACGGTCTCGATGGCCTGGCGATCATGCCGACGACAATGGTGGCGGGCGCGCTGGGGATCTTTGCCTACGCGACTGGCCATGTGCAATTTGCGAACTACCTCGGCATCCCGTACATCTCGGGTGTTGGCGAAGTACTTATCTTCTGCGCGGCATTGGTGGGGGCAGGACTTGGGTTTCTCTGGTTTAACACTTATCCGGCGCAAGTGTTCATGGGAGACATTGGCGCATTGGCGTTGGGTGCCGCCTTGGGCGTTATCGCAGTTGTGGTTCGCCAAGAGATCGTGTTGTTCGTGATGGGTGGCGTCTTCGTCATGGAGACTGTATCGGTGATGCTGCAAGTCGTGACCTACAAGCTTACGGGCAAACGAATGTTTCGAATGGCGCCGTTGCACCATCACTTTGAGCTCAAGGGATGGCCTGAGCCAAGGGTGATCGTGCGTTTTTGGATTATTACCGTGATCTTGGTGCTTATTGGGTTGGCAACCTTAAAGATTCGTTGAACATGCAGGCACTCGCGATGTCACGAGACAGACAGCAACGGGCACTGGTCGTAGGCCTAGGAGTTACGGGCCTTTCTTGCGCGCGTTATCTGGCGGCGCGTGACTACATTGTTACCGTTGTCGATGATCGTGAACAGCCGCCGATGCTAGATGAGCTGACCACCACGCTACGCGATGTCGACTGTCATACTGGTGCTTGGGACCCACGCCTGTTCGATGATCCGGGTCTATTGGTAGTTAGCCCAGGCGTATCGCTAGGTGAACCCCTAGTCGCGAAAGCGATCGCTAACGGTACACCGGCAGTGGGGGATGTCGAATTGTTTGCGCAAGCGGTCACTGCACCGGTGCTTGCGGTTACCGGTGTAAATGGAAAAAGCACGGTCACCGCGCTGCTTGGCGAGATATGTCGTGAGGCGGGGCTGGATACGCGCGTCGGTGGCAATATAGGTGTACCGATTCTATCTTTGCTCGAGTCGCCAAGTCCCGATGTTCACGTCGTGGAGCTATCAAGTTTCCAGTTGGAAACTACGTACAGCCTTAACGCGTTTAGCGCGACCGTACTCAATCTCGGTCGTGATCATATGGACCGCTACGATAGTCTCGAGCGATACGCAGCCGCCAAGGCCCGCGTGTTCAACGGTGACGGCATCATGATTTTGAATCGAGACGACGATGCGGTATTGGCGATGGCCATATCGGGTCGACGCCAAATCCGTTTTGGACTCGGGCCGCCACATGGACACGAAGATTTTGGTCTGATCGAGGCGGACGGTGTCGAGTGGCTTGGAAACGGTGGGCAAATCCGTGTCCCGGTTGACTGCGTGCTGTTGCAAGGGCGGCACAATCGTGCGAACGCGCTGGCCGCTATGGCGCTTGCCCATACGATGAATGTGCCAGCCGACGCCATGCAGCGTGCCATCAACCGCTTTCAAGGATTGCCTCATCGAAGCCAAGTAGTGGCAGAGCATGCCGGCGTCACCTGGGTCGATGACTCTAAGGCGACCAATGTGGGCGCGACGCACGCAGCTTTAACTGGCGAGACGCGCCCGGTTGTATTGATCGCGGGCGGACAAGGCAAAGGTGCAGATTTTCGATTGCTCAAGGATGCAGTGGCCATACATGCTCGGGCTGTTGTGCTAATTGGGCGTGATGCGGGGCTTATCGAGTCGGTGTTTAATGGTGTGGCCCCCGTTACGCATGCGTCTGACATGATTGATGCAGTTGCACGCGCCAATGAAGTTGCCCAAGCCGGAGACGTTGTGTTGTTGTCACCGGGCTGCGCCAGCTTTGACATGTTCGACAACTATGCACACCGTGGAGAGGTTTTCACTTCAACGGTGCGCGATCTGATTGTAAATGTGAAATCGTGACGATCGAAGCGCATAAATCTAAGCGACGCGTGGCTGGAAAACCGCGGCCAAGTTGTGATCTGTGGTTGCTAGGTAGCGTTACCGCGTTGATCGTGCTTGGACTCGTGATGGTCTATTCGGCATCTATTTCTTTTGCCGAGCGTAGCATCGGTAACAGCAGTTACTTTTTATGGCGCCAAATTATCGCGGTCGGTCTAGGCTGCATTTTTATGTATTTGGTTATGAAAACGCCGGCTCGGCTATGGGAGCTGGCGGGGCCCTATCTGCTGTTAGTTGGGATCGTGTTGCTCGTGCTGGTGTTATTGCCAGGGGTTGGTATTACTGTTAACGGAAGTTCACGTTGGTTGAGATTTGGGATCATCAATGTGCAGCCGTCAGAAATTATAAAATTGTTTATGGTGATTTACGTCGCCGGCTATTTTGTGCGAAGGCGCGAAGAGTTAAGAAACTTCACTCAAGGTGTTGTCGTCATCGGTTTAGTCGTCACGACAATAAGCATATTGCTTTTGCAGGAACCGGACCTCGGTACGGCCGTCGTTATATGTGCAACGGTGCTCGGAATGTTGTTCCTAGCTGGAGTACGCTTTTGGCATTTCGGTATCGTAGCGGTGGCCGGTTTCGTGGCGGTGGGGCTGCTGACTGTTATTTCGCCATATCGCCTTCAACGCATGGTGACCTTCTTAGATCCGTGGGCCGATCCCTTCAACAGTGGATTTCAGCTTGTGCAGGCGTTGATCGCATTTGGTCGCGGTGAATGGTTTGGAGTTGGACTAGGGGCAAGCGTACAAAAACTTTACTACCTGCCGGCGGCGCATACTGATTTCCTTTTCGCCGTTACGGCTGAAGAACTTGGTTTGTTGGGCGTGATTACCGTGCTTGTATTGTTTGGAATCGTGATAACTCGTGCGTTTGTAATTTCGAAGGAGGCAGAGCGATCGGGACTGCTCTACTCGGCGCGGCTCGCGCAGGGCATCGGACTGCTAATCGGCCTACAGGCGATGATTAACATGGGCGTGAACATGGGATTATTGCCGACGAAAGGGTTGACGCTGCCCTTCATGAGTTACGGCGGTAGCAGCATGATGATAAGCCTGATCGCAGTGGGCTTGTTATTCATGGTTGAACGCGAAACCCGTCTGCACGCATGGGGTGTGCGTTGAGCAATGTCATGGTAGTCGCGGGCGGAACCGGTGGGCACGTGTTTCCCGGGTTAGCGGTGGCCGAATACTTGCGGAGCCAGGGTATAGGCGTGGTGTGGATGGGAACACAGGCAGGCCTGGAATCGTGCGCGGTGCCGGCGGCCGGCTTCGAGATTGAATGGATAGCAATCCGCAGTTTGCGCGGTCATGGCTTTATGGGGTGGCTGCTGTTGCCAATTAGGTTAGTGGTGGCAATGACACAATCGCTGCATATTATGCTGCGGCGGCGCCCGGACGTGGTGCTGGCGATGGGCGGTTTCGTGGCCGGTCCCGGTGGCTTAGTTGCTTGCTTATTGCGCAAACCGCTCTTGATCCATGAACAAAACGCGGTCGCCGGGTTGACTAACCGTTGGTTGGCCTTGTTTGCAGATCAAATTTTGGCTGGATTTCCGAGTGCCTTTAAACACCGGCCACGGGCCAGGCATGTTGGCAATCCCGTGCGGCGAGAAATCGACAAGTTGCCGGCGCCACAGCTCGACACCATGCCAGAAGGCCGATTATGTCTGTTGATATTGGGAGGCAGTCAAGGCGCCCAGATATTCAACGAGGTGGTGCCCAAGGCGTTGCGTGGACTCACCAAGGACGATAGTCCCGATGTTTGGCACCAGTGCGGTGAGCGCTGGCTGGAATCAACGCGGGCCGCATACCAGGGTATCCCCGCCGAGGTCGATGTGACCACCTTCATTGATGACATGGCGGGGGCCTATCGTTGGGCCGATTTGATCATCTGTCGGGCCGGCGCCATGACGATTGCCGAGCTCACGGTTGCCGGTTGCGCAGCAATCCTTGTGCCGTTACCGCACGCGGCCGACGACCATCAGACAGCCAACGCGAAGTTTCTGGCGGAACGCGATGCCGCCATTCTGCTTCCGCAGCAAGAGTTCTTGGCGTCGCGCGTGAGCGATCTGCTTGCACGGTTTAATGGCAACCGTCAGTTGCTCATGAAGATGGCAGTTAACGCACGTCGTTGTGCTATGCCTGGCGCAGCAGAAACGGTTGGGCAGCTATGCATGGAGGCGATGCATGCATAACTGGGTTAAACGTATCCATTTCGTCGGTATCGGCGGGGCTGGCATGAGTGGGATTGCCGAGGTTCTCAATAATCTGCACTTTGACGTCTCTGGTTCGGATGTCCGAGAAAGCACCAACACCCACCGGCTGACGACACTTGGCATACCGGTACACATTGGCCACGAGTCGACGCTTGTCGAAGGCGTTGATGCGGTTGTTGTGTCTTCAGCCATCAACGGTACGAATCCGGAAGTGATGGCGGCGAAGAAAGCCAAAATACCCGTAGTGCCACGAGCCGAGATGTTGAGCGAGTTAATGCGATTTCAACGCGGCATCGCTATTGCCGGCACGCATGGCAAGACAACCACTACCAGTTTGATTGCCAGTGTACTGGCGGAGGGTGGACTGGACCCGACATTTGTGATCGGTGGCCGACTCAACAGTACTGCGAGTAATGCCCGTTTGGGCCATGGCGAATACTTGGTAGCAGAGGCCGATGAGAGTGACGCCTCATTTCTTCATCTGCAGCCGTTCGTCGCGGTGGTGACAAATATCGACAACGACCATCTCAGTACTTACGAGGGTGATTTCGCAAAGTTAAAACAGACGTTTGTCAGTTTCCTACACAATCTGCCGTTCTACGGTCTTGCCATCGTATGTTTGGATGATCCTGTCGTGCGAGAAATCGTTCCCCAAATCAATAAGCCCATAGTGACTTATGGCACCTGTGAAGAAGCCAATGTCCGTGCTCGCAACATAGAACAACAAGGCTTGCAGATGCGCTTTACGGTGGATTTGGATGATCGTCCAGAGTGGCTTGAGCTTGCGCTCAACCAACCGGGTGCACACAATGTATTGAACGCATTGGCTGCAGTCGCAGTAGCGCGTGAGCTTGGTGTAGCGAAAGAGGCGATCGCCAGCGGGCTCGCTAATTTTTCTGGAATCGGGAGGCGATTTCAGGTGCTGGGCCAACTACCACTCGGTGATGGCGATGTGATCTTGGTTGATGATTATGGGCATCATCCACGAGAGCTCGCGGCAACGATGGTGGCGGCACGACATGGATGGCCGGATCGGCGATTGGTAGTGGCGTTTCAGCCGCACCGCTATAGCCGTACCCACGATTTACTTGATGATTTTAGCTTGGTGTTAAAGGACATTGACGCGCTTGTGATTACCGAGACATATAGCGCTGGTGAATCGCCAATAAGCGGCGCCGACGGGCGTGCCTTGTGTCGTGCGGTACGTGCTCGCGGGAAAGTGAATCCGATTTTTGTTGAAGATATCGAACTGTTGGCTGACACACTGAGCGAGATCTTGCGCCCGAATGATCTGTTGTTAACCATGGGCGCCGGCAGCATTGGCCAGGTAGCAAGCGTGCTACCCGAGGTGCTTGCACAGAGGTGGAAATGATCGTGGCGCACAGTAAACGTAGCTTGCGAGGCCAATTGCGGGTCAATGAGCCTATGTCCGAACATACGAGTTGGCGTGTCGGCGGTTGTGCAGATTATTTCTATGTGCCAGCCGATATCGCCGATTTGGCCATGTACTTGAATGGTTTGCCAACCGAACAACCCGTGTACTGGCTTGGTCTTGGAAGCAATATGCTTGTCCGTGATGGCGGAATACGAGGTTGCGTAATCGCCACGCGTGGAGCGCTCAACCGTTTACAAATGGTAGGTGAACATCGCGTGCGAGTGGAAGCTGGTGTTGCTGGTGCAAAAGTCGCGCGGTTCACGGTTGGCCGCGGCCTTACCGGCGCGCAGTTCTTGGCGGGGATTCCTGGAACCATGGGCGGTGCGCTGGCCATGAACGCCGGCGCGTTTGGCGGCGAGACCTGGGACATCGTCGATAAAGTGGAAACTATCGACCGCCAAGGCCGGGTACGCAATCGCATGCGCTCTGATTTCAAGATTGGCTACCGGCGCGTAACAGGACCCGCAGATGATTGGTTTGTGGCTGCACATCTACAACTGGCCCAGGGTGACGCCATCGAGGGAAAGGCCAACATCAGGACATTGCTGGCGAAGCGGGGCCAAACCCAACCAACGCAAATTGCAAACGCCGGTTCGGTCTTTAAGAATCCGCCGGGCGATTATGCCGCACGCTTAATCGAAGCAAGTGGGATGAAAGGGTTATGTGTTGGTAACGCCTGCGTGTCACAGGTGCACGCAAATTTTATCGTGAACACTGGCGGTGCTACTGCAGCTGATATTGAAGACCTCATGCAGCGTGTTCACAAAGGCGTCGAACAGCAGCAGGGCATTACGTTGGAAACAGAAGTGCGAATAGTTGGTGAGGCTTAATGGCAAGAGTTAACAGGCGTAATACAACTAAGGTGCGCATTGGCTTTACAAAGCGTCTGAGCAACTTGCTTTGGGACGATAGCACGCCATTCCGAGCTGGAATGACGATGTTGGCGGCGCTAGTGTTTCTAGTTTTCGCCGCGCTCGTGCTCGACTGGTTCTTACGTGCGGACACGTTCCCGATCGCCAATGTGAATTTTGAAGGCCGATTTGAACATGTAACGCGCGCCCACTTGGTCGCAGCTGTGAAGAACCGTGTACGTGGCAATTTCTTTGCCGCCGATTTGAATTCGATGAGAGAGCATGTTGAATCTATACCCTGGGTGTATCGCGCATCCGTACGCCGTCAATGGCCGCGCGATCTGCATATCCGCTTCGAGGAGCAAGAATTAGTGAGCAAATGGGGTGAAGATGCCTGGCTAAATCATGCGGGCGAGTTGGTGCGGCTGAATGCTGCATATACTGCCCCCGACCTTCCACAGCTCCAGGGCCCGGAAGGTACTCACGCTCACGTGCTCGCGCGCTACCGGGATTTCAGCAAATTGCTGCAGCTAGTCACGATGCGGATCGTGGGCGTCGCGTTGACACCCCGGCGCACATGGCGGCTACAGCTCGATACTGGTGTAACACTTGTTCTCGAACGTGAGAATGCTGACGCGAAGATCAAACGCTTCGCACGTGTTTACTCGCAGGCACTAGCAAGGTATGAATCCAAGATCAAGCAGGTGGACTTGCGCTACGCAAATGGGTTTGCGGTGGCATGGTCTGTTCCACCGGCTGCCGTCGTTTCAAAAGCGAATTTGACTGTCACACAGTGATAGAACCAAGAGGTGAACTATGTCTAGGCGGGATGACGAGAAACTGATCGTAGGACTCGATATCGGCACTTCCAAGGTGTTAGCGATTGTGGGGGAAACGTGTCCGACGGGTGAGATCGAAATCATAGGGGCAGGACATCATCCTTCACGGGGAATGAAGAAAGGGGTGGTGGTAAATATCGAATCTACCGTGCAGTCAATTCAACGCGCCATAGAGGAAGCCGAGCTTATGGCCGGTTGCCAAATTCATTCGGTATACGCTGGGATCGCGGGCAGCCACATAAACAGTTTCAATTCGCATGGAATCGTTGCAATCAAAGACAAAGAAGTTGCCGGTGGAGATGTGGGTCGCGTGATCGAGGCGGCACGTGCATTGGCGATCCCAACCGATCAAAAGATCTTGCACATCCTGCCACAAGAATATGTGATCGATAACCAAGATGGCGTACGCGAGCCACAGGGCATGTGTGGTGTGCGGCTGGAAGCCAAGGTACATATTGTCACCGGTGCCGTGAGCGCGGCACAGAACATCATTAAGTGCGTCCGTCGGTGCGGACTCGAGGTCGACGACGTCGTGCTCGAACAGATCGCGTCAAGTACGTCTGTTCTCACAGAAGACGAAAAAGAGCTCGGCGTTTGCTTGGCCGACATCGGTGGCGGCACGACAGATATCTCTGTTTTTACCGAAGGTGCTATACGCCACACGGCGGTGATCCCTATCGCCGGCGATCAGGTTACTAACGATATTGCAGTCGCGTTGCGTACACCGACCCAACATGCAGAGGACATCAAGATGAAATACGGATGCGCCCTGACCGAACTGGCGCGCCGCGACGAAACAATACAGGTTCCCAGCGTCGGCGATCGCCCACCACGGAAGCTGTCTCGTCAAACTCTGGCTGAGGTAATCGAACCCCGTATTGAGGAGCTATATGGCCTAGTGCTGGCGGAGCTGCGACGTAGTGGCTTCGAAGAGGTCATCGGCTCTGGCGTCGTGTTAACCGGCGGTAGTTCGAAGATGATGGGAATGATCGATCTCGCGGAAGAAGTGTTTCATATGCCGGTGCGACTTGGCGTTCCACAGTATGTTGGTGGATTGACTGGGGTGTTCCACAACCCGATTTACGCCACCGGCGTAGGGCTCGTTTTGTATGGAGCACAAAATAAGGACGGCTTGCCTTATCTAACCCACGGGAGTTCGAACTCGAGCTTCAAGGGCATGTTCGGTAAGGCCAGGAGTTGGTTCCAGGGGAACTTCTGATGTGCAGTGAGAGCGTTTGTTTTGCAGTGTTAAGAGGATATTTGCATTTTTCAGGCATCCCGAAACAGGAGATACCAAGCTATGTTTGAGTTGATGGATACATACGGCCAACAGGCCATCATCAAAGTAATCGGCGTCGGTGGCGGCGGGGGAAACGCCGTCGATCATATGGTTGCCGCCAATATTGAAGGTGTTGAGTTCATTAATGCCAACACAGATGCACAGGCACTCAAGAAATCGAGTGCGCGGACCGTACTGCAACTTGGCGCGAATCTAACCCAAGGTCTCGGTTGCGGCGCGGATCCCGCTATCGGTCGGCAAGCCGCGGTCGAGGATCGCGAACGAATCGCCGAGGCACTAGCGGGTGCGGACATGGTGTTCCTCACGGCTGGTATGGGCGGTGGTACAGGTACCGGCGCCGGCCCCATTGTGGCACAGGTCGCCCAGGACATGGGCATTCTCATCGTTGCTGTGGTGACTAAACCGTTTCTCTTCGAGGGAAGCAAACGCATGTCGATCGCGGAGGACGGCATCCGCGAACTGACCGAGTACGTCGATTCCATAATTACGATTCCGAACGAAAAGCTGCTTACCGTACTTGGCAAAGGCGCCACACTCCTAAATGCGTTTAGTCAGGCTAATGAAGTGCTGCAGGGCGCGGTACAAGGTATTGCCGAATTGATCACGCGGCCGGGCCTCATAAATGTCGACTTCGCTGATGTGCGTACGGTGATGTCGGAGATGGGGATGGCGATGATGGGATCGGCCGCTGCCACCGGCGAGGACCGTGCCACCCAAGCCTCGCTCGCGGCGGTTTCGAGCCCGCTGCTCGAAGACATCAACATCTCTGGCGCGCGTGGTCTGCTGGTAAACGTCACCGCCGGTCTCGACATGTCTATCGGTGAGTTCGAGGAGGTCGGCAATACCGTCAAAGAGTTCGTCGCCGACGATGCCACCGTTGTTGTGGGCACGGTTATTGAACCGGATATGCAAGACGAACTCCGGGTAACCATCGTCGCCACCGGTCTGGGTCAAGGTCAGAAGCGACAACAACCGTATCAAATTGTTCGCACCGGTACTGGGACCACGGATTACGAGGCGCTTGATACACCTACCGTCATCCGCAATCGTCGTGGTGGTTACGACGAAGTGCCCAAGGGAGAGGCCGCGTTGGAGTATCTAGATATCCCAGCATTTCTGCGAAGACAGGCGGATTAATCTTAAAAATCAGTAGGTTGCAGTGGTCTACCTGTTACCAATGGGGGGCTATAGACTACACTGGACATAGGTAAGCTTTTACATTAATAATATCCGTTAAGCGTGACTAGCGGTGGAACTGTCGCCCCAGGCAGGCACCTGGATTGGTGCTGCGCCACCATATAAAGATAAAGAATCATAATTTAAATTCGAAACTAGGACGGCTAACTCCGTAGGGATCGTGTGCCCTCTAACGCAGGGATCGCACTAATAACTATAAATGATCAGACAACGGACACTGAAGAATGTCATCCGGGCAACGGGAGTAGGGTTGCATACCGGTAGCAAGGTTTACCTGACCTTGCGTCCCGCCCCCTGCGAAACAGGCATCATCTTTCGGCGCATCGATCTGGATGAACCTGTGGAGATGCGAGCGTGTCCGGAGAATGTCACCGATACACGGTTTTCTACTACCCTCGAACGTGACGGTGTCAGGGTTTCCACAGTTGAGCACTTGATGTCGGCATTCGCCGGTCTCGGTATCGATAATGCCTATGTTGAACTAACGGCACCGGAAGTTCCGATTATGGATGGGAGCGCGGGGCCGTTCGTTTTTCTCATCCAATCAGCGGGTATTGAGGAACAATCCATGCCCAAGCGCTTTATGCGTATTCGCAAAAAGATCCGCATAGAAGACGGTGATAAATGGGTTGGATTTGAACCCTTTGAGGGCTTTAAGGTCTCGTTCGCGATCGAGTTCGATCACCCACTGTTTACGCGTGTCCCGGCTGTGGCGAGCCTAGATTTTTCGACCACTTCATTTGTAAGAGAGGTGAGTCGTGCGCGTACCTTCGGGTTTATGCGCGACATCGAGAGTTTAAGACAAGCCGGATTCGCACGTGGCGGCGGCTTGGATAACGCCATCGTTTTGGACAACTTTCGAATCATGAATGAGGACGGACTGCGCTACGAGGATGAGTTCGTCAAACATAAGGTGCTCGACGCTATCGGAGATCTATATCTGCTTGGGCATCCTCTGATCGGTGCTTTTAGTGCTCATAAGTCTGGCCATTGCTTGAACAATCGACTGTTGCGTAGCCTGGTGGCCGACAAAGCCGCGTGGGAGTTGATCTCCTACGATAACGCCGAGCAGGCGCCGATCGCCTTTGTTCAGCCAGTGCCCGTGACATAGCGCCGGTGAACCAAGGTGCGTAGTTTGTTGGCGATAAGATAAAAAGGTATTGGATAGGGAGCTATGAACGTCATTATCATTCCCGGCAAAACAGCGACGGGCCAGAACTCGTGTCTCTCCCACCGCCAACTCGGCGTCATGGCCGTGGCCGGGTTGGTGGTATTGCCGTTGGTGATCGGGGCCGTATTATATCGTATCCACGATCGATTACGGGGCGACACCGGCCCCGCCGCCGCCGTGGTCGCGGTCCATCGACAAGAGCTCGCGGGCCACCGGGCCGCCATTGCCGCCACGCGGGCCCGTACCGAGACCCATATCAATGCGCTGGCCCAACGCTTAGGTCAA
>CAXMNC010000160.1:0-2084 GCA_964194625.1 Acidiferrobacterales bacterium
GTTGCGGGTTACAAATCCTGAGCACCCGATTGCGATGGTAGAGTTTGAGCTGTGCGCTAAATGGGATAACGCGCGCCGGATCGTTTCCTGTTAATTCCTGATGCAGTGCCGGCAATCGGTACCAGGGCACGTTCATGTTGAAGTGGTGCGCATTGTGGTAGCCGAAATTTAAGGTTAGCCAATTCAGTTTCGGAAAGCGCATGGATATCGGCACGCTGAAGGTATGTTCCTGCTCCCAGTCGCGGTCGCCTTTGTGCGGCGGCGGAACATAATCAAACAACGTCGCGTCATACGGGTAGTCATGTTGCAGCGCGTCCATAAAACGCAACACATGCATCATCAACAAATATGCTATCGCGTACAGAACCGCGACTTTTGGGAAAAACACCAACAGAGCCAGGTAAGCAGAGCCGCGCACGATAATGACGATCAGATTTCTCGAGCGCTGGTCACGCCGCTCTGGAATGATGAACGACGTAAACACCATGATGAAATGCATGATCAGATCGTGTGCAGGAACATACAACCATTCAAGAGCCTGCGTGATCTTCAGGACAACCGGGTACTTTTCGAAGAATTTCTCGTAATCAAACCAAACCACATCACCATTGTCGACGTGGTGCCGAAAGTGTTTGTAGCGCATGTCCTCATAGGTGCCATACGCGACGCCGCACAGCCAACTCACCGCCCGCCCGAGCCGGGCGTTGTGTCCGCTGCGTTTGAATACCAGCTGATGACCACACTCGTGAATCAGGTAGGCGGAAATCGCCATTGCGTGCGCTAGCAGCAAGGTAGCTAGCAGGTTAACTGCCCAAGCAGGGTGAAAAAGACCCGCCAAGCCGATCACATAGCCACCCGTAGCATAAAGGAGAGCGACGCCGTTATAGCGTAGTCCCGCAGGTTCCTTGAGTATTGCCGTTGCCATGATCGTCGATCGTTGCTGCCGCTTTTCTTTGTACACTTAGCTCGACGGTATTGCTAGCATAGAACATTCTTCGCCGCCAACCGCAGAGATTCCGAATGAAGCTTGTCACCGCCATCGTTAAACCGTTTCGCCTCGACGACGTTCGCAATGCACTAAGCGAGATCGGGATACAGGGAATGACGGTCAGCGAGGTCAAGGGGTTCGGTCGGCAGCGTGGCCATACTGAACTTTATCGGGGCGCCGAATACGTGGTCGATTTCCTGCCAAAGGCCAAGATAGAGGTCGCTGTGTCCGATGACCTTGTCGAACGCACCGTCGAAACTATTATTGAAAGCGCAAAAACCGGCAAAGTCGGCGACGGCAAAATATTTGTGACCGAGCTGGGCCAAGTCTGGCGCATTCGCACGGGCGAGTCCGGCGACAGTGCATTGTAGGAACGCACTTAAGACTGAAGGGTCATTAGCCGACCTTTCGACTAATCTTAGCCTAACGGCCGCTTTTGAGCGTAAACCGGACGTTCATACGAGTGCCATCTTCCTAATCTTTGCCGATTGTTCAGCTTTCAGACCAGGCATTGGATTTATTCGACTGGCCCTCATAGTTTGCTTAGCAATTACGTCTATAGAGTAAAACAATGAGATATCCAGTAATCAAACCACCAACAAGACAAGAGCAAGCGCTGATACGCCGTAAAATCAAGGAAGTAGTGAAAGCACAGGGCGGTTTGCGGCCAGCCGCCCGGCATTTGAAGATCAAGCGTAGCTATCTAGGTGCACTATTGGATGGCACCAAGAAAAATCCGGGCGATTGGTATCTTCGCAAACTCGGCTTGCGTCGTGTCACTTACATTGAGGAAATCTGACAGGCCGCTTTTCCCAAAAGCGGTCGTTCAGATCAGTGAAAACGGAGCAAATTCAAGGTCCGCATTCGGCCACAAGCGGACCCAAGGGGGCTAGCCAAATAGCCCAGCGCCACTACCGATCGGGTAAACAGCAAGCAACAAGCAGAACAAACCGATCCAGAACCCTATCTCGAGAGTTTCGGCCAGCGGTTGAATCTTCTTTATCGCGCCGTGGATGTGTGTGACTACGTAGAGTGCGGAAATGACGATCAACCCATCAATTACTATTGGTTGTGCGGCGGGTGTTTTGCTTGCCAT
>CAXMNC010000161.1:0-5203 GCA_964194625.1 Acidiferrobacterales bacterium
CTTCCATCGCACGCGACGACTAGCGTTCGACAAGGCGGATGTCATCGTCATCGTCGGTACGCCGTTTGATTTTCGTATGGGTTACGGTAAGCGGCTGCGGGCTGACGCCACTGTGGTGCAGATCGATATGGATTATCGCACCGTCGGCAAGAACCGTGACATTTCACTGGGCTTAGTCGGCGATGTCGGACGCATACTGAGTGCGGTCACCGATGCTGCCAGTGGACGTGCCGATAACGGCGCCCAGCGACGTAAGGCCTGGCTCGAAGAGTTGAGAGCAGAGGAAGAAAAGCGCTACGAAAAGATGCTGCCAGAGTTTAGATCTGACACAGTGCCAGTTAATCCCTATCGTGTTGCTTACGAGCTCAACGAATTTCTGACCGAAGACACGATTTACATCGGCGATGGCGGTGATGTCGTCACGATCACGGCGCAAGCGGTGCAACCGCGCCAGCCCGGGCATTGGATGGATCCTGGCCCACTCGGTACCCTCGGTGTCGGTGTGCCATTCGCAATGGCTGCTAAGTATGTGCACCCAGAGAAAGAAGTACTGTGTTATTTCGGTGACGGTGCGTTTTCGCTCACTGGCTGGGATTTCGAGACGTGTGTGCGGTTTGATTTGCCGTTTCTTGGTGTCATCGGTAACAACTCGGCCATGAATCAGATCCGCTGTGGCCAGATCATGAAGTACGGTAAAGAGCGCGGCGATGTCGGCAATAGGCTTGGTGACGTGCCATTCAATAAATTCGCCGAAATGCTCGGCGGTCACGGTGAAGAAGTGCGTGAGCCGAGTCAGATTCGCCCGGCGTTAGAGCGGGCGCGCGAAGCGGTGGCCTCGGGTAAGCCGGCCCTGGTAAACATCTGGGTTGATATCGATGTGTGGGCACCGGGCACAAGAAATCAGACGATGTACAAATAGGAATGTTTTGGGTGGTAGTCATGAACGGAGCCGCACGTGGCGCCGTCCATTTTGATCCTTATCACCAACTGTAATTCACGATGCGAGGAGTACGATGGGAAAGGCGTTAGATGGGGTCCGTATTTTGGATATGACCCACGTACAGTCCGGACCGACCTGCACACAACTGCTGGCCTGGTTCGGGGCGGATGTCATTAAAGTCGAGCGTCCTGGTGTCGGTGACATCAGCCGCAGTCAGCTGCGCGACATCCCCGATGTGGATAGTCTCTACTTCACCATGCTCAACCACAACAAGCGCAGTATTGCGCTTAACACCAAGAGCGAGCATGGCAAAGAAATCTTTGCAGAGCTGATCCGCAAATGTGATGTTCTGGCGGAGAACTTCGCGCCCGGTGCGCTTGATCGCATGGGGTTCACCTGGGAGCGTATCCAGGAAATCAATCCGCGCATGATTTATGCTTCGGTCAAAGGATTCGGCCCTGGGCCCTATGTGGATTGCAAAGTCTACGAGAACGTGGCCCAGTGCACCGGCGGTGCGGCAAGTACCACCGGTTTCGACGACGGCCCGCCGCTGGTGACCAGCGCCCAGATTGGAGATTCAGGCACAGGTTTGAATCTTGCTCTCGGCATCGTCACCGCCCTTTTCCACCGTGAGCGGACGGGGCGTGGGCAGCGGGTGACCTGTGCCATGCAAGACGGCGTGCTGAATCTTTGTCGTGTGAAGGTGCGCGACCAGCAGCGACTAAAGCATGGGCCGTTGAAGGAGTTCCCACAGTATCCCAACGGTAAGTTCGGCGATGCGGTGCCACGGGCGGGTAATGCATCCGGGGGCGGACAGCCCGGTTGGGCGGTCAAATGTGCACCCGGCGGCCCCGACGATTATGCTTATGTGATAATCCAGCCCCAGGGTTGGGAACCGCTGATGAAGGTTATTGGCCGGGAAGACCTTGTCGACCATCCCGATTGGAGAACCCCTGCCGATCGGTTGCCGAAGCTCGACCAATGTTTTGCCATGGTCGAGGAATGGACCAAGACCAAAACCAAGTTTGAAGTTATGAAGATCCTAAATCCGCTAAACGTTCCTTGCGGCCCGATTCTTTCTATGAAGGACTTGGTGGAAGAACCGTCGCTGCGACAAACAGGCACGGTCGTCGAAGTCGACCACCCGACGCGGGGCTCGTACCTGACGGTTGGCAACCCGATCAAGCTCTCCGACTCCCCGTCCGAGGTAAAACGTTCACCACTGTTAGGCGAGCACACCGACGAAATTTTAAAGGAAGTGATAGGGTACAGTGACGAAGAGATAGCGGCGGCGCACGAGCAAGGCGCTGTCTAGCGTTTACTCGTCATACTTACGCTTCTAGGAGGGAACACATGCGTATTGTCGTCAATGGGCAACAGGCCTACGGACAAGCCGTGCTAGAAGCACTCCTAGAGCGCGGCGAGGATGTCGTCGGTGTCTATTGTGCGCCAGATAAGGAAGGGCAGAGGCCCGACCCGCTAAAGGATTATGCGGTCTCCAAGGACGTGCCCGTGTTTCAACCGGCTTCGTTCAAGAAGAAGGAAGTCTGGGATCAGATGGCGTCGCTTAAGCCCGGTCTTTGTGTGATGGCTTACGTAGTACTGTTGGTTCCCGAAGAAGCGCTTGCTATTCCGACTCACGGCACTATCCAATATCACCCATCGCTATTGCCCAAACATCGCGGACCGAGTGCTATCAACTGGCCAATTATTCAGGGTGAGAAGAAGACAGGCTTAAGCATTTTTTGGCCAGACAAAGGGCTGGACACGGGCCCGATCCTGCTCCAGAAGGAGGTCGAGATCACGGATGAGGATACGCTTGGTAGCGTGTACTTTGACAAGCTGTTCCGACTAGGGGTCGAAGCCATGATGGAGGCGGTAGATCTCGTGCGCGCCGGCAATGCACCGAGGCTCGTACAGGATGAAACCCAGGCTACTTATGAAAGTTGGTGCAAGAAGTCTGATGTCGGAATTGACTGGAGCAAATCGATAGACGAGGTCTACAATCTAATCCGCGGCGCCAATCCGCAACCCGGCGCCTGGACCACCTTGGAAGGCAAGAAGTTGGAAATCTTTGACTGCGCCCGACTTTCCGACGCTGGTGGTGCGCCCGGTGAAGTTACGAATGTGAGCTCAACGGGCTTCAACGTCGTGGCCGGGGGCGGACAGATCCAGGTGAAGCGTGTTCGACCCGAGGGCGGCAAGAAAATCGCCGCCAGCGAGTTCACCGCGAATGGCGAGATCGCCAACGGGACTTTGCTCGGTTCATAACTATCTGCAGTAGCGCCTTACTCAGCGGCAGCGACCGCCAGAACGATATTCCCAAAATGCCGACTTTCTTCCATGGTCTCGTGCGCCTGGGCGACCTCATGCAACGGGTAGACCCTGTGAATCAGCGGAGTAATCTTGCCATTAGCAAAGTACGGCATCACGGTTTTAGTGAATTCAGCTGTTATGTGTGCCTTTTCGTCTACCGGTCTGGCTCGCAGTACCGAACCAATCAGCTGTAGGCGTTTCACCATCATAAGACCGATGTTCAGTTCAGCTTTGGCGCCGCCCATCACGCCAATAACAACCAGCCTACCTTTAATGGCTAATGCCGCCATGTTTGGCGCCAGATACTTAGAGCCAATGTGATCTAGTATTACGTCTACGCCCTTGTTCTGGGTGAAGGCTTTGACCTCCTCGACAAAATCCTGGCCCTTATAATCGATCACCAGGTCAGCGCCGAGCTGTTTAACTCGCTCGATCTTCGGTGGCGATGCGGTGACAACGACTTTCGCCTTGGGGGTGAGGTTTTTGCACAGCTGAATCGCAGCCGTGTTGACGCCACCACCACCACCGTGTAGCAATATACTTTCATGGTCTTTGAGGCCGCCGATCATGAACACATTCAGATAGGCGGTTATGTAGGTCTCGCATACGCAAGCGGCCTGCTCGAAAGTCATGTATTCGGGGATGGAGATAAGATGGTTAGCATAGGCGACTGCGTGTTGCGCGTATCCACCGCCGCCGACGAGCGACATAACTCGATCGCCGGGCCGCCAACCGCTTACACCGGGGCCGATATCCTCGATCACGCCGGCGACCTCGAGGCCGAGTATCTCTGAGTCACCCTTAGGTGGTGGGTAGTTCCCCTCGCGCTGTGAGATATCGGCGCGGTTGACCGACGTGGCCATGACTTCGATTAATACCTGGTCTTGGGCTGCCAATGGTGTTTCGATTTCTCCCATCTGCAAGACGTCACGATCACCGAAGCCATCGAGCAATACTGCTTTCATTGCGTTTGGTACAGCCATTGATTACCCGTGCCGTTGCGTACACATCGGCTCGGCATTGTAACAGTCAAGAGTAGCGTTTATACGGCGTGCAAGCGAGACTTTGCTGGTTGGGCTTCGAGTGACTGACCCTTTATGCTAATACGTTCCTCTACCATTGTTTTGGAGAGCAACTTGACGCAAGCGTATATCGCGCTGATGTGGGGAGTGGGAGTTTTTGTAAGTTCGCCCAGTTCCACCACGGCACCGATCAGCGCGTTCGCTTCTACTGCTTTACCTGCTTCTACGTCCTGTAACATGGAGGTCTTATGTTTGCCGACTTTCTCGGCACCTTTAATGCGTTTTTCTATTGGCACCCGAAAAGTTATACCGAGCTTATTGGCGACTGTCTGTGCCTCTGTCATCATCATTGTGGCCAGATGTCGAGTGGGCGGGTATTGACAGATATCTACAAGCGTCGAATGGGTGAGCGCGCTGATCGGATTGAATGTCAGATTGCCCCATGCCTTGAGCCAAATCTCGGAACGCACGTCGGATAGGATGGGCGATTTAAAGCCTGCATCGATAAGCATCTGCGAGATTGCTTTGGCGCGCTCGGGCTCAGAGCCGTCGAGCTCGCCGATCGGAAAGCGGGTGCCTTCGATATGATGAATCACGCCGGGTTCGGCAATCTCTGCCGCCGGATAGACGATAGCACCTATGATTCGATCGGCCTCGATGTTGCTGGCGATGACACCACCCGGATCCACCGCCTCGATGCGATGGTTATCGAATTCACCACCATGGCGCTGGAAATACCACCATGGAATTCCATTCTGTGTAGTTACGACCGTGGTGTCGGGCGCATACATCGCTTGCAAGTCGGCGGCAATCGGTGCGATTTGATGGGCCTTGACCGCTAGGATCACGACATCCTGTGGGCCGGCTTCGTGAATATGGCTGGTGGCCTTGAGATCGCGGGCCACATACTCGCTACCGTCTTTCA
>CAXMNC010000162.1:0-10162 GCA_964194625.1 Acidiferrobacterales bacterium
CCGTAGCGAAGGTGGTTTGCTGTGGTTGGCAGGTGCTGGATGATGCACCGCCTGGAAGAACAACTACTAATTACACCTGCCCGTTGATTTACCTTTCCGCTTTCTGAGGGGTCTTGCCCTCCGTCCTTTAGTACGTACCACACCGGTATCTGGCCGTTACTGATACCGTGATCACGTGTCAGTACGCAAGAACTGTACAAGGAGGCAATCATGACACTGCGTAAGCGAGCATTGGGCATGGCGTTAGGCATTATCTGGGGAGTGAGCATTTTCCTAGTGACCATTTGGGCCGTCGCACGTGGTCACGGTGAGACCTTAACCCTGCTAGGTGGTTATTATCTTGGTTACAGTATGACATACGTAGGTGCGGTCATTGGGCTGATCTGGGGATTCATCCATGGCTTCATAGCGGGTGTGCTGACCGCGTGGCTGTACAATATGTTCTCCAAAACTTTCTATAAAGCGGGTGAGACATAGATTTGTTTCCTCATAAGGAAGATGAAAGGGGTCGCTAGGCAGGAACAATCCTTGCCCTGTCGGTCGCCTGGCGGTCAGAGCTTGAATAATTCATAAATGGTTCCTAACGGCTCACGGCTTACGGTTAACGACTCATGGCCGTGGGATCAGTCTAATTTATTACGAACCACGACCGCCTAACCCACCGTATTAACGCGTCGCGTTATTATTTTGATTTTCGTGCGTTGTTACATGGAAAAAGGGGCCAAGTCTTGTAATACGTAGCACTGCTTTAATTCCTATGTCTGACCTCCAAGGAAGGCCGCTCTCGCACGTCCTCGACCGCTGTTCCCGACGCGGTTCTACCTCGGCAACCGCTCCCTGCGTTGCTCTACCTCCTGCATCCCTGCAGTCGTCCTCCATCCATGGAGTCGTGTGCTGCGCGGCACCTGCACGTCTCGGCAACTGCTCCTGCGTTGCTCTACCTTCCTACTTCCCTGTAGGTCGCAGGTGCAATGGAGGAAATGCACGGAATTGTCAGGCCGCTCCTCCGCATCCTGCGTCCGCGGCATTAGTGCATCCATGCATGTCAGAACAATCCTAGCTAAACAACGTCGCGCGGACGACCTGCAGGTCAAAAAGCCATCGTGGTCGTGAGTCTGATGTAAAGAAAAAGCTCTGTTTTGTAATTCCAGAATGCATTAGCTAAAGTGATTGATGCGAAGCCGCTGCAAAGTTGTTCTGTTGATCCCATGGGCTTAAATGAAGAAGTGGCAAAAGAACTAGCGCAACAATGAAACGCGCACATGTTCTATTGGCTGGGATGATCTTCTTAATCGGTGTGAGTGCCGTTCCACGCGCAGTGGCTAGTAATCCCGGTTGGTATATCGGCGGTGGTTTTGGCAGGGCTGACGATGCGAAGCTAGATGACACGGACAGCGCCTTTAAGCTGTTTGGCGGCTACTGGTTCAATCCGCACCTCGCGCTAGAAGCGGCTGTGGTCGGACTTGGTGATAACCTAGGTCCCGAAGACCTGATCAAGGACGGATTTGCGGTGGAGGTGCTCGGAGCGTTGCCGATCGGCGAACGCTTTGAGCTTTTTGCTAAGGCGGGATTTTTCTTTTGGGAAGTGCGGGTTGAGACTAATGATCTCGACTGTACGGACTTTGGGTCGGGGTTTATCTGTTTCTTCGAAGAGGATGAGCTAGATGACGGAGTTGATCCGACCTACGGTGTCGGTGTGCAATACCGTTTCCACGATCGATGGAATGTGCGGGGCGAATGGGAGCGATTCGAAGATGTTGGTGAAAGCGATGTCGATTTACTTTCAGTCAACGTGTCGTTTCACTTTTGATACTCGACGCATAACAAAGACCGTTACACGCAGTCTGTAGAGAATGATAGAAAAAGCCGAGCATCTGAACTGTGAAGCATGAACTGTGAAGGGTCAGGTCTTGAATTGTGAATTCGTAAACATGCTCGCTAGAATTGTTCTGACATGTATGGCAGAGATTGTTCCCGATGGGCAGGACGCCCAAGTGCCGCGAGCGTATGGATACGCTAGAGCGGCCAACAATCTTTCTGCATTTCCTCCATCTCGACAATTGCTTCTGCATTGTTCTACTTTCCGACGTCCATGTCGGTCGCTTGGAGGTCAGATGCGGAGGAGCGGCCTGACAATCCCGTGCATTTCCACCATCTCGGTAACTGCTCCTCGACCGCTGTTCCTGACGCGGTTCTACCTCCTCCTTCCCTGGAGTCGTGCGTTACTCTCGGTTGCTGCTCCTGGCGCAACTCTACCTCCTCCTTCCCTGGAGTCGTAACTTCCGACGTCCGTGTCGGTCGCCTGGTGGTCAAAGCCTGAACAATTCACAAACGGTTCCTAACGGCTCACGGCTAATGAATTACTGTTCACGAACCAAAAAAATGGCGGCAGACTCGAATTTCTGCCTCAGATGGATACGCCAGTAACCCGTGACCAATCAGGCTTGACCCGCAAGACGCTAGTGAGATCGCTGGCCGCGGCGCTCATCGCCGTCGCGCTTGCCGGCTGCAGCGAGAAGGTACCGAAGCTCCCGCCGCTCGGCGTGGACGATGTCATCGTCGCCTTCGGCGACAGCCTCACCTACGGCACCGGCGCAGAGACGGAAGAAAGCTATCCAGCGGTGCTCGCAGAGCTCATCGGGCGCAAAGTCGTGCGCGCCGGCGTGCCCGGTGAAGTGACCGAGCGGGGACTAGCGCGATTGCCTTCGGTGATTGAGGCGCACGACCCGCGCCTTGTGATCGTATGCCTCGGCGGCAACGACATGTTGCGCAAGGTGAGCGAGGCCGAGACCGAGGAAAACCTGCGCGCCATCATCACCACTATTCGAAGGCGCGACATCGCTGTGGTGCTCGTCGGCGTGCCTAAGGCGTCACTCATCGGCGGCACGTCCGAGTTCTATGCCGATCTCGCCGCCGAGTTCGGCATTCCCTATGAGGGTAAGATCCTTGCGCGTGTGCTTTATAAGTCCGAGTACAAGTCGGATACGATACACCCCAACGCCAAGGGCTACCGCAAGATCGCGGAAGCGATCGCGGCACTGCTCAGGAAATCGGGGGCGGTATAGGGGGGCGCGAGTGCCGTCTTCGCCCGTTGAACTAGGTAGCCGTTCGGCTAGACTGAAGGTATACGCAAAGGAGTTTTTGCAGGAGATATCATGAGTGAGGAACCGTCGTCGACTGAGCGCCGTTTCGGGCCACGTCACGTGACCGACGTCAAGGTATTGGTCCATGACGGTGTCGAGTTACGAAAGTGCACGCTGCGGGATATCGGCCTTCAGGGGGCATTCATTGAGATCAAGAATTTTCCTTTGGCTGAAGGCGCTGATACGGAACTCGTAGCTCGACTTCGCCGCGAGGGTAAGCACGTGCACTGCCGTCTTCCTGCCAAGGTCGTCCGTACGGAGTCAAACGGCGCCGCGCTGCGCTTCACCGAGCTCGATTCCCACGCGCAGCAGGTGCTGGTGGAGCTTATTTATTTGACCGACCCTCACCAGAAGAGCAAGGCATCGTATTAAAGCACCGCCTTCCGCTAACCCAACGATTCTTCTTCATTAACGAGCCCACACGCCGTTGAAATAGACGTCCTACTGCTCACGGCTAACGGATCACCGTTCACGAACCTATTGACTATACTTTTGGTTAGTAAGTAATGGGTATTAGCTGAGTGTAGTAATTCCGAGTGGTTTTCTTTCCCTACAAGGCGCAGATCAAGCTGACGAAGATCCCAGTCGTCACGATCGCTATTTCTCTATTATGTATCGCTGTCTTTATTGAGCAGTCTCGAAACGAGCGGGCCCTTTTTGAGCAGACCGCTGAGTTCTGTACGGCTGAAGTGGCGGGTCAGATAGAGTCGATTGCTGATCGTTATCTTAGCGATCCTCAATCCTGGCCTTGCGAGTATATTCTGCTCGATGTTTATGCGCGTCCCCGACCCAGCAAGTATCTTAACGAGCTTATCCAGGAGATCGATTCACCCTACGATGAAGTTTTCCGGGAACACTATGACAGGTTCAGCGATGTAGCGATGACATACGTCACCGCCACCCTCTGGCAAGAACGGCCTTCGTGGAACATTGGGCGGATGCTCACCGGTAGCATCGCTCACGGCAGCTGGGAACATCTAATCTTTAACCTTGTTTTCTTTTTCGCCTTCGCTGCGACAGTAGAGCTATTGATTGGTCCGGTACTGTTTCTGGGCGCGTGTTTGGGTTTGGCTATCGGCATCGGTTGTATCGATACGCTGGTGCACCTTGGCGCACAGGAGGTGACGGCGACGGTCGGGTTGTCCGGCGTGGTCATGGGTATGTTGGGACTCTTTGCCTTCTTTGTGCCACGAGTCAAGATACGGTTTTTCTATTGGTTCTTGATCTTCGTAGGCACCGTCGGCATTCCCGCTTGGGCGGTGGCCGCCTGGTACATTGGTTGGGACATGTATTACCAGATTACGCAAACAGGAGGGATGACCAACTTGGTTGCACATCTTGCCGGCGCTGCTTTGGGATTCGGTATTGGATTTGTGGTCTTCCGTGAAAAAAGACATTGGGCCCGGGAATTGGTGATCGAAGAAATGGATTCAACCAAGGAAACCACGTTCGGACAAAAACTGAGTGCCGCTATAAGCCTGCCGGGATTGGTGGTGCTGGCTGTTTTGGGTCTGGTCATTTTCGTGACCTTGATCGTAATGTTTGTGACAAGCTTCTGGGTTCAACTCCTGCTCGCTGCCCCTATCGGGGTGGCGGTATGGAGGCTCTACGGTATGCGCGACGGTGCCGGATCAGATGCAGGACGCTACAAGAAAGGAATGGAAGCGATCGACCTGGGTGAACACAAGAAAGCGGTTGAGTACCTGCAACCGCTGGCAGAGAAAGGGCACCCGCGCGCCCAATTCGCCCTTGGCAACATCCATGGGGCACACTGGGGCGCGACGAAAAATGAGACCAAAGCGGTGTATTGGTACGAACAGGCATCGAAGCGCAACCACGCCGAAGCGCAATACATGCTCGGCATGCGCTATGCGGACGGTCGCGGCGTGCCAGCGGACCCGGCCAAGGCAATCGAGTTATATCGCAAAGCGGCTGCGCACGGTTTCGCCGACGCCGCCTTCAGCCTAGGTTTCGTCTACGAGACCGGCAAAGGCATCGAACCTGATAAGGACGAAGCGGCGAGGTGGTACGAACAAGCCGGTCGCTTATGTCTGAAAGCAGGCAGGCTAGAAGACACCGAGATGGCAATCGCTTCCCTCAACGGCCTCATCCCTGAACACCCGCTCGGCGCACAGTTGCGAAGGCTGATGCAGACTCAATCACGCGTCGTCGCGAAACCGCAAAGCGGATAACGATTCCACTCTTCTACAAGCCCACAGGGTTTTGAAGTAGACGTCCTACCGCTCACGGCTTACCATTCACTCGATGTGCAGGCGACCGACAGGGCAAGGATTGTTCCTACAATCCCTTTGCATTTCCACCATCCCTGGCGGTCAGATGTCGGAAGGTAGGGCAATGCAGGAGCAGTTGCCGAGACGCACAAGTGCCGCGAGTGCAGGACGCATGCGAGCAGCGATCACGAATCTGGGGTCGGACCCGACGTCGACACCCCGAAGTGAACGGGAAAAAGACGCTCGGCTCGGTGCGCTCACGAGGGGAACATCATGGCCCACGTCAAACGTGACTCTGTCTCACGCCGACGCTTTCTAAAAACAACTGCCGCTACGGCTCTGGCCTTGGGCACCGGGCCCGCTATCGTCATTCCCGGTCGCGCGCAGCAAAAGACCCTGAAGATCCTGAAGTGGAAGTACTTCGTGCCCGCGTACGATCGTTGGTTCAACGACATTTTTGTCAAGGAGTGGGGCGAGAAGAACGGTACGAACGTGATTGTCGAAAGCATCGGACTCGGCGACCTCTCGAGTCGGGCGACAGCCGAAGCTAAGGCGCAACAAGGGCACGACCTGGTTCTGCTGCTGACACCGGCGCCGGTGTACGAAGACAGCGTCATTGACCACCGCGAGATCTTCGAGGAAAGCGTGCGCCACTACGGCAACGCACTCGATCCTGCCTATAAGAGCTGTTACAACCCTAAGACCAGAAAATACTTCAGTTTCTGCACAGGCCTTCTACCGGCGCTACTGACCTACCGCAAGGATCTATGGGACGCCGTTGGTAGCGTCCCGGATACCTGGGACGATGTCCGGCGGGGAGGCAGACAAATAAAATTGCTGCACGATCAACCCGTGGGCATCAGTCTTGCCCCGGAGCACAACAGCGACCATTCGTTGCGGGCGATCATGTATTCATTCGGATCTTCGGTCCAGGATAACGCCGGAAACCCGAATTTGAAATCTAAAGAAACGCTTGAAGCCATCAAGTACGTCAAGGCACTCTTCGAGGAAGCGATGCCGGAGGACGTTCTCAATTGGAACGCAACTTCGAACAACCGCTTCATGCTGTCCGCGGAAGGTTGTCTTACTCTGGATACCATCTCTATTGTTCGGGCGGCCGAAAGCAAAGAAATGCCGGCTGGAACCAACCTAAGACTCGCGAAATTGCCCCAGGGGCCAGCGGGTCGTCATGGTCCGGCATTCGGTGTTGACGCCTACATTATTTGGAAGTTCGCGGACAACGTCGAAGGCGCCAAGCAGTTTCTCGTGGACTTCATCGGCCGCTCCCGGATGGGGGTGGTGGCGAGTGGTTTTCAACACATGCCTAGCTTCCCCAACGCCGTGCCGGATCTGGAGAAACTGGTGACTGGTGATTCGAGTGCAGCCGCGCCGGATCAGTACAGCCTGCTGACGGACGTGAGCGATTGGGTCACAAATGTAGGGTATCCGGGCTTCGCCAACGCCGCGATCGGCGAGGTCCTCAATACCCATCTCATACCGACGATGTTCGCCCAGGCGGCCACCGGCAAGGTCACCCCCGATGAAGCGCTCACCCAGGCCGATCAGAAAGTGAAGCGAATTTTCCAGAGGTGGAAGGCGCAAGGCAAAGTCTAATTGCTCCACGTTGCGGCAGCGCATAGAGTGTCGCCATGCGTATCCGCACCAAGCTACTGTTGGCCATGACGGTTCCGCTGGCGCTGCTGATCGTGCAGATCGGGGCCGTGAACACTTTCATCCGCGAGCTCCAGTCGGCGGTCACGTTTATCTCGTCTGCGCACAGCTTGATCGAGGCTGACTTCGAGGCCGCCGATCTGATCGATGTGCTGCGCAGAGATGTCAAGAAGCTGCCGTCGCGCTATGCCAGTGACCAGGGTGATGCCGCAGACAGTGCCGACCCACTACAGTCGTCCTGGAACGAGCTGACGAATCTGATCAACCGCATTCGCATTTCGAGCGCCACCAAAGAAATCGATCCCGGCGTACTCGATGCAGTGATGCAGGCGTTTACCGAGGCCACCAAAGAGTACGAGCAGACCAAGGTCATCGCCGCTGGCGGCGCCGCCGACCTCAATACGCTACTCGAACGAGCCATCTTCGTCGACAAGGCGTTGGTGGGCCTGGACAAGGCATTGGACGCTATGGCGATCAAGCTTCGTAAGAAGCTTCAGGTCGCTGTCGATTACGAACGCAAGATCCACAACCGCCCGATCCAAGCGGCAGTAGTGATTGGCGTTATTGCCGTTATGTTGTTGGCAGGATTCACCTGGTTGATTGCGGCCTACGTCCTCAGGCCAGTACGCGACCTCATGCAAGGCGCGGCTCAGGTGGCCGGAGGTAATCTGACGCAGCGCGTGCCGGTGCGCAGCAAAGACGAAGTGGGGGTGCTGGCGCAGACATTTAACGACATGGCCGGTCAGCTGCGAGAGTCGTTCGATACGCTGGAAGCCCAGAACGAAGAGCTGCAGCGACTGGATAAACTCAAAGACGAATTTCTGGCCAACACCTCGCACGAGCTGCGGACACCACTCAACGGTATCATCGGTCTCGCGGAATCGATTATCGACGGTGCAACCGGACCGTTGCGGGAAGCCACTCGGAAAAACCTGTCATTAATCGTTGCCAGCGGTAAACGGCTCGCCAGCCTGGTCAACGATATCCTGGATTTCTCCAAACTGAAAAACCAGGCATTTGAGCTGCAGAAAAAGCCGCTCGAGATTCATTCACTGAGCGAAGTGGTGATAACGCTGTCGCAGTCCTTGGTAGGCAACAAACCGCTGCAATTGATCAACCGAACCGAGCCCGATCTACCACTGGTTGAAGCCGACGAGAACCGGGTTCAGCAGATTCTTCTGAATCTGGTGGGAAACGCGATCAAGTTTACCGACTCCGGCGAAGTCAGCGTTTCAGCACGGCCCGAGGGTGACAGTCTTACTATTACGATTTCCGACACCGGGATCGGGATCCCGGCGGACAAGATCGAGTGCATTTTCGACTCGTTCCAGCAGGCAGACGGCACCGTCGCGCGCCAATACGGCGGCACCGGACTGGGACTGGCCGTGAGCAAACAGCTGATCGAGCTGCACGGTGGGCGAATCGAGGTCGAGTCGGAGCTGGGTGTCGGCTCCCGCTTTACGTTCACCTTGCCGCTCGCTGACGCCGATTCGATCGCCCGCGTCGACCGACCCGTGGCCAAGCCGAGAATGTACCCGTCATTGGCGACTGACGCGCCGCCGCCGATGGCCGAGCCTCCGAGTGCGATGGCCGTCGCCGCTACCGACTCGTCTACCTCCGTTTCGGTCACCGACTCCAAACAGCACAGCGTGCTGATCGTCGACGATGAACCGATCAACCTGCAGGTGCTCGCCAATCACCTTTCGGTGCAGAACTACACGGTCACTCAGGCCCAGAGTGGCTTCGAGGCGCTGGAGTTGCTCGCACAGGGCCGGCATTTCGATCTCATCATGCTCGACGTGATGATGCCGCGCCTGTCTGGCTACGAGGTTTGTCGGAAAATACGGGAGACCTACCTGCCTCATGATCTCCCCGTGCTGATGCTCACGGCGAAGGATCAAGTGTCGGATTTGGTAGCCGGGTTCGACGCAGGCGCCAATGATTATTTGACGAAACCGTTTTCAAAAGAAGAGTTGTTGACACGTCTCAGGAACCACTTACAACTGACTAAAACCACACAGGCCTTCGGTCGGTTCGTGCCCTTGGAGTACCTCAAATTTCTGGACAAGGAGAGCATCGTCGATGTCCACTTGGGTGACCATATCAGCAAGGAAATGACCGTCATGTTTTCGGATCTGCGGGCGTTCACGACTATTTCGGAATCGATGTCACCGCAGGAAAATTTCGATTTCATCAACGGTTATCTCGAGCGTACCAGTCCGGTTGTTCGCGAGCACAATGGTTTCATCGTCAAATATCTGGGTGATGGCATGATGGCCGTCTTTCCGGAACGGTGCGACGATGCGATCGAGGCCGGCATCGAGAAGATCAGGCGGGTGAGCGAATACAACGTGGAGCGACGGGAATCCGGTCATCAGCCAATACGCGTGGGTATCGGCGTCAACACTGGCCATATGATGGTGGGGATCGTGGGTGAGTCCAGTCGGATGCAGGGCGACGCGCTTTCCGACAAAGTCAACCTTACCTCCCGAGTAGAGGGGTTAACCAAGTTCTACGGGGTTTCTTTCATTATCACGGCAGAGACGTATAAGCGTCTGATGTCTCCCGAAGACTACCGCATTCGTTTTCTCGACAAGGTGCAGGTAAAAGGCAAGACCGAAGCTTTGGATCTGTATGAGGTTTATGACAGCGATTCGACCGAGCAGCGCGAGCTCAAACAAACGACGCAGGACGAATACAGCGAGGCGTTGGGACTTTATTACGAGCGGGATTTCGCCGGCGCACAGGCGAAGTTGTTTGGTGTGTTACAGCGCAACCCCAAGGACAAAGTAGCCTGGCACCATCTGGTGCAGGCAACCAACGCCCTGGAGAAGGGAGTTTCGGATAACTGGGCCGGTGTGACGATAATGCTGGAAAAATAAAGGATAGGATTAGGTCTTCGCAAGGATTGTCAGGCCGCTCCTCGACCGCTGTTCCGGCAACTCGGTCGCTGCTCCCGGCAACTGCTCCTCGACCGGTGTTCCTGACGCAGTTCTAACTCGGCAACCGCTCCGACAACTGCTCCTGCGTTGTTCTAACTTCCAGCGTCCCTGCCGGTCGCCTGCGTTGCTCTACCTCCTGCATCCCTGTAGTCGCCCTTCATCCACAGCGGCCATC
>CAXMNC010000163.1:0-2929 GCA_964194625.1 Acidiferrobacterales bacterium
GCGTCATATGCCCAACGGCGCAGGATTTCGATCTTTTGCTCGCGCGATAGATCTTCTCGCAAAAGCACTTCGTCAGGGGTGCGGAAGACTGTAGTAGGATTGAGCATCGCCTTTTCAATATCGGTCATTTGTGCAGCCCTCTATGATCTCAACGACCATCCTCGTCAGGATCATGGCCGCTTTGGGTGGTGCCAAGAAAACAGTCGTAGTCGTTGTTGACCTTGCTGAAGCCGGGGTCGACCGCAGGATATTACTTCGCGAGCGTCACCGCCGCGAGGTTTCCCAAGCTCAACGTGGGCCCCGCCTGCGGGGAGTTGGAGCGCATTCTTTTTTGTAGCTGATAACTGGAGGTTTCTGGAGGCAAGCCATGAACATCCTCGATTCGACCTTCTACGGGAATTCGTTGCAAGTCTGGGCGACGGCCTTGGTAGTTGCGGCAGCGGCGCTTATCGCCTTACGCATCGGCAAAGCCGTATTGACCCGGCAGTTGGTTGCTCTCGCCGGCAAGACGCGGACCCAGTTGGATGATGTTGCCGCTGACCTGGTGCAGAGAACGAAGTTTTTCTTCTTGTTACTCGTCGCCCTTTATGCAGGGTCGATTGTCCTAACACTCCCCGACAAGGCGGTCAGCCTGGCCACAAAGGCGCTGGTCATCGCCGTTTTGCTGCAGGGGGCCGTATGGGGCGATGCATTGGTCTCGTATCTGATCACCCATTACGCCAAGAAAAAGGCGGAGGAAGACGCCTCGAGCGTGGCCACGATCACGCTACTCGGCTTTGTCGGCCGCGTCTTGGTGTGGTCGGCGGTGGTGCTGCTCGCGCTCGACAATCTGGGGTTCGATATTACCGCATTGATTGCCGGCCTGGGGATCGGGGGCATTGCCGTTGCCCTGGCCGCCCAGAATGTGATGGGCGATCTGTTCGCGTCCATCTCCATCGTGCTCGATAAACCGTTCGTGGTGGGCGATTTCATTATCATCGGCGACTATATGGGGACGGTGGAATATGTGGGGATCAAGACCACCCGGATCCGAAGTCTTTACGGCGAGCAGCTTGTATTTTCCAACAATGACTTGCTAAACAGCCGCATCCGAAACTACAAGCGCATGTCTGAGCGCCGAGTGGTATTCGCCGTCGGCGTGGTCTATCAGATCCCCTACGAGAAGCTGACGCAGGTCTCGGGCATGCTTCGAGAGATCGTCGATGCCCAGGAGCACGCGCGCTTTGACCGCGCGCATTTCAAGAGTTACGGGGATTTTGCCCTGAATTTCGAGATTGTCTATTATGTCCAGGTGCCCGACTACAACGTCTACATGGACATCCAGCAGGCGATCAATCTTGCGATTTTCCGCCGCTTTCAGGAGGAAGGCATCGAGTTCGCCTATCCGACCCAGACCCTGTACATAGAAAAGGACTAGTCTTGTTGAAGCCGCCTCCCGTTCGTGCTGGATTTGCTTGGCACTACAAGAAATACCAACGTGAACAAAGCCCAGAGGACAGACAACTCTATGTGGATGCTGAAAACAAGGCGCGAGATGACAGGCTTGGTTTATGGCGAGAGAACAATCCTAATCCGCCTTGGGAATATCGGCGGCTGTATAGGTGAGTCTTCGGGGAAGGGAATCCCACCCTCTTATTATCCAGGAAAGGATATTCGTTATCCCTCCCTCTTAACCAGCGGTAGCAACCTGGAGGCCCTGTGCAGCCGATCCAGATCCTTAGAACATCTAGCAAACCCAACGAGATGAGGTTGTAAACTTTATGGATACACAAGCGAAGGCGTGATATGGCTACAGAGATGCTAGTTGGCTTAAACGTAGTAAACGATGAGGAATATCAAGCTTACCGGGATGAGATGACGCCGATTCTTAAGCGCTATGGTGGGGAATTTGGCTACGATTTCAAGGTTGCTGAGGTTCTCACGTCTAGGACAGACGCACCGATCAATCGAGTATTTGCGATTTACTTTTCTAACGAAGACTCGATGAATTCGTTCTTCTCAAATGATGAGTATCTCAAGGTCAGGCAACGACACTTTGAGAAATCCGTTACTGATACAACGATAATCGCCACCTATGAACGCTAGTACCACATTCAAAAATCCCCTTGTGGGATGCGCTTGTCGCTGAGTTCGCCAGAGCATCGGATGCAGTGTGCGCCGCGATAACACCACCTTCAACGCCTCGTTGGAAGATGGTCTTCGACTACCGCTTCGTGTCGGTATCGTGATGGGGGGGTCGTTGTCGCGGACAGTTCGATCACCGGCGACGGTATGGTGTTAGCTCAGCGTTTGGAACAAACTACAGAGCCTCGAGGGCTTTTATCCAAGGAACCGCTTACGAGACTGTCCCGAAACGCTTTTCGTTTGCCTATGAAAACCTCGGAGAGCAGTTACTCGTAAGGGATTTGAAGAACGGGTGCGAGCCTACAGGGTTACCTTGAAGGCTGGAGCTGCTAGGCGCCGCGATCATCCACTCGATGCTTGACGTTTCGGAGTCAACCCCGTTATGCGTGACAAAACGGAAGAAAAACCCAGATGGTGGTCGAAGCTACTGATATTTGGTGCGGGTATATCGGTTCTCTTACTAATCTCAGGTCCTTTGGGATATAGGTTTGGTATTACACCGTTACTGCCATCGTTGATGAGTTTGTTGGTGGCCATGGCGGGTGCTGTCCTTGTGTTATTGGCTTCAATCGTCATGGTGATTGTCGCGAACAAGAATAACCTGACCAGAGATCGGAACATTATCTTGATTTCGATGGGCATTAGCCTGATACCCATGATCGCCATGGGTCCTCAGCTAATTAAGACAAGGTCGGTGCCTGCGATTCACGACTTGACTACCGATACGCAATCACCACCTCAATTTGAGGCCGTTGTTGCGTTACGTAAGGATGCCCCAAATAGTCTTGAATATGAGCTTGACGGC
>CAXMNC010000164.1:0-2556 GCA_964194625.1 Acidiferrobacterales bacterium
TCGACTCACCGAAGGACTCAATGCGAGCCGACGCAACCGTCTCACGCGATGACGTCAAGTTGTCGCTTGAGAGAGATTTCGTCCTGTAAACCCCAGTACTCGGCGATCTTACCGTTTTTGATGCGGTAGATGCTGATGATCTGGTACTGGACGCGTTTATCGGTGGGCGGAATCTCGAGGTGAGTCCCACGATGTGTTCCTGATAGGGTTTTATATGCTACGACCTTATCACCCTCCGCGATCATGTCCTCGACCGTTACGTGAAGATCGGGAAAGGCGTCCAGGAACGTGGCATAACCACGCTTCAACCCGTCCATGCCGCCCAGGAACAACCCTCCCATGCTCGCCATATGGTCGACGAAGTCTTCGGCAAATATACTGTCGATCGCATCGAGGGAGTGCGCGTTCTGGATTTCGTCGACATAACGCTGAACGACGGCCTTGTTCTTTTCGAGCTCCGAGCTTTGCAAAGCGGTGTTTCTCCTGTCGAAAGCCGGTCTGGATAGCGGTAAGCGCCTGTTCTAGTGTTTATCTACTCTAGCCAGTGCTCCCAATCGCTGCTCCACACCAATCGCCTGTTGCTGGACACTATTAATCACTGTGAACAGCCGAAATCTGGGCGTCAACGACATTGCATGGCGAAGAGCGAACGTCCGTTATCCATGAAACCGTGGATGCCGATTACCAGTCCCATTGGGCGTCCGCTTATGGCTATAAGCAGACATTCGGAGAGGCGCGCTAGAGAGTCCGCTTTACCCCCGTAAGCGGACATCGCAGGCGAAAAATTGAATCAGTCTCTGAAAGCGGACATTCGGTGTCTGCTTTACCTCCGTAAGCGGACGTAATTGGGTATGGCTTGGGATGTCCGCTAATGACCCGAAGCGGTCTGACAAAAAAATTGCGACTGCGTGTTCCGATGGCCTACTGTCGTCAGGATGAACCCTTCTGACGAATCACCTTTATGACGGCGGCCGTTTCCTCCGATCCATATCCGGCCGTCTGAGCGCGTTTCACCCAATCGCACAGCAGGTCAGGCAGTTCGCTATTGATGCCGGCGTCATTCGCCTGTTGGCGAATTCGAGTCACGACGCCGCCGGCAACATCGACCGTGGCCCCACCTTTGCTGACGTTGGCGAACGTTCCGTCATTGATGGTTTGCGTCAGTGGAACGGCCCTATCGTTCGCGGGCAGCAGCGCTGTAAACTCTGACACGGGCACGCCTTCCGACTCGCACACGAGGGCGCCATGAATTGAACCGAATATGACGCCCACCAGTCGCGATAGGAACGCCAGATCAAGCGTCGAGGCCGCCCCAATGTTTGAGCCAAGATAACGCAGATCGCCGGCAAGGTGCTGAAGATCGGTCTGGCAATCTTCGAATACTGGCTCTTGTCCGGCGACCAGGATGAGTCCGCTAGGTGTTCCGATGTTACCGGGCCAGCAGAGGATGGCGCCGTCCAGATACGAAGCACCGAGACCATTGAACCATTCTTCGCTCTCCTTGGCTTCTTTGGGCGTGCCGGTACTTAACTGGACGACCGTGCGGCCATTGAGCAAGAGCGTTACATCGGGCCGTTCGAATAATTCTGCGGTCGTCTGATAATCGGGAATGCAGACAATAGCCCGAGGACTGGCGGCAAGGGCCTCGCCGAAGTCCGATGGGCCTTGAGCGCCCAGCGCCACGAGAGGCACCATTTTTTCAGGAGAGCGATTCCATACCGTTACGTTTCGCCCCGCATCCATGAGCGTTCGTGCGAGGGCCGTACCCATCGCCCCCAAACCGATAACTGTAACGTCGCTTATCATCCTCTCCCCTCACTACCTTTACTCCAATCTCATAAGACACTCGGGCGGAGAGATTGTCACTGACATGCAGCCAAATCTTCAGATCGCTCCGATTCCCGCCGGACGCTGACCGCGTGGATGTGTAGCAAATGAGCAATCGTTGTCTTAAGACGGCTCCTGGCTATTAGCGGACGCTCTGAGGGGTGCGTCAGAGAGTCCGCTTTAGCCCCGTAAGCGGACATTCGGAGGCGCAAAAAAGCTGGGATTCAAAAAGCAGACATTGAATGTCTGCTTAGCCCCCGGAAGCGGACATAAAGAGATTTGCTCAACAGTTAGAATATTTGCCCAGTCTTCTGTCGGTGAATCAAATGCCTTTGCAGCAACGTCTTTCCCGGCGAGGAGAAGGTCGACGGTGCCGCAACAAACGAGAGCAACTCACGGCTTTCAAAGTTGTAGGTCTATAACCTCCCAGCTGTTGGCTGGTGCCCACGTGCCGCCGAGATCGACCTTTCGCCCTTAGAATTATCGGTCGGCATATCAGGGCGAGCAAACTCTGCACTTCTCAGTTCGTACCGAAGTCTTGCAAGCCGCCACAACCTGGCGCGCGGTTTGCCATAGTATTTCTCGTGCATCCGCTCACATTTTGCCCAAGCGGGGTCCGATCTGACGGTGTTGCCTGACACTGCGCTGCCTGACCATTGCAAACCGAGAATTGTCTGATAGTTTAAATGGGTCTTTCCGAATTGATGCGCCCCGAACCGGCAAGGGGAA
>CAXMNC010000165.1:0-21969 GCA_964194625.1 Acidiferrobacterales bacterium
ACGCGGCCACTTGACACAGATCTTGCGGATTTTGAGAGTCTTGGTCACCCCTCCTATGCGTGGTGCCACGTAAGAATTTTTGTTGTCGCGCCGCCTCAACCGAGGCAAACGAGGTATCTCGTATACCACATATCGCCTCACCGAGACAAATTAGACTTTGTCCACAAAAATGTCGGCAGATGTACGCCTCCACAACCCGTCGTTGCGGTGCAACACCGCTCGCACCGGATAGCCGATACTGATAGGTTTTTGCCGACACCTCGACATCAGGCGACTCGATCACGGGGTTCGCGGCCCGCTAACACCGCATCGAGATTGTCCAGTGCCCTAAAACCCATGGCATCTCGCGTCTCGCGAGTCGCGCTGCCGATATGGGGCAGCAAAAAGGTGTTGCTAAGCTGCGCGAACGCCAGGTCGATGTGGGGCTCATTATCATAGACGTCGAGCCCGGCCGCGGCCAGCTTTCCTGATCGCAGTGCCACCATCAAGGCCGCCTCGTCGACAATACTGCCACGGGCGGCGTTAACCACGATGGCGCCATCCGGCAGGAGCGCAATCCGTTCGGCGTTGAGCAAGCACTGCGTTTCAGCCGTGGCCGGACAATGCAGGGCGAGGAAATCACAATGGGGTAACAGCGCCTCGGGTGTTTGGTGATAGGTAGCACCCGCTTCAAGGTCTGGTGGTAGGCGACGGCGGTTATGGTAGTGAATGGTCATGTCGAAACCACGGGCTCGTTGCGCGGTTACCCTGCCCACCTGGCCCATGCCGATAATACCAAGCCGTTTACCGGTTACCTGGGTGCCAACCATAAAACTCGGACTCCAGGTGTTCCATTCGCCCGCGCGTACCAACCGCTCACCTTCGCTGGCACGCCGGGCGGCGCCGAGCAGCAACAATATCGTAACCTCAGCCGTCGCATCGGCCAACACACCGGGTGTGTTGGTAACGGCAATCCCACGCTCACGCACTGCATGGAGATCGACATGATCAACACCCACGGACACACTCGCAATCACTCGAATCGTATCGGGCAGGCGCGCTATCACATCAGCCGACAATCCATCGGTGTGGCACACAACGATGCCGGCAGCCCCGGATGCCAACGCTATTAGTTCGTCGTTGGTATAGAGCCGATCTTCATCGTTGAACCGTGGATCGTAGTCACGGCGAAGCCGGTCTTCGACGGCTTGGGGTAGCTTGCGTGACACCACCACGATTGCCTTGTCATTCATTTGTTGGCCTCGGTTGTTGTGCTCGCTCGCCTTTATGCTTCGCCGCGCGCGGGATAGTCCTTCTCGACAATAAAATCGATCGCGGCCAGGATCTCCTTGAAATGCGGGCGGGCAAACGGCATGGTTGCAACCGATGATGCATACAGAGTTTGATCCGGCTTGACAAGAAATAAGCCGGGCTCGTTGAACTGATCGGGCTCCACCACGCCGGCCGAGGTCTTGCCGCGGCTGCTGGAGATGTATAAGCCCCACTCACGGGCATTGGCGACGCTAAGACCGTAGGCGATGCGTAGGTTTCTGAGTTTCCACTCGTCCTTCGTCTGCGCCGCCCGCTCTAGGGTGTCAGTACTTACGGCGATGACCTCGACTCCACGCTTCTGGAACTCCTCCAGGTTGCGGTCCAACTCGGACAGGTAAGGTCGACAGATAGGACAGTGAAGCCCGCGGTAGGCGACGATCATGGTGAAGTTCTCAGGACCTTGGTCCGACAAACGCCACTTTCCGCCTTCTAGCGTATCTAGTTCCAGGTCAGGTGTTTTCGTTCGCGGCTTTAACATAGCCATGATGTCTCTCCTTCAGTGATCAACTCGTCACTCGTATAAAGCCAGGTGTTTTATCCCGAATCGCGGCATGTGAATCAGACCACGATGTACGGGAAACCCGTCGCGTGCCAAGGAGAATGACTCCCCGCTTGTGCAGATAGATAGTGCTCAGCCGTAATAGCCCGCCGCGTGCCCAACAGCCGGGGCAGATAAGTATTCGTATCAGTGTGATCTGCCCCGAAGGCACGTGTGCTCATGACCAAACGGCGTCGTTGTCGGTTCCGTAGTCGCGCACGACTTCAGCCACACGTATACGGAATTTAGAAAATATTTCGTCCTTACCTAACTGTTGCGCCACTCGATGCTCGGCGTGTGCCTTCCAGGCCTCAACCGCCTGGGGATCGCGCCAGAACGAAAGTGAAACGTATTTGCGTTCGTTGGCCAGGCTTTGGAAGCGTTCAACGGAGATAAAGCCATCGATCTTATCCAATTCCGGTCGGAGCTTAGCAGCAAGATCGAAGTAATCTTGCCTGCGCCCTTCCCTCATCTCGACTTCGAAGACGACTGCAATCATAATCGGCTGTGTAAAATCTACGGTTTCATGAGAGATGTTTATCGGCGTTGGTATTGGGTCGCGCCGAAGAGGTTCTCATGCGTTTTATTATCAAACTCTCGGCGCAAATCCTTGAGCACGTCGATGCCACGTCTAACCGCGGGCCGCATCTTTATTATTTCATACCAGCGCTTAAGATCAGGAAAGTCGTTCAGATCTTGCCCCTGCCGTTCATGCGAGCGAAGCCAGGGGAACGTGGCAATATCGGCAATCGAGTAGTCGTCGCCGGCAAGGTATGCGCTTTCGACCAAGCGTTTGTCGATCACACCATAGAGCCGTCGTGCCTCGTTGGTATAGCGATCGATCGCGTAGGGTATCTTCTCCGGTGCATAGTGACGAAAGTGATGATTCTGCCCGAGCAAGGGGCCGACGTTTGCCATCTGAAACATCAGCCACTGAATGACGGTATAGCGGTCGTTTGTATCCGACGGCATTAACTTGGTCGTCTTTTCCGCCAGATACATCAGGATGGCACCGGATTCAAACAGTGAGTAGGGCTGACCGCCTGGCCCATCGTAGTCGACAATGGCGGGCATCCTGTTGTTAGGGCTTATCTTGAGAAATTCAGGCTTAAATTGATCGCCGGCGCCGATATCGACGGGAATAATATTGTAAGGCTGCTCGACCTCTTCGAGCATTATTGACACCTTGATCCCGTTCGGCGTAGACCAGGTGTAGAAGTCAATCATGGTCCGAAATCGATGATCCGCAACACTAACGAATTTGCTGAACCATTTCAGCTAAAGAATGCGCCGGCGCTATGTCCTCGGTTACGTCTTTATGAAGGTGTTTGCTTATCTGGCTGGTAGAAAACATGCCGATCACGCGCTGTGTATGAGTCGATGCATCGACGTCGACAACCAACATGTGTTGGCGCCCGAGCTGGCGTAAAGTCTCAATAATGTGGCCCACCTGCGCATTTCGCACACTGATCATATTCAGCGCGGTGATGGCAGGCTGTGGCGTCATGATTGTCTCAACCTTGATTCGGGATCGCTTAACCCGGGTCTCTTCGACGACTTTGATAGGCCGCTCTCCCATGATGTCGTTCGCAGTAATAAGTCCGATGATCCGCCGGCTGTCATCGATCACGAACAACATGCGAACGCCAGCGGTTTTCATCTTTTGTAGTGCGCCATCGATAGGCATTTCCGGATCCACCGTAACCGGATGAACATAGTTAAAGTCCGTCATCACCGTAACGGCAGGGCTGTCGAGATGGACCACCAAGGGTGGTACCGGTGGGTGTAGGTATGTCGTCTTTGGCTTTAGTGGTATATAGGAAAGCGTGGCAAAATCACGTTTCATCGCTAACCTCCTCGTGGCAAATCTGACCCGATGGCTGCTGCCATCGGGTCCCTAAGTCCAGGGTGTCACTCGCGGTGGCGCTACGCGGCACCCTGACTTAGAAGTGATCTGACCCCCAGTGTGCCGACCCCGGTCGGTCTGTGCAACCTTCGGCTACAGAAATGCGTCCTCAAAAGGATAAGACGACAACGTGACGGGCCCGTCGCCGGTGATTAGCACTTGCTCCTCCAGTTTTACCCCCTCGTGACCGCCGACTGCACCCATATACGACTCGACACACACCACCATATTCTCAGCCAACATACACTCGTAACCCTCACCATGTGCAAGGTCTTCGAGATAGACGGCCTTGGGGTATTCATCACATAGCCCTACGCCGTGAATCACTACCGAGTAACGGTTGGGTACACACTCCTCCGGAAGTTTGAAGCCTTGGTGCGCAAACTCAAACATGCCGACACTGGGTTTCAGCAATGCTGTGTTGTGTTGGATCTGCTCGTACGCAAGCGCATACAACCGGCGCTGTTCATCACTAGGCCTACCGTCACCACAAAGCCAGCTGCGTGAGATGTCGGCGCAATAGCCGTAGGGACCAATCAAATCAGAATCGAAGCTAACCAGGTCACCGGCTTCGATTACACGATCGTCACACGCCTGGAACCAAGGATTGGTGCGTGGGCCCGATGACAATAAACGAGTCTCTATCCACTCGCCACCGAGGGCGATGTTAGTCTGATGCAACACCGACCATAATTCGTTCTCACTAATTCCTGGTTTAAGCGCGTCGCGCATCCGTCGCATGCCTTCTTGACATACAGCAATCGCGATCTTCATGGCCTTAAGTTCTTCCGCCCCCTTGATAACACGTGCCTCCTCCGCCACCTGTTTACCGTTATGCAGCGAAAGACCGTGGCTCATTAAGGCGTCAGCCCCTTCTGGATTCGCGTTATCGATCGCGAGCCGTGTATTGCCGCCACCGTGGGCGCGCACCAAATCAGTAATCTCGGCCGCCCATTGTTCAGCCTTCACTTGGAAATTAGCGCCAGCGCCAAAATAGTCCCAGCCGCAGGCTGGGCGTACCTCGTCGATCGTCTCTATCCCATCTGAGAGGTGTTCGCAATTGTGAAAATCGAACAACACAACCGGCCCTTCGAGCGGCACAAAGGCGTAACGCACGGGATTGTGCAGTACCCACACCTGCATATTCGAAGTGTCAGTAGCGTAACGGATATTGATGGGATCAAAAAAAACCACAGCCGCATAATCGCGCTGTTGGAGTTGTTCCCGAATCCTTGAAAGTCGATAATGCCTCAACGCCTACCGATCGACGCTGTTTTTATTCACCGCTGTTTACCACTTACGCCAATCGGGCACGGTTAAAGTTGTTGCAAAAGACACGAGTGAACGTCCGCGCTAGCCCACAGAGCACACAGAGACCACAGAGATTATTGAATTTCTTTAGATTTTGTTCATGGTAGCGAAGCGTGTGTGCAACACTTCGCATCATCGCAGCCACCAGTTGCAGTAGCGTTTGTTTGCTCCAGATCCGACAGCGAGCCGGCCCGAGGCTGCGGCGTGATGTGCAAAAAACGCGCGGACTCAACTCTTAACTTGCACCACCCCGCATGTCGATTCGCAACCCATTTATGTGCTACTTGTTCTGTTGTTGCGATAGCTCAATGGCAGCATCACCAGTACTTAATCCACCGCCGCTCCTTCCTTGACGTGAATGCGCTCGTCTGCCTGCGGTACGTGGATCACCGGCTCGATCTTGCGTAGCTCTTCGAGCGGAATGTGGCAGGCGATGGCATGCCCATCCGCTGCCATCTGCACTGGCGGCCGTTCGTCGTCGCAGATCTTGCCGATTCTGCGCGGACAACGAGTGCAGAAGGGGCAACCCTTAGGCGGGTTCATCACGCTTGGCAGATTGCCTTCGAGTACGATTTCACGCTTCGTGACCTCTGGATCGGCGATCGGTACCGCCGACAACAACGCTTCGGTATAGGGGTGATACGGCGGGGCGAATATCTCGTCAGTCGTACCACGCTCCATAATCTGTCCCAGGTACATGACCACGACGCGATCCGACAGGTAACGCACTATGCTCAGATCGTGGCTGATGAATAGCAGCGTGGTCTTGTGCTCGCGTTGGATTTCCATGAGCAGTTCGGTGACGGCAGCGGCCACCGACACATCGAGCGCCGACACCGGCTCATCGGCAATCACCATCGATGGATTACCGGCGAAGGCACGGGCTATGCCGACACGTTGCTTCTGGCCACCGGAGAGTTGGCGCGGTCTACGGAAATAGAAATCGCGCGGTAGTTTGACTACATCTAGTAACTTAAGCACGCGCTCGCGAATCTTCGCTTTGTCACTCTCGACACCGAACTTACTGATCACGCGACCAATTTGGTTGCCGATGGTATGACTGGGGTTGAGCGTGTCGCTCGGACTCTGGAATATCATCTGCAGCGAGCCGATCTGTTTGGGATTGCGCTGCCGTACCGGTATGCTAGAGATGTCCTTACCCTCATGAAGCACTTCGCCGCTGGTCGCAGTCTCGAGACCCATTAACACCTTAGCAAACGTCGACTTGCCGCAACCGGACTCACCGACAATAGCTACGGTCTCGCCGCGCCGCGCGTCGAAGTCTATGGCCTCGTTGGCCTTAACCATTTTGACAGTCTTACCGGCGATAATCGCCGCGATGGAGCGGTCATGTACCTCGTAGTATTTCTGCATGTTGTTAACTTCGAGAACCTTGTCACCGATGTCCATCGGCGGCTTCACCTCGGCGTGGGCGACTTGCTTCCCGTAGTCAATCTCTTGCCAACGCAAACAACGTGTCCGGTGATCGGTGGCACCGGTGCCGGTGACCGATGTCATCTCAATATTCTTGTCGTCACAGCGCCCCCCTTCAAAGTAGTCGCAACGAGGACCGTAGTTACAACCGCGCGGGCGTTCGTGGGGAAGCGGCAACTGACCGCGAATCGGCTTTAGTGGCGCCGCGTTCTTGTCGGCGGTCGGCAATGGAATGCAACCAAACAGTCCGTGGGTATAGGGATGCTTAGGCCAGGTGAAAAGCGAATTGATGGTGCCTTCCTCCACCACTTCACCGGAGTACATCACGAATACACGATCACAGGTCTCTAGGATCAGCCCAAGGTTATGTGAGATATAGATTTGCGCGGTACCGAACTTTCTACTGATATCGGCGATCAACTTGACGATACCCGCCTCAACTGTCACGTCCAACGCCGTCGTCGGTTCGTCGAGCAACAGCAGCGAGGGCTGCGACAATAGCGCCATGGCGATCACCACGCGCTGCTGCTGACCCCCAGAAATCTGGTGCGGGTAGGCCGCCATCACGCGTTCGGGGTCGGGCAGCTTTACATCGGTCAGCATCTGGACGGCGCGGTCATGCGCCGCCCGCTCGGGTATGCCTTCGTGCGTAATCGGCACCTCCATGAGCTGGGTGCCAACGGTCAAGCTGGGGTTCAAGGCTGCGAACGGCTCCTGATAGATCATGGAGATCTCCGAACCCCGAAGCCGGCGCAGTTCCTCCTCACCCATCTTATTGAGGTCGCGGCCCTTGAACTTGATGCTGCCGCTCTTGATACCACCGTTACTACCCATGTACTGCATAATGGCCATGGCCACCGTCGACTTGCCGCAACCGGATTCACCGACAAGACCAATCGTCTCCCCCTTCATTACGTCCAAGGAGAAGTCGATAACGGCAGGGATCTCGCCCGCACGGGTGTAATACGAGAGATTGAGGTTTTTAATCTCTAAGACCAGTTCGTCTTTGCCATCTGCCATCACGGCCTCCTAGTCTCTGAGCGAGATTTCGCGCAGACCATCGGCCAACAGATTGAAACCGAGGATCAATGACGAAATCGCGATAACTGGAGACAGGGTCATATGTGGGAATGCCATTGCCATCTGCCGGGTCTCATTGACCATGCCGCCCCAATCGGGGTCGGGCGGCGGCAGCCCGAGTCCGAGAAACCCGAGCACACCGATAGTGATGATCACATAGCCCAATCGCAGGCATGCATCGACAATTAACGGCCCGCGCGCATTCGGCAGGATCTCTACCAACATGATGCGCCAGGCGGGCTCGCCCCGGGTCTGGGCAGCAGCAACATAATCGCGGTTACGCAGATCGAGCACCAGCCCGCGTACGATACGCATCACCCCCGGTGCGCTGGCAAAGGTGATGGCGATAATGATGTTCAGCCCGGAGGCACCGACAGTGGCGATGATGATGATATACAACACCAAAACCGGAAACGACAGGATGATGTCGGCGAGACGCGACAGCACGTCGTCCACCCAGCCGCGCATGTAACCGGCCGCCAATCCCATCGCGATACCCACCGTGTAGGCGGTGAGGGCGGCGAGTGGTGCATAAAACAGCACCGTACGCGAACCCCAAATTAGGCGTGACAAGATATCTCTACCGGTATGGTCGGTACCAAGCCAAAAAGTGCCACCCTGGGCGAATGCGGTGCCCGGTTTGGCGAACGGTTGTAGGTGGGCGTTGGGATCAAACGGCGCAATCAGCGGCGCCAATAGCGCGACCATCACCCAGAAAAGCACCAAGCCGGCACCAATCATGCCTACCCAACTTTCCCGCAGCAGTCCGAAGGACTTGATGGCGCGCATCAAGGCGGCGCCAAGGGTGGGGGCTGGCACAGTGATAGCAGTTGCGTTAGCCATTGTCTGGCCCCCTAGCTAAAGCGGATACGTGGATTGAGATAGGTGTAGCCGATGTCGGCGATCATCTGCGTGCCGACCGCTACAAACACGGCCACCATCGCACATGCCTCAAGCAACGCGATGTCCTGATTGAGTGAGGCCTCTAGCAATAGCGCCCCAAATCCTTTGTAGGCGAAAAAGAACTCCACCACGATCACGCCCGACAGTAGCCAGTTGATCTGCAACATGATGACGGTAAACGGTGCAATCAAGGCGTTGCGCAGTGCGTGTTTCATAATGACCTGCTTGTAGGGCAAGCCCTTGAGCACCGCCGTGCGTATGTACTGCGTGGTCATGACCTCGGCCATGGAGGCACGGGTCATGCGGGCGACATAACCGAAATCGTAGGTGACCAACACCAGCACCGGTAAGATTAATTGCCTGAAGTCAAAACCGTCGGCCATGCCACTGGTGCCCGGTAATAGCTTCAGGCCGAAAACGAAAATCGCAGCGAAGATGACGCAGCTCGCGAATTCGGGCACCGAGGTGGTGATGATACTGGTTACCGATATGGTGCGGTCGAGCTTCGACCCCTCCCGCATCCCCGCCAGGATGCCGAGTACCAGCGACACCGGGATCATGATCGCAAACACCCAAAAACCAAGGATGGCCGTGTTCCACAGGCGACCCCAGAGGACATCGTTGACCGGCGCTTTGAAACGCAGGGAATTTCCCAAGTCACCGGTGGCGAAGTTGCCGAGCCACAAAAAGTAGCGCTTGTAGGTCGGCTCGTTATAGCCATGTTGCTCGCGCCACATCTCTCTTTGTTCGGCGGACACGTACGCGCCGAGCACTCGGGTGGCGACATCGCCCTTATAAAACAGGTTGGTTTCAAGCAGGATGAATAACACCATGGACACAATCACCATGGTGAGGGCCATAAAACCGAGTCGCTTGACAATGAAGATCAACATCTGTCAGACCCCCTTTTGCTACTTTTTTATAGGGCCGAAATCCGCGGGCAGTGGACCTCCCGGCGTGCTAATGCACGCCGGGGCCTACGCGATAGTTACGCGTCTATCCAGACCTTATGGAACTGATGATATAAGGTCGGATGAGTCTGGTAGCCCTTGACCTTGTCGGTGTAGGCCGTGAACACCGCCCGGAACAGTGGCTGCACGATGATGGCGTCGTCTTGCAGCGTTTTCTCGACCGCCTCCATCGCCGCCCGCCGTTCTGACACGTCCAGTTTCGATTCGGCATTGGTCAACAACCGATCGAACTCGGGATTGGCATAGGAGGTCTCGTTCCACGGTACACCGGTGCGATAGGCCAGGCTCAACACCATGGTGCCCAACGGCCGGTGGGTCCAGGCCGTCAAGCTGAACGGCGCCGTATTCCAGGTATCCCAGTACTGCGCCGACGGCATCGGGTTGATCTGTAGATTGATACCCGCTTTGGCCATATCTTCCTTGAGCACGGCGAGCACATCCTGTTCCCAGGTGCCCGAGGTGTTGCCGACGTTACACTTGAGATCAATCCCGTTGGCATAGCCTGCCTCGGCCAATAGCTTCTTGGCGGCCTCAATGTCCTGGTTAAAGTCGGGCAGCTTGAAGTACTCGGGATGGATCTCCGACACATGATGATGCTGACCGACACTACCCAAGCCGCGGTGCGCCACTTCGAGCGTCCTGCGGGCGTCACAACATTTTACGACGGCTTGACGCAGTTTGAGATTGTCGAACGGTTTCTCTGTGATCTTCATGCGCACCACCCCGGTCTGGGCGGTGTTCGCCTCGGAGATCTTCACCCCCGAAATGGCTTGGGCCGCCTCGAGCGTGGTGAGGTCTAACTTATACAGCGCATCGACCTGGGCCGATGCAAGCGCGGCCACGGCAGCGGCAGCATCTTCGCCCACGTCGATGTAGCGGATCTGATCGAGATAGACCTCGCCGCCCCAGTAGGGCTCCTCGCGCCGCTTTAGCACAGACTTCTCGCCGACCTTGTGCTCGGCCAGCGTGTAGGGCCCGGTGCCGACCGGATTCTGGGTCAGGTTGCTACCTTCTTTCTCGAAGTTGCGATGGACGATGGCGGTCGGATAATTGTAGAGGTTCTCCGGTATCGACAACACCGGCGCGTTGAGTCGAATCTTCACCGTGAGATCATCGACGATCTGCACCGCCCCATCGGTCATACGCTTGATGGGCTTGCCCTTTTTGTCCTTCTCACCGGTGTCACTCAACATGGCCGAGAACAGGCCTTGATTGGAAGAACCGGTCTTGGGATCTAGCCAGCGTGTGAAATTGAACGCGACGTCTTCGGCGTTGAAGTCGAGCCCGTTGGACCACTTGATGCCCTTGCGCAAATGGAAGGTCCATTCGGTGAGGTCATCGTTGGCCTGCCAACGCTCGGCCAGATACGGGCGCGTTACATTGTCCGGGCCCGTGATCGCCAAGTGCTCGACCATGTGCCGCGCCGTGTTCGACATCTCGACCCAAGAGAAGGCGGCGGGATCGGTCATTTCCTGCACCTGCATCGCCACGCGTAAGGTACCGCCTTTCTTCGGCGTGCCGGTTGCCGTCTCCACCATGTCACCCGCCTTCTCGGCCATCTCCTCAACCTTGCTGCAAGCCGCTAGGGTGTAGGCCGCACCCGCTGACAATCCCAACAGCGTCGTCGTACGCAGAAACTCACGACGGCTGATCTTGCGATTCTCAAGATCGTCGATCAGTTTGGGAATGGCCGGATGGGGATAGTCTTTGTAGCTTTTAGCCATGGTCTGCCTCCTCCGTTATTCAAAGATTTCTATTTCAAGGCAAGAAAGGTTAACGCCTTGAGTCAAACAGGAATATCGTGGAACTGAAGTCACGATAAACCATCTGTAGCGGGGCTGCAACCACGCATCAATGACCTAAAAGCATTTAAATACGACATTCGAGTGGCTGATACGACTATTATCCTTATAGAAAACAAGGAAATAGGTCGTGCGCCGACGCCATGGATGTAAGATCAAGTTTTGGGTGGTTTACAAAGATCGCCGCCAGCCATTTTGTGGTCTCCGGCTCGCGTGCTAATTTAGGGGAATACACGGGTAGGAGACGATGCAATGAACTGTCGGGCAAAACTTTCACGCCTAATCATCGCGGCCTTGGCGACAGTGTTGGTGGCTTCTTGTTACCAGGCCCTTGCCACTCGCGACGGTTCGGAAACCAATCTGCCCGCGGTTGAGTCGCTACAACTAGACACGCAACCTCAGTTAATCGCGTCGGCCGGCGGTCTTGTGGCCATGGTTGATCTGCTGGCGACAAATAACGAAGACGCCCAGATGTTATGTTCGTTTCCTGCTCGGCTTCACCCAGCAAGTCAGTTGTTTTTGGACTCATATATCGCCGGCAGGATGGCGACGCACGAGTTCCTGCGCTGGTTCTCGCTGCCGAACTCTGACTATATTCCGCTAGCGCGATGTTTTGTTACCATCGTTGTCGATGGCATGCCTATGCCTTAGCACACAAGGTTTGGGTTGCAACTCTAAACAGACAACAACCATTCAGAGGAATTTCAAAGATGTCAAGCAACGTCGTCAGAACCAAGCTTGAGAATCAACACAGCGAATCCGAGCAACAGGCACGCACTGATCTTGCCGCCTGCTACCGGTTGGCTCACCGCTTTGGATTCAGCGAAATAATCTGGAATCACATCACCGCCCGCATTCCTGGTCCTGAGAACCATTTCCTGCTCCACCAATTTGGATTTCGCTATGACGAGGTAACGGCGTCGAATCTACTCAAGGTCGACCAGGAAGGGCGCGTCATTGACGGCACCGATGACATCAATGTCACCGGCTTTGTTATCCATAGCGGCATCTATACCGCTCGCAAGGATGTCGCCTGTGTGATGCACACCCATGGCCCAGCTGCGGTCGCGGTATCCGCGCTCGAACGCGGACTTGTTCCCATGGCCCAGGGTGCGATGATGTTTTACGACAATGTCGCCTATCACGACTATGAGGGCATCTCGGCCGATGTGGCCGAGCGCGAACGGTTGATTGCTAATCTCGGCGACAAGTGCGCAATGATCCTCAGAAATCACGGGGTACTGACGGTTGGTCGCAGTGTCGCCGAGGCGTTCATGCTTATGTACTATTTGGAAGACGCTTGCCGATTACAGATGCAAGTGCTGTCGAGCGGCGAAAAGCCGCGGCTTCCTCCACCAGAGGTATGTCAACGCACGCGTGAACAGTACAAGGAGTGTTGGCCCGGTAAATACGAATGGCCCGCCCTCATTCGCCTACTCGATAAAGAAGATCCCAGCTACAGGGACTAAAACCCAATCTGTGCGCCCGTCGTCGCCGCACATCGAGCAGTAGCTTGTAAAGTCCGAGGAGGCTCACATCGTGCGGAGAAACACGCGTCGCAGCGACCGTAGTAGTCGTGGCCAACTCGTTCAGTTGCCTTGGCGCCAAGTTATCAACCGCTACCACCCAATCGAAGTTCTAGAACCCGACCAAATCGAACAAATCCATCAGGCGTCGCTGCGCATTCTCGAGGAAATCGGCATCGACTTTCTCTTGCCGGAGGCGCTCGACATCCTGCGCAAGGCGCACGCCGATACCAAGCCCGGCGATCAACGCGTGCGCTTCGATCGCGGTTTGATCGAAAGCAGCATTGCCACTGCCCCTTCGCAGTTCACACTATACGCCCGTAACCCTGATCACAATCTCATAATCGGTGGCAACTATATTAACTTTGGGTCTGTGGGTAGCGCGCCGCATACGTCTGACCTGGATCGTGGCCGACGCACCGGCAACTATGAGGACTTTTGTAACCTCGTACGACTCGGGCAAAGCCTAAACATCATGCACCTGTTCACCGGCTATCCGGTGGAACCGATAGACCTACCGCCGGCGACACGCCACCTGGACGCGCTGCGCGGCTTTTTCACGTTGTCTGACAAGGCAAATTATTCGTATGCCTTAGGGCGAGGACGTATCCTCGATGGTATCGAAATGACCCGCATTGCCCGCGGCGTGTCGCGGGAGCAGCTCATGCGCGAGCCCAGTCTACATACGGTGGTGAACTCAAACTCGCCGCTGCGTATCGACGGCCCGATGCTTGAGGGCCTTATCGAAATGGCGCGACACAATCAGGTCATGATACTTACGCCGTTCACGTTATCGGGCGCTATGGCACCCGTGACCATCGCCGGGGCGCTGGCGCTACAAAACGCCGAAGCGTTGGCCGGACTCGCATTTGCGCAGATTGTTAACCCGGGTACACCCGTGGTCTACGGTGGATTCACGTCCAATGTCGACATGAAATCCGGGGCACCGGCATTCGGCACCCCCGAGTACACGCGTGCCGCGCTCGCTGGCGGACAGCTGGCGCGGCGTTACAAGATTCCCTACCGCTCTTCAAACGCAAACACCTCTAACATCGTTGATGCCCAGGCCGCATATGAGTCCCAGATGTCACTCTGGGGGGCGGTGATGGGCCACGCGAACATCGTCATCCACGCTATAGGTTGGATGGAAGGGGGCTTGTGCGCGTCGTTCGAAAAAATGATTCTCGATGCCGAGATGCTACAAATGATGGCCGAGTTCCTACAGCCGTTGGAAGTAAGCGACGAAACACTTGGGTTGGACGCCATTGCCGAAGTTGGACCGGGCGGACATTTCTTTGGCACCCCTCACACCTTGGCACGATATGAAAACGCCTTCTATGCGCCGATGCTGTCAGATTGGCGTAATTTCGAAACTTGGGAAGAGGCCGGATCACAGAATGCGACGCAACGTGCTAACGAACTCTATAAGCGTATACTCGCTGAGTTTGAACCGCCGCCCTTGGACCCGTCGATCCGCGATGAACTCGATGATTTTGTCGCGCGGCGCAAACACGAAGGCGGGGTTGCCGCCGCCTAAACAAGGTGCCTTGGGATGGATAAGACGTTCCTTGCCCATTTACATAAAGAAACCGATGATCTGCGCGCGGCTGGACTCTATAAGACCGAGCGCATCATCACCTCACCGCAACAGGCCGCGATCAGCGTACAGGGCGACACCGAGGTTTTGAACTTCTGCGCCAATAACTACCTCGGTCTCGCTAATCACCCAGTCCTGGTCGACGCGGCCAAAAAGGCGCTTGATCGTTATGGCTTCGGAATGTCTTCGGTACGCTTTATCTGCGGCACCCAGGAAGAACACAAACAATTAGAAAGCCGACTAAGCAGTTTCCTGGGTACGGAGGATACCATCTTGTATTCATCCTGTTTCGATGCCAACACCGGTTTATTCGAAACCCTGCTGGATGAACGCGATGCGATTATCAGTGACGCGTTGAATCACGCGAGCATTATCGATGGCATTCGGCTGTGCAAGGCTCGTCGACTACGCTATGCCAACAACGATATGAAGGAACTGGAAACGCTGCTCAAGGACAGTCAAGACTGCCGTTTTCGTTTGATCGCAACTGACGGTGTTTTCTCCATGGATGGCATCATTGCTAATCTGCCCGCCGTATGCGATCTCGCAAATGAATACAATGCTATGACCATGGTCGATGATTCCCATGCCGTCGGGGTTCTCGGTGCGCGCGGCCGAGGAACGCCAGAGCATTGGGGCGTCCAGGATCGGATCGACATTGTCACCGGCACCTTGGGTAAGGCATTGGGTGGCGCTTCCGGTGGGTACACATCTGCCCACAAAGAGATTGTCGACTGGCTGCGTCAACGCTCACGACCGTATTTGTTTTCGAACACGCTGGCGCCTGTGGTAGCCGCCACTTCACTGGCGGCACTTGACCTGCTGGAAGGTAGTGACACGCTACGAAAGCGGCTGATAGAGAACGGCCACTACTTTCGAACCGGTTTGCAGCAACTTGGTTTCACTCTAGTGGAGGGCGAACACCCCATCGTGCCTGTAATGCTGGGCGAAGCAGCGCTTGCCCAACAGATGGCAGAACGGTTGTTAAAGCAAGGCATCTATGTCATTGGATTCTCTTTCCCGGTTGTACCCAAGAATAAGGCACGAATCCGGGTGCAACTTTCCGCTGCTCATGAGCGAGATCATCTAGATCGAGCCATCGCCGCGTTTGCGACGGTTGGCCGTGATCTTGGTGTCATCGACTGAATACGCAATGAAAGCATTAGTGAAAAAACACAAGGAAGTCGGCATTTGGATGGATGACGTGCCGCAACCTGGGGTTGGCCATAACGATGTATTGATTAAGGTAATCAAGAGTGGGATTTGTGGCACCGATATTCATATCTACAACTGGGATGAATGGTCACAACGCACGATCCCGGTGCCAATGACGGTCGGGCACGAATTCGTTGGCGAAATTGCGGAGATCGGTAGCGAGGTGGCAGGTTTCAAGGCCGGTGATCGTGTTTCCGGTGAAGGTCACATCACGTGCGGCCACTGTCGTAACTGTCGAGCCGGCAAACGTCATCTTTGTCGTAACACAGTGGGTGTTGGCGTAAGTCGACCGGGTAGTTTTGCTGAATACGTGACCATCCCCGCCGCTAACGCATTTCGATTGCCAGACGCCATTGGCGATGACATCGCTGCGATCCTCGATCCGCTCGGCAATGCCACCCATACGGCGCTTTCATTCGATCTTGTGGGTGAAGATGTGCTCATTACCGGGGCTGGACCCATCGGTATCATGGCAGTCGCGATCGCCAAGCATGTCGGTGCTCGTTTCGTGGTCATCACCGATGTGAACGATTATCGACTCGAGCTCGCCTCAACTATGGGCGCAACTCGTACGATCAACGTCAACGGCGATAGCATCGATGAAACCATGGGTGATCTTGGCATGAAGGAGGGCTTCGACGTGGGACTCGAGATGTCGGGCAACCCGCAGGCGTTGCGCGACTTACTACGGGTAATGAATCATGGCGGTAAAGTGGCGCTACTTGGTATTCCCCCTGGTGAGACGTCAGTAGATTGGAACCAATTGATATTCAAGGGCCTCCACTTGAAAGGCATATATGGTCGCGAGATGTTTGAAACCTGGTACAAGATGTCATCGCTTCTACAAAGCGGGCTCGACATGGCGCCAATCATTACCCACCGTTTTCCCATCGACGATTTCGAGAAGGGGTTCGCGGTTATGCGTTCGGGTCAATGCGGTAAGGTGGTGCTCGACTGGACCTAAGGTAACGTCAGAGTTTCTTCAGAAAGTCGATCACGTCCGACGGTTGTACTACTGCAACTCGAATCAACTCATCGAAATGGCGTGTAAGCACACGGATATGCTCAGTCGAGTTAAAGACAAAATACATATTGCCAAGATAGATCGCCACCCGCTTGGGGCCGAAGATCGTGAGCGGCGCCGAGTAGCGCTTTAATCCATCGTATAAGAACCAGCGGAAGGTTGGATAGAGTTCATCCAACAGCACGATCATCCAATCGATTTGCGCCCGCCGAGTCTTTGCTGACAGGTTACGCCACACACCTTCGCCGCGGGCGAACGTTTCGAGTGACTGAAACGAGCTACAGGCTTCCATATCGGTTTCGGGCCGGCGACTGTAGGCCAGTTGGGCTTCGGTTTGTTCGATACGACCCTCTGGCACGTGGGTCCCGTACTCACCGTACTCATAACGAATCACCTCCTCCGTCCTAAGCAAATCGGGTAGTGTGGTTGGGACATAGCGGATCTTATAACCCAACGCCTCTGCCTGCCAACGCAGCAGTCTGGCGTCACCCGGCGACGCGCTCCCGGCCTCAACCTCTAAGGCTGGTGCGAGTACATCGGTGCCAAGCTGTCCCTCTTGGCTCAAACCCAAGAGCCAATCGGTACTGACCTGTGCTTTGTTGGCAATGGCGGCGATGGTCTCGGCGCGCGGCAATCTGTCATTGGCGTCGGAGAGCAACTGCGACAACGTCGAGCGGTCTATGCCGACCTCGGCCGCGAAGGCCGAACGGCTGCGGCCCGATTGTTGGATAACCATGTTTAGGCGCTCCCGAAAGACACCGACCATTTCGTACCTACGCATCTAGGACTCCAAGCCGTCGTATGGACGTCGTTTTATAAAGTTAACATATGTTTTATATCATCAACAAATTAGATGTATTGTTACATAGTGCGACATAATGTGCGCATTCCCACGTTGCACATAGGGGATTGGTTTGCTAATTAAAGTGTGTGGGGGTCGTGATGTGCACACCCTTCAATAGGTCGTGGGGGCCTAGCAGTGATTCCAATAGAACGACAGACCCCCCGCGAATCGGAGCAACATCAAGGACGTGGTTTCGAATGGCCGACACTTGTCGTCGCCACTTTGATTTATGCCGGCTTCGCGGGCTTGACCTGGCACTACCATGCCTTGCCGTGGTGGCTGGTGCTACCGTTGGGCGGTTATCTGGTGGCTTGGCATGGCTCACTGCAACACGAGGCGGTGCATGGTCATCCCAGTCGCTGGCCCTGGGTCAATGAACTTCTGGCCTTCCCGAGTCTTTGGCTTTGGATGCCCTACCGGGTTTACCGTGTTACCCATCTTCAGCATCATGCAACTCCATCGCTCACCGACCCCATCGATGATCCCGAGTCTTACTATCTAACACCCGAAGCCTGGGAACGCAGTGGCGTGTTTATGCGCCTCGTTTGGCGTATCAACAACACCTCAGCCGGTCGGTTGTTGATAGGCCCACCTATCGTCGTCACTCTTTTAATCGTCGGTGAAGTGCGGCGTCTTGCCCGTGGAGATACGTCGATGTTATTGGGCTGGCTGCTGCATATTGTTTCATGCGGCATCGTCTTATTCTGGGTTTTGTCGATCTGTGAGATACCGCTTATCGATTACCTTATCTTTTTCGTCTACCCCGGTATATCACTGACGCTGTTGCGTTCGTTCTTGGAGCACCAAGCGGATGATGAACCGGAGCACCGCACCGTGATCGTAGAATCGAATCCGATCATGACTTTGCTTTATCTCTGTAACAATCTGCATGCCCTACACCATGCCGTTCCGCATGTACCTTGGTATCAATTGCCGAGCCACTACCACAAACAGCGTGCGACGTTGTTGGCTAACAACGGTGACTATCGCTACCGAGGTTATGCAGCAGTGATCGCACGACATCTGCTGCGACCGAAAGAGCCCGTAGCTCATCCTTAGATTTTTCGCCAAAAGATTGATGACTGATAGGTAACCAACATGATGATCGCAAGCCTACCAATGTACGATCTGCCGGAGCTAAGAACAGCGACGGACGCGTGGTGGTCAGGGATGGCGGCAGCATTGCGACACGCTGGTATCGATCCGGTTCCTGACCAATTGACCCGTGTCGATAGCATCGCCGCGGTGTGGCGCGACCCAAATCTGCTTTTGAGCCAGACCTGTGGCTATCCACTCGTACGTGAGATGGCCGACATCTTGCAGCCCGTCGCTACACCGATCTATGACGCGCCGGGTTGTGACGGCCCAAATTATTCGAGCGCAATTGTGATCTCGGCCGAACGATCGGTAGACGATATCTCGGCGCTGCGCGGTGGTGTCTGCGCTACCAACGGTCGTGACTCTCAGTCTGGTTACAACTGCCTTCGGGCTGTTGTTTCACCACTGACCGGGGGCAAACCCTTTTTTGCGCGCGTCATTGAAACAGGTTCGCATGCCCGTAGCTTAGAGATGATCTCGCGCGGCGAAGCCGATGTGTGCGCCATCGATTGCGTCACCCATACCTTGCTTAGCCGCCATCGGCCACAGGCCCTCGCCAATACCCGCATATTGGGCTACACATCGCACGCACCCGGCCTTCCTTACGTGACCCAGGCATCGGCGAATCTGGATCTCGTCTACCGACTACGTGAAGGGGTACTGGCCGCATTTACTGACCCAAGTTTGGCCAACGCGCGTGAGGCTTTGCTACTGATTGGGGCCGAGGTATTGGATGCCGAGAGCTATGAAGGCATTTTAGCCATGGAAGCGGCGGCACAAGCCCACGGTTATAAGGAACTCCGCTAAAGCCGACAGCTGCCGGCGCTATCTGTAGGTCTCTGTATTGCCCCGTGAAAACGTCGGTACATCAGGCGCAGGTTCAGCGTCAGGGGCGACGTGCACCTGCCCAGTCATGCACAATAACGCTCCATGAACGGCCAATCGACACCGAAGCAATGGGACGCGCTGTGGCTAGACGCGAGTCTGGCCGCCATGGCGCCTACCGTTCCGAAAACCACCAGGACATCCGGGATCACGTTCTACTAAGTATCCAGCCCCAAGCTCGCGCACCCTGGCGGCGCTCGAACAGGCGCAGCACACACGTTGGCCATTTGCAAAAGCGAGTCGTCCCTTAGAAGTCAATCTCGACCCAGTAGGGTTGATGGTCGGAACCCTGGGCCTCGCTGTCGACCCAGGCATTCAAGACCCGCCCCACGAGCGGTGGGCTCACAAAACAATAGTCGACCCGTTGGTCGCCGTTGCCCGGGTAGCCCGGTGGACGAATCCAGGTCGCCTCACCAATTTCGTCGTCGTGCACTATCGCCCACGTGTCGACGAAGGTGTCCACTCGATGAACCCGCCGGGAATATTCGTCCTTCGGTCCCACCAAGCGCTCGTAGACAGCATCGTGCGGTTCGCTGTTGAAGTCGCCCATCAGCACTGCATCGGACGAGGTCTGGGTTGGCGGCGAATCCGCAGCCCAGTCCGTATCGCCGCCGGTGACTGGAGGACCGGTCCAAGGGGGGCCGTCGAGGCGTGCGCGTTCGTTGATCGCGAGGAGTGATTCGGTCTGCATTAACCGCTCCCGCACATCCAGCGCGCTCAGATGCAGAGAGAAAAACCGGATCGGCCCTGTGCTGGTTTCCACCAGGGTCTCCAGCGCCCCGGTGTCCATATTGAAACGATTGAACGTAGCAATCTTGCGAAAGTGGTGTGAGCGTGACCACTGGATAGGAAGCTTGGAAAGCAGCATCGGCCCGAACTGCCGGCGACGATTGTCTCTCGCCTCCGTTTCCTCACCAGCACCGGCATGCATATCAAAGAAAGGCGCGAACACCCAATAGTGTTGGGGCAACAGGGCGGCGATTTCCGCTGGTTGGTCGACCATGCCGGTGCGCAGCCAGAATCGTTCGACCTCCTGTAGCGCAATGATGTCGGCGTCTTTGACGGCGTCAACCACCCGCGCAATATCGAATTGGTCATCCTTTCCGCGGCTGTATTGGATGTTGTAGGTTACGAGTCGCACTATGGGTGTTCGGGATGTGTTCGGTCGATTTTCCAAGACGATAGAGACATACAAAGAATAGCGCACAAAATTCATGGTGACATGGTAGCTCAGTCGAACCAACCACGCCCGCGTGGAGAGCGGCGGCCAGCTGGCGCTTCCTCCATTATAGGGTGACCGCGCCGGTTTTGGCGCTGGCGCGCGTCAGTTTTGCTTTGCCAATCAAGTGCGATCGCCGTTATGATATACCTTGAAGGAGCCGTGATCGCTGCGGCACTCAGTGATGCCCTGCAGGCAGAGTCTGCGCTCTGGTGTTTTGTAAAGGAGATAATTCTTAAGGATTACAACACTTAAACCTGAGGTAAAGACTAATGATAGATATCAAAAAATTGGAAAAATTAGCAATAAGCGGCAAATTAAAACGCCGCGAGTTCATCAAGCGCGCTGTAGCACTAGGTCTTGCAGCGCCCTTCGCTACTAGCCTATTTTCACAGTCGGTCCATGCCGCGATGCCTAAGAAAGGTGGTAAATTTGTGATGGGTTTAGGGTACGGCTCGACCACCGATTCACTGATTCCCGGCCAGAATGAAAATGGCTTTATAGCATGCGTGTCGTGGGGCTTTCAAAACCAGTTGACGGAAATCGATGCCAATGGTCGGACGATTCCGGAACTGGCTGAAAGGTACGAAGCCAGCGCCGATGCCAAAACCTGGATATTCAAATTACGCCGGGGAGTTGAATTCCATAATGGCAAAACCATGACTGCTGATGATGGCATACCCTCGTTCAACTTTCATCGTGGGGATGATACGAAATCTGCCGGGAAGGCTTTTCTAGAGACGGTAGTGAGTATCACCAAGAAAGGCAAGTACGAGGTAGAATTCAAACTCGAAGAAGGCAATGCCGATTTCCCTTCTATTGCCAGTAGTGGCCAGTTTCCAATTGTGCCCGCAAAAGATGGAGTCCTGGATTGGCAATCATATGTGGGAACAGGTGGATATACGCTTGAGAAGTTTGAACCGGGCGTACGTGCTTCGCTCAAACGAAATCCCAATTACTTTAAATCCGGTCGGGCCCATTTCGATGAAGTTGAAATGCTTGCATTGTTGGATACCACGGCTCGACAAAATGCGGCCATGAATGGTGAGGTACATTCGATTAGTCGAGTTGACCCAAAAACAGTGCACCTGATGGGTCGTGTCAGAAATTTAAAAATTGTCGAAGCAACGGGTACTTTGCACTACGACTTTCCTATGCGCGTGAATGTCGCGCCGTTTGACAATTATGATCTACGTATGGCGGTCAAGCTGTCGGCTGATCGTGAACAAATGGTTAAAAAAATCTTGCTGGACCATGGTGAACTCGGTAACGATCATCCGATCTCAACTGCTAATCCTTATCATA
>CAXMNC010000166.1:0-28090 GCA_964194625.1 Acidiferrobacterales bacterium
ACGCTCACCTTGTTTGCGTTGGGTCCACAAGTTTTTTCCGAGCCGTCCCTTGTTGTGATTAATGACAGCATTGGCGGCGCTCAAAATGGTCTCGGTTGATCGATAGTTCTGCTCCATACGGATCAGTCGCGCACCTGGAAAATCGCGCTCAAATGACAACATGTTCTCCACACGCGCGCCGCGCCAGCCGTATATCGATTGATCATCATCACCGACGCCAAAGAGATTATTATGAGCACCGGCGAAAAGCCTGAGCCACTCGTACTGCATGGCGTTCGTATCCTGCAGCTCATCCACTAACACATGCCGGAAGCGTGCTTGATAGTGGTCACGCATGGTTTCACTTTTGCGTAACAACTCGATCACGCGCAAGAGAAGCTCGGCAAAATCGACAAGCCCCGATTTCTGGCAGGTTTCTTCATAGGCCCTGTATACACGCACCTGTTGGCGCAATTGACGATCTTCGATGTCGCCAAACTGCTGAGGACGTCGGCCTTCCTCCTTCTCTGCATTGATAAACCATTGCAGGCGACGTGGCGACCAGTAGGCCTCATCGAGCTCCAGATTTTTTAGCACGCGTCGGATCAGACGGTATTGGTCTTCACTATCGAGAATCTGGAATGACTGCGGCAGGCCTGCCTCGCGCCAATTTGTGCGCAGCAAACGATGCGATAATCCATGGAAAGTGCCAATCCACAGTCCCTTGGCCGGATATCGCAACAACTGCTCGATGCGCCCACGCATTTCCTGTGCTGCCTTATTGGTGAAGGTCACGGCCAGGATTGCATGTGGAGAGACATTCTCTATATCCACCAGCCAGGCCACGCGATGGGTGAGCACGCGTGTCTTGCCGCTGCCGGCGCCAGCCAATATCAATAAAGGTCCCGGTGGAGCGGCTACTGCTTCACGTTGCTCGGCATTGAGCGCATCCAGAATATCGGTAACATCCATACCGCGATAATAACAATTACCGCGTAGATTCGTCAGGGATGGTGACGGAATCGGGGTTGGCGCGCCCAAAAGATGGCATACTGTTACGTCCGACAGGCGACCGCCTTAACTGTCCTGAGACAATCAATTTGGTATCGGGGCATGCAGCAACTACGATGACAACCACTCAAAACAAAGAAAATAACCCCATACTTCTGAAGCGCGGGATCATCTATCTGATACTGTGGTTAATATTCCTTTGGCAGATGTGGCCGAAGTTTACGAGCTTTCTCGACGCCGGGGTAATCAACGTCTTCAACCAACAATTACAAGGCAACTACGCGATTATCGCCTTGATTGTTCTGGTCCTGATATGTGTAGCGCTGTGCGCGATCGGACTTAAGGACATCTTTATCTACGTCAAAGGCAGGCCTGAAGACAATGGCGACGACAACTAGGCCAAACCCTACAACCCCCGGTTGTTCCTGATGTAGCTGCCATCATGCGAAACATTTTGGGGAAATGCCACTGCGGAAACATTGAGTATGAGTTTGTGTGGCCAGAGTCTGGTAACGACATCCCAGTGCGCGCATGTAGTTGTACGTTCTGTCGCAAGCACAACGGCGTCTATACATCCCACCCTAAAGGTCAACTCAAAGCACGTGTCTTTGATCAGTCGCGCGTCAACAAATATGCCTTTGGTACGAAGACGGCAGAGTTCTACATCTGTGAAAGTTGTGGCGTGGTGCCTTTTGTCATAAGCCAAATTCAAGGGAAAACATACGCGGTGGTAAACGTCAACACGTTCGAAGACGTGAAGCCAGAAGATCTCGTGTCGTCGGTTACTGACTTTGATGGCGAGAATGTTGACGGGCGACTACAGCGAAGAGCACGTGATTGGATACCGCAAGTTACTATCAAATAACAACTGGGCGAACGTGGAGCACACCATGATAACCGGTAGCTGCCATTGTCAAAACGTGAAGTACGAAATCACGGCTGAAATTCAAGGCTTTCAGCACTGTCATTGTCATACCTGTAGGAAGATCCATGGCACCGTTTACGGCTCGAGCGCCGTCACTTCGCGAGATGGTTTCCGTATCGTTAGCGGCAACGACAAAATAAGCGAGTACGAGTCTTCGCCGGGCAAGAAACGCTGTTTTTGTTCCGACTGTGGTTCACATGTCTACGCCTACATGGCCGCAAAACCCGATATTGTGGTGCTCAGGATGGGCACACTGGACAAAGACCCGAGGGTCAGACCGATCCGCCATATCTGGGTGAGTCACAAGACCCCTTGGTACGAGGTACTCGATGACTTGCCAAAGCACGACGAAATGCCGGCCTGATAATGAACGCTGAGCTGGCCGCGAAGGCAAAAGGGCAGTGGTTTCGTATCTGCGTACCCGCAACCAATAAGATCGCAAGATCGATGTATGAATCGTTAGGGTTTAGAGAGCATGAGGTTCAGTTGGAGAAAGCACTCGGTGAAGAATCTACGTTAGACGAAGGAGGGGAAGGTGCTTGAAGGTGGATGCCTGTGTGGGCGAGTTCGTTATCAAGTCGACAGTTTGGATGACGATATCTCGCATTGTCATTGCTCCATGTGCCGCAAAGCGAATGGGGCCGCATTCGGCACCTATGCCGCCGTGAAGCCAGGAGGATTCCGTTGGTTGCACGGCGAAACGCTGGTAAAGGAATATGCTTCCACACCCCAGGTGACACGGACGTTTTGTGGCCATTGTGGCTCAACACTACAATTTATCGTCGAGGGTGCGACCCGCAAGATCGACGCGGCTCTAGGTACACTTGATGGCGACCCCGGCATTCGTCCACGTTATCATATCTTTACAGACTCCAAGGCGCCGTGGTTTGAGATCACAGATGATCTGCCACAGTACAAAACCCGACCATGATTGCTGTGCAATCTAATCTACGAGTCTTGACGTAATGCCGATTAAATCTATCGATCGTTCACAAGTTGGTGTGCTATTGATCGATGCGCAACCCCATTTCTTTGATGTAATGGCTGAGTCCCAGGAACCGGTCTTGGCCCGAATAGAACACTTGCTTATGCTGGCAGGAGGTCTCGGGCTACCAGTGTTGGCGACATTCGAGCATCCAGTCGACGAGAAAGGGACGCTTCCGGCGAGACTCGAGCGCGTGTTCCCGGTACACGGCCAACGACTTGCCAAACATACGTTCGACTGCTGTCGCGAACCGGCGATTAGGAACACGATCGAGAAAACACCTATCAAACAACTCGCCATCGCCGGCGCAGAGACAGATGTATGTGTGTTGCAGTCAGTGATTGGGTTGCTGAAATTGGGATTGGAAATCTTCTTGCTCGAAGATTGCGTCTTTACTTCAGAACCCGACCCGCGACCGGCCTTGGAACGTATGTACCGCTCGGGGGCTATCCCTTGCACTTTCAAGACGCTGTACTACGAGTTGATGGCCGGGGTTGGCGAGGCATCACAGATCGATCGGAAGAAATTGTTGCCAACCGACTTCATGTGGCCAGAGGCATTACCACCGCGTTGCCCTAAGCCAGCGACGCAAGAGCAACAAGAATGATCTGCGTGGCATTTAGGGACCGTCGACGACGAACCTATTCAAAGGGCAAGGGCTGGTGTATTCTGCGGTCCAGCCCCATAAGTAGGGCTTAAGCTCCCGGCAATACGACACCATGTCCAGTCACGATAAACCAGCGCTGCAGAGTTTGCTATCGCCACCCTCTGTCGATGAATTCTTGTCCGACTATTGGCCGGACAAAGCGCTGTATTTCGCTGTCGACGGCGACCCCGCACGACTACCAGAATTCCTGCATGCGAAAGAGCTAAGCAGCTTCGATTCGCTGGCGCACATCAATCAGCGCCCCGTGGCTTTCGGTAACGGGCCGAAGAGCGCTCGTATGGTAGCTAGCGATGCCAGAAACGCGTCCAATCTATACCAGATGGGACTCACCGTGTACTTCGACAACATCACCCGTATCATCCCCGGTGCAAAGAAATTTGCCCGCCAACTGGCGCGAGAACTTGGGATTAACGAGACAGCGGCACGGGTATCCGCCTGGGCTTCACCGGTGGAAAACGGAGCCGCACCTCACTACGATCCTACTGACGTTTTCTCTATTCAACTTCGCGGCACTAAACTGTTCGAGCTAGCGCGCGTCGACGAAGTCTCCGCCCCCTACGGCAAACAGTACACCCCAGGGGCGAGCCGTCTGACGGAAGAGACCCTTGCCCAGATGGTCAATGGCTTCCCCGATTGGCATGATGTGGAATTCGAGAAGGTGGAAATGAAACCGGGCTCGGTGTTGTTTTTCCCGCGCGGCACTTGGCACCGCACATACGCCAGCGCGGATTCGTTTGCGGTAAGTATCATGATCGAACCACCGACTGCGGCCGAGTGCATACTTGATCAACTACGGTTGCTGATGCTGCAAGATCCCGAATGGCGGCGGCCGTTGTACGGTGCGTGGGGCAACGGACAAGAGCGGGAGGCAGCATTCGAGCAGGCCGCCAAACTTGTAAAGAAGATCCCTCGCATCGCCAGTGCCATCTCGGCTAAAGACGTCGTGCTAGCAACGATATCGCTGGAAAAGAGGCTCGCCCATATAGATTCGAGCAGCCGTTTCCAAAGGATGCCCAATGCCGGCGTTATTCTTGAGAGACAAGACGGATCCGAAAGCAACACGACGCAACGTATGCGCATAACGCTCCGCGATGAACATAATATCGAGCATACGCTGATGAACATTGAGATACCCGCTCAACATGTCGACGTGGTTAACTGGCTGGCGACGCGGGACACACCTTTTCGCACCAGAGATCTGCAAGCACAGTTCCCGGAGATCGCTTCCAGTGAGATTAAGCAGCTGCTAGGAAATTGTGCCCGCTGTGAACTACTGACGATGCTTTGGTTCCCGTCAATCGACGGCAGCAACTGAGACTAATTCCCCTACTCTACTGTCACTGACTTGGCAAGGTTTCGCGGTTGATCGACGTCGGTGCCCTTTACAATCGCTACGTGGTAGGCGAGTAATTGTAGAGGTACGACATAGAGAATCGGCGCGGTGAACTCTCCCGTGGCGGGTAGATGAACAATCGTCGTTCCTTCATCTGAACTTACACCAGTCGCGGCTTCAGAAAAAACCAATAACTCACCACCGCGCGCGCGAACTTCTTGTAAGTTGGATTTCAGCTTTTCCAACAACTCGTCGTTGGGTGCCACCGCTACTACCGGCATGTCAGCATCAACCAATGCAAGAGGGCCATGCTTGAGTTCACCGGCAGCATAGGCCTCGGCATGGATATAGGAGATTTCCTTTAGCTTGAGGGCACCTTCGAGTGCGATGGGGAACTGTATACCCCTTCCCAAGAACAGCGAGTGCTGTTTATTCACAAAACGTCCGGCTAAGTCTTTTATGGTATTGTTCAACTCCAGCACTTTCTTGATACGACCTGGCAGCTGTTCCAATTCCGCGACCAGCGCTGCTTCTTGATCGGTGCTGAGGCCATGACGACGCGCCAGCGCGATTACTAGCAGTAACAACGAGCTTAGTTGCGTCGTAAAGGCCTTGGTCGACGCAACGCCGATCTCAGGTCCTGCCCGCGTGAGCAATACCAGTTCCGAATCCCGCACTAAAGAGCTTTCCGGGACGTTGCAAATCGCCAATGAGTGGCCGAATCCTAACGACCTGGCGTATTGCAGGGCCTCGAGCGTGTCACGTGTTTCCCCGGATTGTGAAATCGTCACCACTAGGGTGTTGGGCCTCACCGCATGTTTGCGATAACGAAACTCGCTCGCGATCTCCACCGCACAAGGTAAGCCCGCTAAAGTTTCCAACCAATACCGAGCAACCAGGCCGGCATGATAGCTAGTGCCGCAAGCGATGATTTGTACGGCCTCAACCTTGTCGAAGATGGCCGCCGCCTCGACCCCAAAAGTCTGCTCCAAGATACGTTTATTGCCTATCCTACCCTCAAGCGTTTCGGCTACCGCCTGTGGTTGCTCAAAAATCTCCTTTTGCGTGAAGTTGCGATAGCGTCCACGATCGACCGCGTCCGCCGAGATCTCAGATATATGCACGCTGCGCTCAACTGCCTGCCCATCAACCGTATATACGTTGCAGGCTGTGCGTTTGAGATCAACGATATCGCCATCATCGAGATAGATGACCTCCCGTGTTACCGGAGTGAGCGCCAAGACATCGGAAGCCAAAAAATGCTCGCCGATACCGATGCCAACCACCAATGGACAGCCCTTACGGGCCGCAATAATTCGTTCTGGCTCATCGTGACTCAGCACTGCGATGGCATAGGCACCCTCGAGTTCTCGCACCGTGGTTTGGGTCGCCACCAAAAGGTCGCCTTGCTCACCAAAGTAGTGATGAATCAAGTGGGCGATAACCTCGGTATCCGTCTGCGACGCGAATGCATACCCTAGCCCCTCTAACTTTTGCCGCAGACTTTCATGGTTCTCGATGATGCCGTTACACACAACCGCGAAGCGTTCATGGCTGGTTTGCGGGTGGGCATTCTCCTCATTCGGTACCCCGTGCGTGGCCCAACGTGTATGGGCAATGCCGGTCGCGCCGGCAAGCTTTGTACGCTCAATCGCCTCTTCGAGCACAGCGACCTTGCCCACCGTGCGTACGCGTTCGAGGTTGCTATCGTCGTTCAGTATCGCCATCCCGGCGGAGTCGTAGCCCCGGTACTCGAGACGTTTCAACCCTTCCAACAATATCGGGACAACACTACGTTGACTGATAGCACCCACAATGCCACACATATCACACCTCTAATTCATCAATATGCCCGTCATACTAGAGACCCGATCATAGCGCATATCCTAGGAGTCTCACGACCTAAGGTTTGTTCTTGGTCGGTCGTTTCCAGCCTAGCAGGGTCTTCTCTTTCGCCCGACTCAAGGTCAGTTCCCCGGCCGGTACATCCTTGGTAATAGTTGAGCCAGCACCAATAGTCGCACCCTCACCAACGGTCACAGGAGCCACCAACTGCGTATCCGAGCCGATAAACGCATTGTCGCCAATGACGGTCCGGTGTTTGTTGGCACCGTCGTAGTTGCAAACAATGGTACCTGCACCGATATTCACGTTCTTACCCACTGTCGTATCACCGACATAACTCAAATGATTTACCTTTGACCCTTCACCGATGTCGGATTTCTTTATCTCGACAAAATTACCAATATGGGCATGATCGTCGATGCGCAGCCTTGGGCGTAGGCGCGCAAACGGACCAATGCGACAGTTTTTACCCACAATCGACTCTTCGATCACGCAATTAGATAGGATTTCAGTTCCACCACCGATGGTGGATGACCGTATCACGTTGTTGGGTCCGATATGTACGCCATCGGCGAGGGAAACTTTACCTTCAAATATCACATTGATGTCGATCACCACGTCGCGACCAACCTCGAGTTCACCCCGTAGATCGAATCGGACCGGATCGCGCAGCGTCACCCCTTGCGCCATTAACGCTTGTGCCTGTTGTTGCTGATAGGTTCGCTCGAGCTGCGCCAAATCTGCGTTACTGTTCACGCCCATGATCTCCCAAGCAACGGAAGGATTGCGGGTTACAATATCTGCACCTTCCTTTACCGCAATCGCGACAACATCGGTGAGGTAGTACTCGTCCTGGGTATTATCGTTTTGTACTTGTGCGAGCCAGGATTTCAGTTTGCCGGCTGGTGCGGCAAGAAAACCGGTGTTAATCTCTTGTACGGAAAGCTCGTCCTGATTTGCATCCTTGTGCTCGACGATCTTCATGACACGACCGCGGTCGTCGCGGATAATACGGCCATAGCCACTAGGATCAACCAGCTCAGCCGTAAGTATCGCCAGTCCCTTACCGTCGGTTGCATTAGTTAATTCGCGTAGGGTTTGCGCCTGGATAAGTGGCACATCGCCATAGAGTACAAGCACACACGCCTGATCATCAACGCGCGGCAAGGCCTGCATCATCGCGTGTGCGGTGCCTTTCTGATCTGCTTGCAACACCCAGTTAAACTCGTTGGTGCCGATCGCCTCTCGAACACGTTCACCGCCATAACCATAGACGACATGAATTGCCGCCGTATCCAAACTCTCGGCAACATCGACCACGCGCCCCAGCAAAGGCTTGCCACCCAGATCATGTAACACTTTGGGTGTATCCGAATACATCCGCGTACCCTGGCCGGCGGCGAGGATGACAACTTCTAGTTTCATGAGTTGCTTGGGTTAAGAAACATGGTGTGGTTCATAATAGGGAAAGATAGCAGTTGTTTCATGCGCGCATGGTAAGCGCCGGCAGCGTTGCCGATGACAATAACCATTTAAGTATCACTTGCAAAGTGGCCAGTCTTGCGCGGCTACCCACGGCGGGCGCAGGCAATATTAGCTATATTTTCAATAGCTTAGCAATGCGTTGGAATTCACACAAAACGACGTGGCGGGTATGGACAACGACTACCGAGGCCGCAGATTACTTGAACTTGTCCCGCAGCCTACGAATCATGCGTAACTGGGCGGCGGCTTGGATGAGTTCCGCCCGAGCTTGGGCTTCATCGATGTCCGATTGCCTATCCGCTAAGGCTCGCTCCGCCCGTTCTTTGGCTTCGAGCACGGCCGCCTCGTCGACGTCTTCGGCGCGTACGGCGGTATCTGATAGCACCGTTACCACGTGAGGCTGAATCTCCAGCATACCGCCCGATACATAGAACGTCTCTTCTTTTCCGCCGGGGTGTCGCACTCGCACCTCGCCCGGTTTAAGCGTGGTCAACAACGGCGTATGCCGCGGCAAGATACCGACGTCACCCATGGTAGCCGGGGCAAACACCATCTCCGCCGGGCCAGAAAAGATTTCGGCCTCAGCGCTGACGATGTCAATGTGAATGGTCGATGCCATGTAGTTTCCTTAGAGCGGCTTTAGGTGACTGTTTTAGCCTTCTCTACGACCTCTTCGGCGGAACCCACCATGTAGAACGCCTGCTCGGGATATTGATCCATCTCACCGTCGGCAATCGATTTAAAGCCCACAATCGTGTCCTTCAGGGGCACATATTTACCAGCAGTACCGGTGAAGACCTCAGCCACAAAGAATGGTTGTGATAAGAAACGCTGAATCTTTCGTGCCCTAGCCACTACTAGTTTGTCGTCTTCCGAAAGTTCATCCATACCGAGAATAGCGATGATATCTTTCAATTCTTTGTAGCGCTGCAGAACACCCTGGACCTGCCGCGCCACTTCGTAGTGTTCAGGACCAACAGTGAGCGGGTCGAGCTGCCGCGACGTGGAATCCAGCGGATCCACCGCCGGGTAAATGCCGAGCTCGGCCACCTGACGAGATAACACCAGAGTCGCGTCCAAGTGAGCGAACGTCGTCGCCGGCGACGGGTCAGTCAAGTCATCGGCGGGCACGTAGACCGCTTGTATGGAGGTGATCGAACCCGTCTTGGTCGACGTAATGCGCTCTTGGAGCACACCCATTTCTTCCGCGAGTGTCGGCTGGTAGCCCACCGCCGATGGCATACGACCTAACAACGCCGAACATTCTGTTCCCGCCAACGTGTAGCGATAAATGTTGTCGATGAACAGCAACACATCGCGACCTTCATCACGGAAATACTCGGCCATCGTCAGGCCACTGAGCCCGACGCGCAGCCGGTTACCCGGTGGTTCATTCATCTGACCATAGACAAGCGCCACTTGGTCGAGCACGTTAGAGTCTTTCATCTCGTGATAGAAGTCGTTCCCCTCACGGGTACGCTCGCCGACACCGGCGAATACCGAGAAACCACTGTGCTCGCGAGCGATGTTTCGAATGAGTTCCATCAGTGTCACGGTCTTGCCCACACCGGCGCCACCGAAGAGCCCAACTTTGCCGCCCTTGTTGAACGGACAAATGAGGTCGATAACCTTAATACCGGTTTCAAGAATCTCGACGCTGATTGCCTGGTCGGTATAGCTCGGGGCTGCACGGTGAATGGGCCAATGTTCCTCGGCACCGATATCGCCCGCACCATCGACGGGGTCGCCCAACACGTTCATGATACGGCCTAAGGTCTTCGGTCCGACTGGGACGGAGATCGGGGCACCGCTATTTTCCACGCCTACACCGCGGGTCAGTCCATCGGTGGAGCCCATGGCGATGGTACGTACGACACCGTCACCGATTTGTTGCTGAACTTCGAGGGTTAAACCGCCTTCCACCTTCAATGCATCGTAGATCTTCGGTACCGCATCGCGGGAAAACTCCACGTCAACAACAGCGCCAATGATTTCGATAATGTTTCCAGAACTCATGGGTCAATACCTCGACTGCGTATTTATGCTTCTTCGCATCGCTTGATTAAACGGCGGCAGCCCCGGCAACGATTTCCGACAACTCTTGGGTAATCGCCGCTTGGCGCGCCTTGTTATAGACCAGCTGCAATTCACTAATAAGCTCACCGGCGTTATCGGAGGCAGACTTCATGGCCACCATCCGCGCCGCTTGCTCACAGGCGCCGTTTTCGACGACACCTTGATAAACCAACGATTCGATGTAACGGTTCATCAACTGGTCAAGTAGTAATTTGGCGTCCGGCTCGTAGATGTAATCCCAATAGTGCTTCACTTCGTCCGCTGTCGATGGCTCCCTAGGGAGCAGCTGTTCCACTGATGGCCGCTGAGTCATGGTGTTCACGAAGTGGTTATACGCCAAATACAAACGATCGATGCGCTCCTCGTGGTAGGCATCGAGCATGGCCTTGGCGGTTCCAATCAAATCCTCGATCGCAGGGGCATCACCCAAATGGGTGGCCTGGGCAACAATATTGACACCGAATCGCCTAAAGAAGGATGCCCCCTTGTTACCGATGATGCAGAAATCCATATCGATATTGTTTGATCGGTTCGCATCCACTTCTCGAATCAACATGCGAAAGAGATTGCTGTTGAGCCCACCACACAGACCGCGATCCGAGGACACCACAATGTAACCGACGCGCTTGACGTCATCGCGAGCAAGTAGATAGGAGTGCTTGTATTCCGATTTTGCCGCTGCCACGTGGGCGATCACGTTACGCATTTTCTCCGCGTAAGGTCGCGCGGCCTGCATACGGTCCTTGGCCTTGCGCATTTTGCTGGCAGCCACCATCTCCATGGCACGCGTGATCTTCTGAGGATTTTGAATACTCCCGATCTTGGTTCGAATTTCTTTGGCACCAGCCATTTTTCTTGAGCGCCTACCAAGCACCATTCGCTTTGAAGTCGTCGACCGCTTCTTTTAACTTTGCCTCAACTTCTTCATTGAAATCAGGTGTGGCGTTGATGCTGTCCATTAGGCTCGAATACTTTGAGCTCATGTATTCTTGCATGGCTGCCTCGAACGCACCCACTTGGCGAAGATCGATGTCGTCCAGGTAGCCACGGTCCACTGCAAACAGTGAAACCGCCAGTTGCGCCACACTCATGGGCGTATATTGAGGCTGCTTCAGGATTTCCATTACGCGTTGGCCACGCTCAAGCTGCTTGCGTGTCGCCTCGTCCAGATCCGATGCAAACTGCGCGAACGCGGCGAGTTCCCGATACTGCGCCAGCGCCAAACGTACGCCACCGCCAAGCTTCTTGATGATGCCGGTCTGGGCCGCACCACCTACGCGAGACACAGACAGCCCGGCGTTAATAGCGGGTCGAATGTTGGCGTTGAAGAGGTCCGTCTCTAGAAAGATCTGACCATCCGTAATAGAGATCACGTTGGTAGGCACGAAGGCCGACACGTCACCGGCTTGGGTTTCGATAATCGGCAACGCGGTCAATGAACCCGTTTGACCTTTGATCTTGCCGCCAGTGATTCGCTCTACTTCGGCTTCGTTAATGCGCGAGGCACGTTCCAACAGACGGGAGTGAAGATAGAAGACGTCGCCCGGATAGGCCTCACGCCCAGGCGGGCGACGCAACAACAACGACACCTGGCGATAGGCCCACGCCTGTTTAGTCAAGTCATCATAAATAATCAGCGCGTCTTCACCGAGGTCGCGGAAATACTCGCCCATGGTGCAACCGGCGTAGGGGGCGATGTATTGCATGGCCGCCGATTCAGACGCCGTTGCCGCGACAACGATGGTGTGTTCCATGGCGCCGTGTTCTTCGAGCTTGCGCGCCACGCCGACCACCGATGAGTTCTTCTGTCCAATGGCCACATAGATACACTTAACCCCGGTGCCCTTTTGATTGATGATGGTGTCGATCGCGAGCGCTGTCTTACCGGTTTGGCGGTCACCAATAATCAACTCGCGTTGACCACGACCGATGGGCACCATGGAGTCGATGGCCTTCAATCCAGTTTGTACCGGCTGGCTCACCGATTGTCGTTCGATAACACCGGGGGCCACCTTTTCAATCGGCGACGTCTCGCTGGCGTCGACTGGGCCTTTGCCGTCTATGGGTCGGCCGAGGGAATCAACCACGCGCCCAAGCAGCGCACGACCAATCGGTACCTCCAAGATACGGCCGGTGCAACGCACCGTGTCGCCTTCCGAAATATGGCCGTACTCCCCGAAGATAACCACGCCGACTGAGTCGCGCTCAAGGTTCAAGGCGAGCCCGAAGGTGTTTCCAGGAAACTCGATCATCTCACCCTGCATGGCATTACTCAGTCCATGGATTCGGGCAATACCGTCGGTCAACGTCACCACCGTGCCTTCGGTGCGGGCTTCGACGCCGACGTCGAAATTCTCGATCTTTTTCTTGATGAGATCGCTGACTTCTGTCGCAGTAAGTCGCATAACTGGACCCCTGTAAGTGTCTTCAGGTCAAATCGAGGGCTAATTTGCCGAGTCGACCGCGCAAAGACGCGTCGATCACCAAATCGCCGACTCGAATAATGACACCACCGATGAGCGAGTTATCGATATCCGGGGACACATTCACATCCGCACCGAGTCGCTTGCTCATAGCGCTCACAATGTCTTGTACTTGGCTATCCGATAGCTCATACGCACTCGTCACGGACACTTCGCTGCGGCCTTCCAAGGCAGAGCATTCTTGGTTGAAGATCTGCTCAATGTCCGGCGCAAGTCCGAGTCGCCCATATTCCGCCAGTACACGGACGAAATTCCTTCCGGTGTTGGAAAATGCGTCGCCCCCCACATCGATGATCAACTCAGCCAACTGTGAGCGGCTGACTTTCGGGCTAGCCGTCAAACCCATCATGGTCGGATCGCGTACGATGGTTACCAGCAACGCAAGCATATCGGACCACTGGGACAGTTTTGACTCGTCCCGGGCCTGCTTAAATGCCGCAATGGCGTAGGGCCGTGCGAGTTCGCCGGTGTCTTCCATAGCGTCGGTTGCCTACAGTCTGGCGACAAGCTTGGTTAATGCTTCGGTGTGCGCCTTGGCATCCACCTCTTTCATCAACACCTGCTCGGCACCGGCAATGGCGAGACTGGCCACTTCTGTACGAAGGCTTTCGCGAGCCTGGTTCATTTCCTGCTCGATCTCGCTCCTCGCCTGCGCGAGCAACTTTTCGCCCTCAGTACGGGCATCGCCTTTCGATTCCTCCACGATCTCACTCGCCCGCTTGTGCCCCTGTGCGATAATTTCTTTGGCCTGCTCCTTGGCCTTAGCAAGCTCAGCCTGCACGTGAATCTCGGCTTCTTCTTTGGCCTTCATGCCCCGTTCGGCGGCGGCAAGACCGTCCGCTATCCGAGTCTTACGCTCGTTTAACGCATTCATGATCGGTGGCCATATGAACTTCATACAGAACCAAACGAAAACAAAAAACGTAATCGTCTGGCCGATGAGAGTAAGGTTGATGTTCATGGCTGAACTCTATCTACGTTAGACGACGGCGAACAAGACATACAAGCCCATGGCGATCGCGATAACGGGCAGAGCATCCACCAAACCCATAACGATGAAGAACTGCGTGCGCAGCATTCCCAGCATCTCGGGCTGGCGCGCAACACCTTCGAGAAAGCGGGCGCCGAGAACGGCAATACCGATGGCGGCTCCCGTGGCACCGACGCCGAGCATGATGCTGGCGGCGATGTACAGCAGTGCTGTTTCCATTGTGAGTCTCCTGTCTTATTTTTCAGGTCAAATAAACAAATCAGTGGTGTTGATGAGCCATGTCTAGATACACCACCGTCAAAATCATAAAGATGAACGCTTGCAGTAATATGATCAGGATATGGAATATCGCCCATCCTAATTGCAGAAACCCGCCCAAGACTCCTAGCGTAACACCACCGCTATAGAGCAACGCAATTAAAATAAAGATCATTTCACCCGCGTACAGGTTGCCGAACAACCGAAGCCCCAACGACAGCGGCTTGGCAATCAGGCTTATGGTTTCCAACAACAAGTTAACGGGCATTAAGACCTTGGGAAACGGCTGAAACGCGAGCTCGCCAAAGAAACCACCCAGGCCTTTGACCTTGATGCTGTAATAGATCATCAGCCAAAACACACCGATGGCCATGCCGAAGGTCGCGTTGGGATCCGTCGTCGGCACGACCTTCATATATGGAATGCCCATCGATTTGGCGACTCCGGGTAACCAATCAACGGGAACCAAGTCCATGAGATTCTGGAGAAGAATCCACACGAACACGGTCAGGCCTAGCGGCGCCACGACATCATTCTTACCCGAGAACGTACCGCGCACAATGTCATCGATGAAATCTACCACCCATTCAACAAAGTTCTGCCACGGCGGCGGTGTTTCGACCGAGGCGGTAGCGGCGACACGGCGAAACAGAAATAAGAACAACACACCGAGGCTAATGGACCAGAACATGGTGTCTACGTGGATGGCCCAGAACCCCATCTCCTTGGCCTCTTGCGCATCATGGGCGATGCCCCAAGTGCCGTCCGGGTGTTGGCCAAAGGTCAAATTCTGCAGGTGATGCTTAATGTATGTGCTGCTAGTGAGTTCTTCGCCTGCGGCCATAACCTTCTCGACTAACTTTTAACGAATTTCATGGCGGCGATGACGCCAATCACGTGTATGCTGGTATAACCCACCAGCAGTGCAATGACATGCAGTTCCTTGACGAGCCCAAATACCGTCGTGAACAGTACCGCCGCCATGATGAGCTTACCGACTTCCGCTCGATAAAGCCGAGCCAACTCCCGGGCGCCGATTTCGTCTGTATCAGTACCGGTGGCCGGTGCTGCGAACACACGACACGCGGCGTAGACGTTCACCACTGCCGCAATTGCACCACCCAGCAATACGCTTATAAGGCCCATAGCAACATCGGTTTTCACGCGCCCATTTAGACACCGGCAAACGCGAACTTAGAACCCTCCCCCACGAGATCGCGCGCGACGAACGCGCCAACCCAGCAATACTGTGCACACTGTACGGACCAAGCCGTCTCAGCCGGCCGACGCAGCGTCAAACGTCCCGCGGGTAACCCAAATACTGGTAGCTACGACGAGTGTCAAAAGAGCTTGGCTCGGCGCCACCCGGCGGATCCCTTGCTGTAAGTTCACGGCTGCGTAGCCCATTGCCTTACGGTTCTCATTTATTCGGGCACACCGTCACTGCGATGGCGCAGATTCGTGGCAGTATAAAGGTCGCACTACATAGGGGTCAATACGACAATGTTCTTATTATACGGTTACTTAGACAATCATAACGGGCGACAACGGGCCGCCCAATAGTGCCTAAGCACTATCCGGTTTCACCGGCATCGCTGAATGATTGGGATTAACGTACCGCTTGACTGGACTGCGCCTGCGCCTGGTCGATCTCGCCTTGGCTCATGCGACTTATCAACAGATCGCGCCGTTTGGTGGCTTTCTGATTACCCTGCTCGGCCGAGCGCATATACCAAGCCAGCGCCGGTATCGTATGGCCGGGCATGAAAAACCCGAATTCATATAAGATCCCCATCTCCAGCTGGGCCTCTTGGTCGCCACGCTGCGCTGCTTCCAGCACATCCATCGGCAACGACTGCTGTGCCCACGCCGCACTAGTGAAAAACAAGCTGACTATCAGAATCAGCGAACTCTTTTTCATGACGCCTACTCTCCTTCTCGTGGGCCCACTCCATAGGGTGGTTGTCTCCCCCGAGCGCCTACCGGATATGATCCAATATACCTTCTAGCTCATCAATACTATTGTAGTCTATCGTGAGCTGGCCGCGGCCGCTGCGCTTATGGTTGATGCGTACTTTCGCGCCCAGCCGTTCCGCTAGCTCATCTTGCAGGGATCGGATATCGGCATCGTTGCTGCTGTGGCTTTTCTTGCGGGCGGCTGGCTGGCGTAAGCGACGCCGCACCAGCGCCTCGGTCTCGCGCACTGATAGGTCACGCTGCACGACTAGCCGTGCGACCTGGCCTTGGGCGCCGGCGGGTAGCGCAAGCAAAGCCCGCGCATGACCCATATCTAGCTTGCCGGCAAGTAAGAGCTTGCGTACATCTTCGTTGAGTGTCAGCAGTCTCAGCAAGTTGGTCACCGCCGTCCGCGAGCGTCCCACGGTATCGGCCACCTTTTGGTGGTTCATACCAAACTCGCCTATCAGCTGCTGCAGGGCGGACGCTTCTTCCAATGGATTTAGGTCTTCGCGCTGAATATTTTCGATCAGCGCAATGGCGATGACCGCTTCATCGGACACCCGGCGTACGATAGCCGGGATGGTCTCGAGGTCCGCCATCTGCGCCGCGCGCCAGCGCCGCTCGCCGGCGATGATTTCGTAATTGCCAGTCTTCAGTTCACGCGCAACGATTGGCTGCACCACACCTTGAGCGCGAATCGAGTCTGCCAGGTCCGCAAGCGCCTGTTTGTCCATATGGGTGCGTGGCTGATATTTGCCGCGCTCGAGCAAGTCAAGTGGGATATTTCGCAGTGTCTCCTTGCCGGCCAAAGGCTTGACCGTACTCTCTAGCAGGGCGTCTAGCCCGCGACCCAAGCGTGGCTTCTTGTTACTCACGTTCGCCCTCTCACTATCATGCTGCTGTCTCGCCGCGTCTCAATATCTCGCCCGCTAAGGCCAGGTACGCTTGCGCTCCTTTGGAGTGCATGTCGTAGCTAATCACTGGTTCACCATGACTTGGCGCCTCGGCCAGGCGCACGTTACGGGGAATGATGGTGCGATAAAGTTTGTCGCCAAAGTGTTCTTTCAATTGTGCCGACACCTCGTTATCCAAATTATTTCGCGGATCAAACATAGTGCGTATCAATCCTTCGATCTTAAGTGTCGGGTTCAAAGATTCGCGAATCTTGCGAATAATGTTCAATAGAGCAGTAAGTCCCTCCAGCGCATAGTACTCACACTGCATTGGAATCATAACCGCCTGCGCCGCCACCAACGCGTTTATCGTCAAAAGATTGAGTGCGGGCGGGCAGTCGACCAGTACATAATCGTATTCACCATCAACTGATCGTAACGCCTCGCGCAGACGCGACTCTCGACGCTCGACATCCATCAACTCTACCTGAGCCCCCGAAAGCTCGCCATTAGCCGGTACCAGATCGTAGCCTGCATCTACCGCGATACGGGCCTCTGTGATACGCGCTTCACCGATCAAGACTTCATAGGTACTGCAGGTAAGCTCCTCTTTGTTTGCACCGCTTCCCATGGTGGCATTGCCTTGGGGGTCAATGTCAATCAGCATGATACGCCGCTGGGTCTTTACCAATGAGGCAGCAAGATTAATGCTGGTCGTGGTTTTGCCGACACCGCCTTTCTGATTAGCAATCGCGATTATCTTGCCCATCGATCCTTCTATTGCCGAATGATGACTACGAGATGCCGTTTCGCATTGAGTCCTGGCACACGAACGGCGTGGACGTCCATCACCTTGTAGTGTGCGGGAACGGAAGCAAGTTCTTGCTTCGGGTTCTTTCCCTTCATAATCAAGATGCGGCCATGGTTAGCGCAAAGATGACTACTGACTGCCAACACGTCGGCGATTGGTGCAAACGCGCGAACCACCAACGTATCAAAAGCCTGCGATGGTTTGAATTCTTCTACTCGCTCACAAACAACACCAACATTATCCAAACCCAATTCGGTCACCGCTTGAACAACAAAACGCGTTTTCTTCGCGTTGCTATCCACGAGCACAAATTGAAGCTGTGGCAGCACCAACGCTAGCGGTATCCCCGGCAGACCGGCGCCGGTCCCGACATCGACTACCCGGCCCACCATATAAGAGGCAATAGCGAGGCTGTCGAGGAGATGACGCGTAACCATCTCCCGTGGGTCGTGCACTGCGGTGAGATTATAAACCCGATTCCATTTTTGCAGCAGCCCTAAGTAATGCAGCAGCTTGGCGTCGATGTCCGGCGAGCAGGCTATATCTAAAGCCCGCCGGCCGTCCGCGAGCTGTTTTACAAGCTCCAAAATATCAGCCCGCATTTCTTACCCTCGCCACGACAGCCGATGAAATATGCGGGCTAGGGTTGCGTCGCCTTGCCGCTAAGTTTCTTCAGGGCGCCACTCATTTTACTTATAACGCCGGGTCTATCCTCAATGTCATGACGAACGGCAATATAACCAGGGTCATTATACGCAAGCCACACTTGACCCTGGGCATCCTCCCAAACGAGCGCTTTCATCGGTAGATCGATGCCTGCCAGTTGGTTGCTGGTAAATAGCTGGCTACCGAGCGTTGGGTTCCCAAATAGCAGTAACTGTGTAGGCCGTAGATCAACTCCCACGTCCTTGGCACCAGCAGCATGATCGATACGAGCGAATATCCTTAGGCCCTTGTTGCGCAACACCGTTTCCAAGCGGTCTAGGGTTTCGCCAACACTGTGGCTGCTGCGAGTCAGCACCAGGCCGCTGGCGTAGCCGGTTGGCGAAATAACGACTAGTCCCGCGATTAGTACGGCAAGCGTAAGGCCGCGCATCGTATGCCTCCTGTGGTTGTCGTCTGTGGCCTGAATCTAGGAGTGTAAGCGCTATTGCAGCCCGACTAAATGGCATTGCGGCCCGACGATTGCAGCTTGTCTTGGGATTTCGGCCCTTCGTCCGCTCACTACGGTAATTGTCAGTCGGCACACTAAAGTTAAGGAGCGCATCGGGCCTCCGGAGCGATAGCAACTGTTCTTAGCGGGAGAAATCTATGAAATTTGCAAGTCTAGCGATAGTCGGCACCCTGGTAATCGCCCCTTGGCACATCGCCCAAGCTACGGAAAGGCATCATATGGACACTGAGGCTGGTATAACCATGGCAAGCGCGCAGGACAGCATGTCAAAAGGAAGCGTTGCCCGCGCAACGATCACCAGTGATGTGCAGAATCGCGAACCCGTGGATTCGATTTCGACGGTCACTGCGGATGACTCGAAGGTCTTCTACTTCACCGAGATTCAAGACATGGCCGGCCATACCGTCACCCATCGTTGGGAGTTCAACGGTCAGGTGATAGCGGAAGTCGATTTTGAGATCGGCGGACCACGCTGGCGTGTTTATTCAAGCAAGACCATGATGCCCTATTGGGTAGGCAACTGGAAAGTATCGGTTATCGACGAAAATGGTAGTTCCCTTAGTGTCAATACATTCTCCTATTCGGCGAGCAGCATGACACAGTAAGCGACTACTCGTTGCAACAAAAAAACCAGCGCGGCGTTAACCGTGCTGGTTTTTTGTTTGGGCACATCTCCTTAATTATTCGCCAGGTATTGCTAGTAGTACAGCCACTGCTATGCGGCAGAAACTGAGTACCTCAGGCGCGTTTGCGCTTTAAGTGTACCAGTAGCAGCGAAATCGCAGCCGGGGTTACGCCTGAAATACGCGATGCCTGGCCGACGGTGGCGGGTTTGTGTGCATTGAGCTTTTGCTGCACCTCAATCGAAAGCCCGCGGATGGTGCCATAATCAAGTTCCGCGGACAGGTGGGCGTTCTCGTGCCGGCTGTGCTGCTCGATTTCTCGCGTTTGGCGCGCGATATACCCCGAATACCTAGCCTCTATTTCCAGCTGCTGAATAACCTCACGATCATCGATAGCGGTGTCGATGTTCGCCAGTTCCAGCACTGCCTCGTAGCTCAACTCAGGGCGACGCAATAATTCAAGCAAGGTTGCCCGCCGCGTCAGCGGCTGCCCGAGCACGCGAAGTGCATGTTCGGGAGCGACGGTTTCAGGCTGTACCCAGGTCGAATCTAGTCGTTCACGTTCGCCTGCGATCGCACCTCGTTTGGCGCAAAATCGACGCCAACGAACATCGTCGACTAGTCCTAGACGATGGCCGATTTCGGTTAACCGCAAGTCGGCATTATCCTCACGCAAGATAAGTCGATACTCCGCACGTGACGTAAACATGCGGTAGGGCTCATCGGTACCGCGAGTAATAAGGTCATCGATCAATACCCCAGCATAGGCTTCATCGCGACGCGGCCACCACGGCGCTTGCTCTTGCATCTGTAAGGCGGCATTGGTGCCGGCTATCAGTCCTTGCGCAGCGGCTTCTTCATAGCCGGTGGTACCATTGATTTGGCCGGCGAAGAATAATCCGGCTAGCGCCTTCGTCTCCAGAGTCGGCTTCAGTGCACGTGGATCGAAATAGTCGTACTCAATAGCGTATCCGGGCCGGGTGATGCGGGCGTGCTCGAACCCTTTGATGGAACGAACCAGCGGCCATTGCACATCGAACGGCAGGCTCGTGGATATACCATTGGGATAGACTTCAGACGTATTCAGGCCTTCGGGCTCTACGAAGATCTGGTGCGACGATTTGTCGGCAAAGCGTACGACCTTGTCCTCAATAGAGGGACAATAGCGTGGCCCGACGCCATCGATTACACCGGTATAGAGTGGTGATCGATCGAGGCCGGCCCGAATAATCTCATGTGTGCGGGTATTTGTACTTGTGATATGGCAGTCGACCTGTAGCGGGTGTTCACTGACATCGCCCAAAAAAGAAAACACGGGTGTTGGTACATCGCCAGGCTGTGGTTCCATGACACTGTAGTCAATTGTGTTGCCATCCAGGCGCGGTGGCGTGCCGGTCTTTAGGCGACCGACCTCAAGCGGGTATTCGCGTAGACGCGCCGCCAACGTGTTGGCCGGCGGATCACCCGCGCGCCCGCCCTCATAATTTGAAAGACCAACATGAATCCGGCCGCCAAGAAACGTGCCGGCGGTCAACACCACGGCGCGCGCACGGAACTTCATGCCCATCTGGGTCACCACTCCGACAACGCGCTCGCCTTCTAGCAACAGGTCGTCCACCGGTTGTTGAAACAGGCTCAGGTTGTCTTGCTGTTCCAGCAGCTGGCGCACGGCGGCCTTGTAGAGCATACGATCCGCTTGTGCCCGGGTTGCCCGTACGGCAGGGCCTTTGCGCGCGTTGAGCGTGCGGAAATGAATGCCGGCGCGGTCGGCGGCGCGTGCCATGATTCCGCCGAGCGCATCGATTTCCTTGACCAAATGGCCTTTGCCGATACCGCCAATGGCAGGATTACAGGACATCTGGCCGATGGTCTCGATGTTTTGGGTAAGCAATAGGGTGGCACAGCCCATACGGGCAGACACCGCCGCGGCCTCTGTGCCGGCATGGCCGCCGCCGATTACAATGACGTCGTAGGACTGTGGATGAAACATGCTATCCGAGTAGCTTATTCATGCGCGGGCGCGAATCATAGCCACCACGGTAGGGACGTGCAACCGCTCGCCGACGAGATCCAGGGCAGCGCAATGGACATTTAGTATATAGACTACGTATAGATAGGCCGTCGCACCACCCAGTAGCAGGAATAACGAAATGACGAATGCGCCGCAAATTCAGCGGTCAGTTGAACGCCCCAACCTCGATGCCATCATTAAGCAGGTCGGGGAGGTGATTCTCGGGAAGGAGAAACAGGTGCGGTTGGCGCTTGCCTGCCTGCTTGCTCGTGGACACTTGCTAATCGAAGATCTACCAGGTGTGGGCAAGACCACATTGGCGCACGTATTGGCGCAAGCGCTGGGCTTGAATTTCACGCGTATCCAATTCACCAGCGACCTGCTACCCGCCGATATTCTCGGCGTCTCTATCTATCAGCCGCAGGCGGAGACCTTCCGCTTTCACCCCGGGCCTATCTTTGCCCAACTGGTGCTGGCGGATGAAATTAACCGAACGACCCCCAAGACCCAAAGCGCGCTACTGGAAGCCATGGAGGAACGCCAAGTAACCAGCGACGGCACAACGCTGGCGCTTCCCCACCCATTTTTTGTCATTGCCACGCAGAATCCGCGCCATCTGGTTGGCACGTTTCCATTGCCCGAATCACAACTCGATCGCTTCCTTATGCGTATCGAAATGGGTTATCCGGATCGACACGCGGAACGCGCGCTGTTGAAAGGTAAGAACCGACGCGAGTTGTTAAGGACCATGGCGCCGGTCATCGATGACAAGCAGCTGCTGACGCTACAGGCCGCGGTTGAGCGCGTCCATTGCAGTGATGCCCTGCTCGATTATGTACAAGACCTCATCGCCAGTACACGCAGTTCCGATCGCTTTGCTAACGGCCTTTCACCGCGGGCCGGGCTCGCACTGATGCATGCGGCCCAGGCGTGGGCGCTGCTGGAGGGCCGGGTCATGGTGCTGCCGGAAGATGTGCAGGCCATTGCTCCCAATGTAGTTGCACACCGGTTGCGCCCTAGCGATTCAAGTACCGATGAACCCTCGGAGGCGCGCGTCCAACAACTGCTTGCATCGGTCCCAATCCCCTGATGGCGGCAGTGGAAGTGCCGACGGCGGTGGTACTCACCCGTAGGCAACTCTACCTCCTGCCCACTGCCGGCGGTCTTGTCTTCAGCCTTTTGCTAGCAGTCCTGCTATTAGCAGCCATCAACTATACAAACAGCCTTGCCTACGGGTTGTGCTTTCTGCTGGCCGCCATCGCCATCGTCTCCATGCTTTATACCCACCGAAATCTACATGGTCTGAACGTCTCGCTCGGGCCGTGCACGCCGGTATTCGCCGGCGACCCCGCCAGCTTTGAGCTCTGCCTAGATAACAGCAGCGAGAGCGCGCGCTTCGGCGTATGCGTGGAGCGTGATCGGACCCAGGTCGGGCGCGTTGATTTGCGCGCCGGCGAACAACGCTATGTACGGATCGAGGCGCCAACCCGGCGCCGCGGCTATCTCGCGGCGCCACCTTTGGTTATTTCCACCCGCTTTCCTCTCGGGTTCCTCTACGGCTGGTCAAGACGTATCCAGCTGCCACAGCGTTGTCTGGTGTACCCGCGACCGGCGGCGCCGGGGCCAACGCCGATCGCGCCCGACGAGCAGTTTGCCCAAGACCAAAATCCGCGCGCAGAAGGCGAAGACTTTCTGGGCTTACGTGAATTCCGCCCCGGTGACTCGCCGCGACACGTCAGCTGGCGCGCGGTGGCACGCGGACAAGGCATGCTGACCAAGCAATTCGGTAGTGGCGGGCGTGCTAGCCTGTGGCTCGACTGGGACACGCTGGCCGGCCTAGATACCGAGCATCGCCTCAGCCAACTTTGTCGATGGGCGCTCGACTGTGAACAAGCCGGTCTGCACTATGGCCTGCGCCTGCCAGATACTCAAATTGCACCCGCCCTTGGCGAGGCGCACCGGCGTCGCTGCCTAGCCGCATTGGCATTGTTTCCCGGCCAACCACAATGAAACAAGCGCAGCCCGATCGCTGGGGTCTAAATGGTTTGCTCATCACCAGCGTGCTCGCGCTGGCCCCACATGCGTCGCGACTGCCGGTATGGATTGTGCTGGTATGCACAGGCGCACTCGCGTGGCGTTTTGCTATCGATAATCGCGGCTGGCACAACCCCCACCCAATCGTTCGCATCACGTTAACGACGCTGGTAGCAGCTGCTATCTACGAACACTACGGTACCTTGCTGGGTCGCGATGCCGGCACCGGCTTTCTGGCCGCGTTGCTTGCCCTCAAATTCCTAGAACTTCGACGGTGGCGTGACTGTTTGGTTGTCGTTTTCCTTTGTCAGCTCTTATTGCTGGCCAGCTTTCTCTATTCACAATCGGTCGGACTAGCCGCATACAGCTTATTGGTAGTCGTGATCTGTATGGCGAGCGTAGTGCGATTAAACCAACCAACGGGTATGGCGCTGCGCGATTACGTGAGGCTGGCCACCGGATTGCTGCTTAAGGCCGTGCCGCTGATGTTGGCGATGTTTGTGTTGTTTCCCCGCATCCATGGCAGTCTTTGGCGTCTGCCCAGCGACGCCTACGGCGGCATCACCGGAATGTCCGAAGTTATGCAGCCCGGCAGCTTGAGTCAGTTAATCGTATCTGACGCGCCGGCATTCCGTGTCGAGTTTGATGGTGAACCGCCGGATACCGAACAACTCTACTGGCGCGGCGTCGTCTTATGGCACACCGATGGACAGCGTTGGGTAGCGGGTAAAGCCAAAACTGTGTTGGATCCTAAGCTGTCGTTTGAGCATATCGGTGCGCCGGTAAAATATACGATCACGGCTGAACCCAGCAACAAGGTATGGATGCTGGCGTTGGACCTGCCGTTCTGGGCGCCGCGCGAGGCGCGTGTGCGGGCGGGACATCTGTTGGAACATAGAGCCCCGCTGCGTGAACGCAAGAGCTACTCACTCGTGTCCTATCCACACTACAACACCGGCGCATTGACGTCGGCTGAACGCGATTACGCATTACAGCTGCCGGATCAGGTAAGCGCACGCACCCTTGCTTTGGCAAATAAATGGCGGCAGTCGGCCGTCGACAACCTTGCGATCGCACAGGAGGCCCTGGATTACTTCCAGCGGTTGCCATTCTTTTACACGCTGGAACCACCGCTGCTTGGCAAAGATCCAGTCGACGAGTTTCTGTTTATCACCCGCCGCGGCTTCTGCGGCTACTTTACATCTGCGTTTGTCACCTTAATGCGCGCGGCTGGTGTACCCAGTCGCGTGGTTCAGGGCTATCAAGGCGGCGAATTCAACCCCGCCGGCGGCTATGTATTGGTGCGGCAAGCGGAAGCCCACGCTTGGGCCGAGATCTGGCAAGCCGGCCGCGGTTGGGTACGTATAGACCCAACCGCCGCGGTAGCCCCAGAACGCGTGCAGTTCGGCATCGATGCGGTACGACGACTACAAGGGCGTGGCATTGACCTGGGCAATCTTAGCGCCGATGCGGTGCGGCGGTTGATCGAACTCGGTTGGTTCGAGGGCGCATGGCGTGGGCTGCGATTCTACTGGGATGCGACCAATCTTGCTTGGCACCGCTCGGTGTTGGGCTACGATCGCGCTCGACAAGAGCGATTGTTGGCCAAGCTCAGTCTGCCTGAGCTGTCTTCGGCTGGTCTTCTTGCCGCGCTGGCCGTCACCGTCGTCATCGGCTTGATACTGTTGGCGCTGTCAATGCATCGTGCGCGTCGGCATGACCCCGCGCACGCGGCATACCTTGTCTTTTGCAACAAACTACGGCGCATCGACATTGCACGCGGTGACACCGAAGGCGCATTAATGTTCTCGCGCCGGGTGGCTGCCTTGCAACCGGACTTGCGGACACCGGTTAGCGTCATCACTGACCTTTACTTGCGTATCCGTTACGGCGGGCTCGCAGGCGCCGAACCGGTGCACACACTCAAACAGAAAATCGCGCAATTTCGGCCGACCCAGCGCTTGTCCGGCGCGAATTGACAGTCGATAGGCCGTGTGGTTTCATACAGTGAGCGCCGATTTGAACAACAGATTGCGGGCGCTATAGAAATGCGGCTAAAGCGTCGGCACAACTGCCCAGCCTAGGCTGCGGCGGTTTTTTTAATGGCGAGTCGTGCAGCCCTAAGGAGTATCGTCAATGAGCACCAATGGTTCGACCAAGAATCGCCTTCAATCTTTGCTCGAGACGCGGCCGTACCTATTGGCAGACGCTGCTATTGGAACAAATCTCTTTGCCATGGGCCTGCCCATCGGCCATGCCCCGGAACTGTGGAATCTCGAACAGCCCGGGAAAATAGCGCTGCTACACAAAAACTTTGTCGAAGCCGGCGCCGACATCATTCTTACCAACAGCTTCGGCGGCACCCGTCATCGCCTCAAATTGCACAAGGCCGAAGATCGCGTGAACGAGATCAACGAAACCGCAGCACGCATCGCCCGGCAAGCGGCAGATAATACGGACCGTGAAGTAGTGGTCGCCGGCTCTATGGGTCCGACCGGCGAACTGTTTGAGCCGCTGGGGCCGCTTACTCCGGAAGAAGGCACGGCCGCGTTCGCCGAACAGGCACAGGCATTAGCGCGCGGCGGCGCCGATGTGCTGTGGATAGAAACGCTGTCGTCACGCGAAGAAGTCGAAGCGGCGGTAAGTGCGACAGCGACCACGACGCTACCGGTCGTCGTTACCCTGAGCTTCGATACCAACGGCAGCACTATGATGGGGATCAACCCCGGCGGTTTCGCCGCACTCTGCAGTGAGCTTGCGCCACGTCCCTTGGCGTGGGGCACCAACTGTGGGGTGGGGGCAGGGGAAGTGGTTGCCTGCATCGTCAGCCTAGCCGCGGCCAGCGGCCCGGGACAGGTGCTGGTCGCCAAGGCAAATTGTGGGGTGCCGCAGTGGGTCGATGGCGCCATTCGTTACGACGCGACACCTGAAGTAATGGCCGATTACGCGAGGCTGGCGCGCGACGCCGGTGCCCGAATTATCGGCGGCTGCTGTGGGACAACCCCGGCCCATCTACGCGCGATGCGCCACGCACTAGATACGCACACCCCGGGCGAACCGCCCGACTCTGCCACGATCACGACCAAGCTCGGCGAAATCAGCGATGGCGCCAAGCAACATTGGAGCCCGGATTTCGATTCCGCCTCTGGCGTAGTCAGGCGACCGCGGCGTTCACGTCGGCGCGCGGCGCAAGAAAAAAACTAAGGTGACGGTATCGCCTATTTACCGATACAAAAGCCTGCAAGCCCATTTAAGTACCTGTTTGGGATTGTTAATCTTGTAGACAAATGCGCTCTTGGGGTCACATTTAGTCCCCAGGGATTTAGCGCCGTTTCTTCGCCCCTGGCGCTGCTAATTGCTTCTTTGCGTTTAGGGCTTTTGTAACAAGGTCATCCTCGAGTATTCGCCGGTATCCGTCGACTATGAACTGCCCGTAAATGACTCCCTTCGTGGTTTCTAGAATGCCAGCATCAGCTAAACCCTGGACAAACACCACGATCTCAGTTGGCACATAGACAGCGCCTACTCGCACAGCGTGCCTTTTGAGGACCACCATTCAGATTACGAGAGCTGGGTAGCTAGACGTACCAAGTCATTTAATGGTGGGCATTTCGAGCGGTACATCGCACTGGAGAGGCTGGTTCGCCGCACCCCTGATGCGGTCTACTTCGAGCAGGCCACGCCCGCAAGAGGCGGCCTGAAACCCGGCGAAGATGTCACTTAAGCTTGTGTACAAGATTCGGGGTCCACTTCTGGCTTATAATCCTTACTCCATGGTGCATACCAAATTTGTGCTAATTACCCAACAATAAAGCCTTAATTCCGCTGAACCAATCTGAGCTTAGCCAGAAAATATTGCCTTATGTGGAAAAATTTATTTCTGCTAACGAGAATGACTTAATTTTATTTTTTGTAACCAAGCCACCCGGTGCCGCTGGCTTTGGTGAACCCGACCTAGGAGCTGGTTATCCGCCGATGCCTGGTGATAAACCGGTAAGGCCAACACTCCACCCCATTTATGCTTCCCAGCAGCAAGATAGCATAAAAGCCCACGTCGAGGCCGAACTGGTGCCAGTAACTAACCGTCTCAAGGAAGCGGGTTATTAAGGTCTCAATTGTGGTGGGTTTTGGCAAAGATCCGGTTGGAGAAATTTTGCGTGTAATCACGAAGAGTAAAATCAATCTCGTGGCCATGTCTGACCGTGCCCGTGTAGGCGTAACTCGCTTCTTTTTTGGGAATATAGCCAATACGTTAGCCCAAAAAGCAAAGATTCCTGTGTTACTCATACACCCTCCCGAAGAATTGCAGTAACGTCGGCGGTGGCAGCGCACAACGAGGCCCAAATAAGACCCTCGGCGATGTTGGGGTTGGCGGTGTCCCTCGTGTGACCGCAAAGATTCTTCCAACCCCTAGTCGCCATCCAATAGCCGCTCGTCGGTCTACGCATCAATCTCGTCGGTCACATATACACAAGCCGGCGGCCATGTGGTAGGCGACATTTTGGTGGTTGCCGGCGATCTTTGTCGTCGCGCTGAGGCTACTTTAA
>CAXMNC010000167.1:0-10019 GCA_964194625.1 Acidiferrobacterales bacterium
CGTCCGGATGCAGAAACTCCTGCGCGCCCGTCGTCGGGGTCAATAGTTCGCGGAGATCGGTAATAGATCCGGCGCCGCTGCCAGCGGCCACCGTTTGGGCTGCTGCCGCCGAGATCAAGTTAAAGCTCAGGTCTCTGATGATGGGCGGGTAACACACGCCCACGGGTTCGTTGCATCCCTGGGCGGTGATGCGCAACGTGGTGGTTTGCGCATTTGCTTGTTGACGCGCCATCGGCAACTTTACGACCACATCTTTTACATAGATTTCGACTTCGCCGAAGAAAGGATCGGATTTTCTGCTGCCGGCCGGGTACGACGGCGACCCGAGCGCGATGGCGTCGTCCTGGACCTCGAACTTGAACCGATTCTGGTACATGTAGTAGCCATCGGCGATGCGCCAGCGCGCCTCTAAGGTGGTCGCATCGATGGTGCGTGCTGACAGACTGAAGGCCTCATCGGGCGGCAGCAACTCGTCTGGCGGTGCCAGCAGCTCGGCCGGGGCAAATTCCGTACGCGCGTTGTCGGTATGGCTCGCCAGCAAAGGCGTGATTACTAATAGCGTGGCGAGCACCAAAAACGCTCTCATCATGTGATTATCCATGGATTTTCCAGCCAGCGAAGATAGTCACTGGAGGCATTAGCGATTGGGACTGCCAAGATGGCCGGAAGTTCGTAAGGATGCGACGCACGGATGTGTGCCTCGATTTCCGGGTAGTTTCGGGTTGCTGACTTGATCAGCAGCAGGTGCTCGCTGGCGGTCCGGACTTTCTGACGCCAGGCATACACCGATTTCCCGGCCGGCAGGATGTTTACCGCCGCCGCCAATCTAGCCTCTACCAATCCTTGGGCCAGGGCGCTGGCGGTGTCGATGTCGGGACAACTGGTTAGTACGATCTGATATTCGTGGTTGGGCATGGTGGAACTTGTCGCTCGGTTTCCCGTCAAATTTAGTGTCGATGGTTTTTAGTTATTTGGTTAAACTCCTCCTACAGTAAATTAAAGCCTAGGGTGACTGCGTGTCACCCTTTTTCTTATAGGCGGTTCCTCATGCCGCGAGGGGGTAGCGCACACCGATCGGGCACGTGCGTGCGCTTGTTTTCGACCCGATTTGCCCCCACGTCTAACGGGATTGCCGAACTAAGGTTTCACCACATAGGCTGCTCATGACCCAACTCCTGTTTATCGTATTCCTAGTCGTGCCGCTGGTTGAGATTTGGTTGCTCATTGAGGTGGGTAGTGTAATTGGTGCTATCTGGACAGTGATACTAGTGGTATTGACGGCCATGATCGGCGCCGCGTTGGTACGTGCCCAGGGTCTTGCCACCCTTTCACGCAGCCAGGCCCAGCTGCGTGCGGGTGAGCTACCGGCGGTGGAGATGTTCGAGGGCGTGGCCCTAATTGTCGCCGGCGCACTACTGCTGACCCCGGGCTTCTTTACGGACATGGTTGGTTTTACCCTGCTTGTGCCGCCGTTACGTCGACGCTTGATTCGAACCGTCATGGAACGAAGGTTTATCCACCCCACGCCCAGCCCCGGAACGATCGCGCCTGGCGACCGACGCCGCACTTTGGACGGCGATTTCGATCGCATCGATGACTAGAGCCAGGCGCCATAATTTGCCAGCCATGGGTTGACTTTGGGGGCCGCGGCATTATGATTAGCACTCGCTTTAAGCGAGTGCTAACAAAATCCTAACGGTTGGTGGTCCCACTTGAAATTTTGGATGATGGGCCCCAGTAAAGGCAGTCTAGGCCCTTTACACGTGGTAGGCCTTCAGACACAACAGTTTCAAGACAAAGGTTAAGAAATCGGAGGAATTCGGTAATGAGTACTGCAGCGCTTAAAAAAGGAGCATCTAAAGGAGCATCTACAGTGAATATTCGCCCCCTGCATGATCGCGTGATCGTACGTCGCCTGGATGAGGACTCCAAGTCCCCCGGCGGCATCGTGATCCCAGATACCGCCAAAGAAAAGCCGATTCAAGGCGAAGTGGTCGCTGTCGGTAATGGCAAGATCCTCGATAACGGCGATATCCGTCCGCTCGATGTGAAACCTGGAGATAAGATTTTATTCGGCAAATATTCTGGGACCGAAGTGAAGCTCGGTAGTGAAGAACTACTCGTGATGCGCGAAGAAGACATCATGGGTGTGGTCGAAGGTTAATCATTCAAGTGACTTAAGTTGAGTTGTAGGAGAGCAAGAACATGGCAGCTAAAGAAGTAATATTCGGTGAAAACGCCCGCAGTCGTATGTTGAGGGGCGTTAATGTTTTGGCCGACGCGGTCAAAGTAACCCTCGGCCCCAAGGGTCGCAATGTCATTCTGGACAAATCTTTCGGTGCGCCGACTATCACTAAAGACGGTGTGTCGGTTGCGAAGGAGTTAGAGCTTAAGGACAAGTACGAGAACATGGGCGCGCAGATGGTGAAAGAGGTTGCGTCCAAGACTTCAGACGTGGCCGGTGACGGCACGACGACGGCGACGGTGCTCGCACAGACGATGCTAACCGAAGGCCTCAAGTCGGTAGCCGCAGGCATGAACCCCATGGATCTCAAGCGGGGGCTCGATAAGGCAGTTACCGCTACTGTCGGCGAGCTCAAGAAACTGTCACGGGCTTGTTCCGATCACAAGGAGATCGCCCAGGTGGGCGCCATCTCCGCCAACTCTGATGAATCCATCGGTACAGTCATTGCGCAGGCCATGGACAAGGTCGGTAAGGAAGGCGTGATCACGGTGGAGGAAGGCCAGGGGCTCGAGAACGAGCTGGACATCGTCGAAGGTATGCAGTTCGATCGTGGTTACCTATCGCCGTACTTCATCAACAAGCAAGAGACGATGACGTCTGAGCTCGAGGATCCGTACATCCTGATCTACGATAAGAAGATTTCCAATATCCGTGACCTGCTGCCGGTGCTAGAGGCGGTAGCCAAGGCCAGCCGGCCGTTGTTTATAGTTGCCGAAGATGTGGAAGGCGAAGCGCTGGCGACGCTAGTCGTTAACAACATTCGTGGCATCCTCAAGGTCGCGGCCGTCAAGGCGCCTGGATTCGGTGATCGACGCAAGGCCATGCTGCAAGATATCGCTATCTTGACCGGCGGCACGGTAATTTCGGATGAGGTCGGGTTGAGCCTGGAGAGTACCACCGTGGATTCGCTTGGCCAGGCCAAGCGTGTGCAGATCACCAAGGAAAATACCACCCTTATAGATGGTGCTGGCAAGAAGCCCGAGATCGAAGGCCGGGTCAACCAGATCCGCGCCCAGATCGAAGAGGCCACATCAGACTACGACAAGGAAAAAATGCAAGAGCGTGTAGCCAAGTTGGCCGGTGGTGTCGCGGTGATTAAAGTCGGTGCAGCTACCGAAATCGAAATGAAGGAAAAGAAGGCGCGTGTGGAAGATGCGCTCCATGCAACCCGCGCCGCGGTTGAAGAAGGTGTGGTACCCGGTGGCGGTGTCGCGCTTGTGCGCACACTCGATGCGCTCGGTAAATTGAAGGGCGACAACCACGACCAGGAGGTCGGTATTAATATCGCCCGACGTGCCATGCAGGAGCCACTGCGTCTGATCGCCATTAATGCCGGTGCCGAGGGTTCAGTCGTGTATCACCAGGTGGCCGAAGAAAAGGGTAACTACGGCTACAACGCCACTACCGGTGAATATGGTGATCTGATGAAGATGGGAATCTTGGACCCCACCAAGGTCGTTCGCATCGCCCTACAGAACGCAGCGAGCATCGCCGGCCTTATGATCACCACCGAGGCCATGGTGGCTGAAATACCTAAGGAAGAAGAAAAGATGCCCGGTATGGGCGGCGGCATGGGTGATATGGGCGGCATGATGTAAGCCACGCCCCGATTCGTCATTACCAGAAAGGCCTTGCTTGTGCAGGGCCTTTCTTTTGGGGGATGAGGATCGAGGCGTGGCCGTAAATCGTGAGGCGTGAACCGTGAGTCGTCAGGCAAAAGCACCCACGAGTTACACGCTGCGCGTTACGACTAACCACTAACGACTAATGAATCACGATTCACGTATTTTTCTGGCCAGCATGATGCCGTCGCGGACCGTCAACAGGACGTTCTCCACCCGTGGGTCGTCTTGTACGCGCTTGTTGAACGCAACCACCGCATGGTCGGTTTCTCGTTTCGGTGCGAGCACGTTACCCGACCATAAGGTGTTATCTGCCACCAGCAAGCCACCTAGCCTTAGTCGTGGCAATACCGCTTCAAAATACTCGCTATAGCTTTCTTTGTCGGCATCGAGGAAAACAAGGTCGAATTGTTGATCCGTTGGTAGCGAGTTCAGTGTATCTAGCGCTGGCGTCAATCGAATCGTAATCTTGTGGCCGTGTGGACTTCGGTCAAAAAATGATTGTGCAATTTTGGCGGTCTCGGTATCGATTTCACAGCTAATAATTTCGCCGTCGGCCGGCAACGCTTCAGCCATCGTTAGCGCCGAATAGCCGGTAAAAAGACCGATTTCTAGAATTCGGCGGGCGCCGGTCAAACCAATCAACATTCTTAGAAACGCACCCTCTAGGCGACCAACCAGCATCTGCGGGTCAGCGCAGTGAGCGCGTGTATATTGTTCCAGCTCCGCCAGCAACGGTGTCGGCGCGGTGCTGTGGTTGGCGGCGTAGTCTTCAATGGGTCTGGGGACAATGGCTTTCATGGCGGCTTGTTGATGCTCCCGAAATCGAGAATTGTGGCCGAGATCATTATACCTGCGTCTGCCTGATGTATTCATGGCAACATTCGCAAGACAGCCTTACCATAGATGTCAACAAACAGATTACTCAAACGGGAAGTTCCTGGTGTTATCTATGACTGAGTCAGTGCAATCCGGTTTTGTTCAGGCCCTCGAAGATATACCGGAACCTTTGCGACAGTCGGTGGAATCACATTGGCAACGCTTCTGCGCGACCACTGACTATCCTTGGAGTGGCAGCAACGCACGTGATTGTTTGCGCACTCTGCCACGGGTGTGGGCTTGCAGCGAATTCGTTGCCCGTAGTTGTAGTCAGTATCCCCAGTTGTTGAGCGAGCTCATCGATAGCGGTGATCTGCAGACTACGTACGTGCCGGATACACTGATGACTCGGATAAGTGCGCGTATCGAATCGATAGAGAACGAATCAAGTCTTAAGCAAGGTTTGCGGACTTTTCGCCGACGCGAACTATCGCGCATCGCTTGGCGAGATCTGGCAGGGTGGGCAGATCTTTCGGAAATCATGTTCGATTTGTCGGCACTTGCCGATGCTTGTATCGACTCGGCGCTGAATTGGCTTTACCTGGCTGCTGAAGAAAAGTATGGAACGCCAATAGGTGCACACAGCGGCGAGCCAACGTCTATGGCGGTACTTGGTTTAGGAAAGCTTGGTGGGCGCGAGCTCAACTTCTCCTCCGATGTTGATTTGATGTTTGCCTATAGCGAGCCAGGAGCGACAACTGGTACGCGTACTTTAAGCAATCATGAGTTTTTTCTTTATCTGGGGCAACGACTGGTCAATGTTCTGAGCGAGCCGACCGAGGATGGAATCGTTTTTCGGGTGGACATGCGGTTGCGACCTAACGGCAATAGTGGCCCGCTGGCGCTTGGTTTTGAAGCCTTTGAGCAGTACTACCAAACCCACGGCCGTGAATGGGAACGTTATGCGCTGATTAAGGCGCGGACAGTTGCCGGCGACCGACGAGCGGGTGATGCGCTATTGGTTGATTTACAACCGTTTGTTTACCGCAAGTATCTGGATTACGGAGCCATAGAGGCGATCCGCGAAATGAAGGCCATGATTAACCGCGAGTTGCGGCGTAAAGGTATGCCAGACAACATCAAGCTCGGACCTGGCGGGATTAGGGAGATCGAGTTCATTGGCCAAGCGTTTCAACTTATTCGGGGCGGTCGCGAGCGCGATCTTCGGGAACACAGCATTTTGAAAGCGTTGCAAAAACTAGGCAGCGCCGGGCATTTGTCCCAACACACGATGACTGACTTGACCAACGCATATGTATTCCTGCGCGATACCGAGAATCGGCTACAGATGTTTGCCGATCGCCAAACGCATGAATTGCCCAGCGGCGAGCTCGAGCGATTGCGTTTGTCGATTGCTATGGGCTTTTCTGATTGGGCCTCGTTTGAGACGAGGCTGCGATGCCACATGGACACCGTGCAAGGGCATTTCGACCAGTTGTTTGCGACACCGCAGGCGGAGGCTGAGGAGGATAACGACCGAGGACTGTTGGGCGTGTGGCTGGAGTCGTTAGACACCGAAACGACGCACCAACTTCTGTTCGATAGCGGGTTCGACAGGCCGGAGGATGTCCATGCTTTGCTGCGCGAATTGCGCGCCGGTCCCGCATATAGTGCGTTCTCAAGTGAGGGGCGCAGCCGTATGGACAAAGTTGTTCCACTATTGTTGTCGTCAGCGGGATCGACCGACAAACCGCTGGCGACACTGGTGCAACTGATTAAATTGATCGAATCTATCGGCCGGCGCTCGGCCTATTTGGTTTTGTTGCTTGAGAATCCCGATGCCCTGTCGCAGCTAGTACGGCTGTGCGCTGCCAGCAGCTGGATCGCCAACTGGATCAGCCAACACCCGGTGTTATTAGATGAGTTGATCGATCCCGCTAGCCTATATGGGCTAGCGACAAAAGACACGTTGCTGTCGGAACTAACGGAACGACTACGTCAGGTTGGCGAGGACGATCTGGAAATGCAGATGGAAGTATTGCGTGAGTTTAGACACGGTCACGTGCTACGCGTGGCGGCGGCTGATGTGGGTCCGGGGTTGAATCCAGAACAAGTATCGTCGCAGCTCGCGTGTAACGCCGAGGTAGTGTTGCAAACTAGCTTGGAGCTGGCGTATGCCGCCTTGGTGAAGAAACACGGCGAACCCAAGTGGAAACAAAATGAGTCGCAAAAGCCGCACTTTGCGATTATCGCCTACGGTAAGCTCGGTAGCTTGGAGCTTGGTTACGGCTCCGATCTCGACTTAATCTTCCTGTATGACGGGGGTGGCGCTGGCACTGACGGACCAAGACCGATCGCCACCGAGGTCTTCTTTGCCCGCCTAGGCCAACGGCTGATACACATGCTTACCACTCGCACCCACGCTGGACTGTTGTATGAAGTCGACATGCGGTTGCGACCGAGTGGAAAAAGGGGGCCACTTGTAACCACGTTGCCGGCATTTCGTGACTATCAACACGAGCACGCGTGGACCTGGGAACATCAAGCATTGGTGCGGGCCCGTGCGGTCGCCGGTAGCCACGATCTTTGTCGGCGCTTTGTCGCAGTTCGGCGAGAGATACTTTGCGTACGACGTCATCCTGAGCAATTGCGCAAAGACATTAGGCAGATGCGAGTACGGATGGAGTCCGCCCAAGCCGATCACGATCCGAGCCTGTTTGATATCAAACACGATCGCGGAGGTATCGTCGATATCGAATTTATGGTCCAATATTGGGTCTTGTTGTTGGCGGCGGATAATCCCGGGCTGACCGAATATACTGACAACATCAGCATCTTGGGAGCGTTGGCCGACGCAGGCTTGCTGGATGCCAAACGCGTGCAACTGCTGGTCGAAGCCTACCGTTGCTATCTTTCCACTGAGCATCGTTTGAAGCTGGCGGAACGGAAAGCGCTGATTGCGCACAGTGAGCTCTCCGGGCTCCCGGAACGTGTGACAGTGTTGTGGCGGGATCTGTTTGAGCGCGATTCGGGTGCCGAGTAAGCTCGCAAGCCAGTGATGAACCTAAAGACATATATCGGGATTCCTAAAGATGTCGTTCGCTGATCGTGATGGTGTCATCTGGTATGACGGTGAGCTGGTCCCCTGGCGCGAGGCCACCACACATGTCTTAACTCACAGCCTTCATTACGGATTGGGTGTATTCGAGGGTGTACGCGCATATAAGACCGATAAAGGTCCTGCCATCTTTAGAATGAGAGAACACACCGATCGATTGTTTCGCTCCGCGCACATCCTCGGTATAGAAATTCCATTTGATAAAGAAGCGATCAACGCCGCTATACGTGATGCTGTGAGTAAAAATAATCTAGACAGCGGATATATTCGGCCGATCTGTTTCTACGGTTCCGAGGGTATGGGTCTACGGGCTGACAACCTTAAAGTTCATGTCGCGGTTGCCGCCTGGCACTGGGGCGCATATCTCGGTGAAGAGAATATGGAGAAGGGTATTCGTATAAAAACCTCCTCGTTTACCCGTCACCATATTAACGCGGCTATGTGTCGCGCGAAGGCGACCGGCCATTACTTCAATTCCATTATGGCCCTCCACGAGGCGCAGTCGTGTGGTTACGATGAGGCGTTGTTGCTCGATGCCCAGGGCTATGTCATGGAGGGAAGCGGAGAGAATATATTCATTGTCCGTGATGGTAGTATCTATACGCCAAATCTGTCGTCTGCGCTCGATGGCATCACGCGCGATACAATATTTCAGCTGGCGGCGGAAATCGGTAATCCGGTAAAGGAAAAACAGATCACGCGCGATGAAGTTTATATTGCAGATGAAGCGTTTTTTACGGGCACAGCGGCAGAGGTGACACCGATAAGAGAGCTTGATGGACGAACCATTGGGCCGGGGCGCCGTGGACCAGTTACCGAAGAGCTGCAAAGCCTATACTTTGATCAGGTGCATGGACGACGAACCCAGCATCCCGAGTGGCTAACTGTGGTTAAATAACGCGAAGTGCCGGTAGGTGCTACTCGAATGACGGAAGATACGACCCCCAACAAAGAAAGGCGCTACGAAATTACCGCCAAGGACCTACCCTTGCATTGCCCGTTGCCGGGTGCAAGTTTGTGGAATTCACATCCTAGGGTTTTTCTACCCATCGACAAAAGCGGCGAAGAGCGATGTCCCTACTGCGGCGCATTGTATGTACTGCTGGACGATGCAGAGCAATAGATCCGAGTCACATTGTTAATCTATCTAGTTATAAGTCGATATCTAGTCTGGCCTTGCGCGTACTCAGCGGGGTTTGGGCGATGAGATAGTTATGTCGGAAACAATCCTTGTCATCGGTCCGGCATGGATCGGCGACATGGTGATGGCGCAAAGCCTGTTCAAGCTGATCAAGCAACGCCGGCCTCAGGCACAAATAGATGTAGTCGCCTCCACCTGGACCGAATCTCTGCTGGCACGTATGCCTGAAGTGCGCGCCACGATTCCACTACCAGTTGCGCATGGACAGCTTGCGATAGCATCGCGTTGGCGACTGGGTCGCCAACTACGTGATCGCAAGTATGAACAGGCCATCATTTTGCCAAACTCGTTCAAATCCGCACTTATCCCAGTCTTCGCCGCCGTCCGCCGCCGCACCGGTCTGCTCGGTGAGTACCGTTGGGGATTGTTAAACGACATCCGTCGACTAGACAAGCAGGAGTTACCGCGGCGAGTAGACAGTTATATCGTGCTGGCGCTGGAAGCAGGCGAGCCAATGCCAGCGGTAGTCCCGTATCCCAGTCTGACTGTATCGCCTAGCGACGCAAAGGCTACCCTAGAGAAGTTATCTGTAGAGCAACCTTCTGGCCCCGTCTTAGGGATATGTCCAGGTGCGGAATACGGCCCGACTAAGCAATGGCCAGCGTCGTACTACGCCGAAGTCGCAAACAACAAACTCAAACAGGACTGGCAAGTTTGGCTATTCGGTTCCGATAGAGATGTGGCGGTCACAGAGGAGATACAGACGTTGACTGATGGCCGCTGTTTAAATTTGGCCGGTCGCACGAGTTTGACCGAGTCGATCGATCTGATGTCATTGTTAACGCTGGTGGTTACCAACGACTCTGGCCTCATGCATGTAGCCGCAAGTGTGGACAAAGATTTGGTGGCCATCTACGGTTCGACGGATCCAAGGTATAATCCACCGCTTCACCCACGCGCCAAAATACTGTACTTAGACCTTGATTGCAGTCCTTGTTACAAGAGTGAGTGCCCACTAAAACATACCAACTGTTTGCGGGAACTAAGGCCGGCGCAAGTGCTTGAACAGCTGGA
>CAXMNC010000168.1:0-4092 GCA_964194625.1 Acidiferrobacterales bacterium
TGGGCTGGCTCTCCCAGTCCATATAGCCCAATGAACGTGCATAGCGATGAAATTCATGTTTCGTCCGGTCGTGATACTCATATACGACATCGAGAGCGGTGGAGTCACTTTGTCTGTTGGGTATCTTTTTCACGGTGATCGGTCATCACACGTGTCGGATAAAATCAGATAATCCGATGTGGCAAGATTTATCGTTTGTACCACACAGTGTAGGAGGAACGCAGAGGGTCAGCCTTGCTATTATGCGATTCGCCGGGGGTAAATTTTGAATGCTGAATTGCCGAAGTAATAATAGGGTCAAGTCTAGTAATATATAGTTTTACCAGACCTCTCTCGGAGCAGGGGGGTGTGGGATCGGATGCATACCTTCCTAACTCACCATGAATTACAAGAGAATCGCCATATCAACCAGTCAGACAGCTAGACTTGCCCTCTTCTTCGCCTTGTTCCTCCCCTACGAGAGGCAGAAAAGGGTTGCGTCCCCTTTGTTCCTCTACCTTCAGTGCTGGCGAGTTAGTCTACTGCTAACGGCGTCACTAAAACAGATCTATATGGGAACCAGCGTACCAAGGTGGCGTCAAATGCTTAATGAATCGACTGTGTTGACCCCCAAGGAAACCAACGACATGCACAAACCTAACGTTCTTTCCACAATGACGACAGCTGTCCTGTTGGTATTTCTATTTACAGGGAGCGCCAGCACCGCGCAGACCAAGGACGATCCCGAGCGCATCGTGGCTGAGTTCCTGCTACTTGTGGTGGGTGACCAAGAACGCAGGCAACAGGCTATCATCTTTATCGAAACCGAATGGCAGCAAGATTTTACGCCCATGTTGCTAGAAGTCCTGTACCTAAGTCGGGATCCCGCAGTCGCTGTGCAGCTGATCCAGCTTCTCGAGGCCAAGACTGGTCAACAACACAGATTTGACATCAACAACTGGTACCAGTGGCTTTGGGCCCAAGAACCACAAGTTCATCCACAGTACGCGCATTTCAAGAGTGCCCTATACGGTCTCATAGATCCAAAGTTCGAAGGCTACTTTAGTGGCGATCGCACCATGAAAATCCGACTTGATGAGGTACGTTGGGGCGGGGTGCGACAGGATGGTATCCCACCGTTGCGGAATCCGAAGATGATCCCAGCTGATAAGGCTGGATATCTTGATGATGCAAATATTATCTTTGGATTAGAGGTGAACGGCGATGCGCGCGCTTACCCTAAGCGCATCCTCGCTTGGCACGAAATGTTTGTCGACGATGTGGGTGGCATGCCGGTAGCAGGCGTGTACTGCACACTTTGCGGGACCATGATCCTATATAAGACGGTTCACAAAGGCGTTAACCACAAGTTGGGCACCAGCGGTTTTCTGTATCGCTCCAACAAACTCATGTATGACCAGGAGACACAATCACTCTGGAATACGATTTGGGGGAGACCGGTGATAGGACCCCTCGCAGACAAGGACATCACACTCGAGCGTATGAGTGTGGTTACCACGACTTGGGGCGAGTGGCGCCGGCGGCATCCGAACTCGAAAGTACTTTCACTAGATACCGGGTATCGGCGTGATTACGGCGAAGGTGTTGCCTACCAAGAGTATTTTGCGACCGATGAACTCATGTTCGGGGTGCCAAAATTGGATACGCGCCTGAAGAACAAGGATGAAGTTTTGGGTCTAATCTTTGCTCAACATCCTGAAAAACCGCTGGCCATTGCCGCAAGTTACCTTGCCAAGAACGCCATTCACCACGACCGTGTCGGCGATCTTCGGTTCGTGGTTCTTACCGACAAGTCGGGCGCCAATCGCGTCTACGAGGCAAAGGGCGTTACCTTCAAGACATGGGATCGCGATCGAACTGTAATGGACGAGAAAGGCATTAGCTGGAACCTGGACGAGGCACAACTGAAGGCCTTCAATGGCCGCGTTTTGCATCGTCTGCCGGCCCATCGTGCGTTCTGGTTTGGTTGGTACTCAGCCTACACCCATACGCGCCTGGTCAAATAACTACGACTCGGCCGTGGGTAAGTTCTAACCTAATCAATAGGGTCAGACTCGATTGATATAGCTAGATAGCTCAATACGCTAGGATAGGGGATGGCTCGACTCCCCAAGGGAAGGGCTACCCTGCGGTTCAGCAAAGTTGGTCCGTCGGTTAGAAAGACTCGCAGGGCGCATGCTCACTTACCGGCCTCGTGGGCGTCCCAGGAAGCAAGTGTAATCGGCGGAGCGGCAGAATAAGGGTTGCGTTCCCTTTATGTGTCCCCCTTTATGTGTTCCCCTTTATGTGTTCCCATTCACGTTGAAAAGGAGGTTCCCATGGCACATCGAGTGCGCAAAGTTAACTACTGCTATGTCACCGTCTCCAGCCGAGCGGGGCACGGCGCAAAGGTGCTGGGCGAGTTAAAGAAGGCCGGCGTCAACTTGCTAGCATTTTCCGGATTTCCCACGAAAGGAGGCAAGGCACAGCTCGACTTCATTGCCGATAACATGGCACCACTTAAACGGGTTGCCAAAAAGAATGGTTGGCGGTTGAGCAAAGTGAAGAAAGGGTTTCTGGCGCAAGGCGACGATGCGGTCGGCGTCGCCCACCGGCATATTCAGAAACTCGCCGACCAGAAGATCAACATTACGGCAGCCGATGCCGTGGCTGCAGGCAAGGGGCGCTTTGGCATGATTCTGTGGGTAAAGCCTAAGGATTATGCACGCGCTGCCAAGGCCCTAGGGGCGAAATAGCAACTACGCCCGCGTAGGCGCAAGCCGGAGACTGGGCGGTCGGGCAAATTACCACCCGGTGTGCTCACTGGTTATAGCTCAGACTTAACTGCACAGACACTGTCAGGTTTGATTTGAGTTTGACCAGCGCCTGTTGCCTACGAGCTGCCCTTCACAAATCGGCGCGATCGGCGTCGTGACAGACAGCAAGTGGCCAACTGCAGACGAATCACTCCACGAGAACGAGGCGACCTTAGCGACCGGTTTGGCTGCGATTGCTGCCAATCACTCGCTATCCTCATCCACTCACGATACCATCGGTCGCAACTGCCGCTAGAACCCCAAGAACTAGCGTTTTTATGACCGATCCTCCGACACGACAAGCCGCTTGACCATACTCTTGTCAAGATTTATGCAATGATTGGCACTTGAGGCGGACATATCGTCTTAGCTTGGTTCGCAAAAAACGGGTCAACAGTTGAGGATAATCTAATGTTCACCAGCAATCCGTTCGCCGACCTAACGGTTTTTCTCCCGCCTCTTGTCATGCAGGTCTACATTGTTCTGATGATTTTCGCGGTTGCCATTGGAACGCTATTCGACATGTTTCACAAAAGCAGCGCCAAATTTTTCGCGTTGCAGCGGAAGAAATCAAAGGCTGCCGCAACGAGGAGGCTTAGCGGCGCAGCTACAGCCTCCCTAGCGGTCAGGACCATTGCGAAAGAGGTTGCAACATCCGGCGAATTTTGCAACCCGAAAAGAAGGATTTCTCATCTCCTGATGTTCTATGGCTTCCTGCTCCATTTCATCACGACCATCGTGATGGTATTCGGCTACCCAACACAAGCCACGCCTGCGCCGGTGGTCCTACCGGTCCTGTGGAACATCGGGGCCCTGATGATTCTCATCGGCGGTTACTGGTTTTTCTTCTTCCTGAGGGTCAACGTAGTCTATGAGAGTCATTCGCCTTTCAGCTTGATGCGCGCGGATCTGTTTATCGTCACCCTGCTGGGGAGCGTCACCCTCGCCTGCATATGGGAAATTGTGCAGACAGCGGGCAACCTTACAGCGACCAAAATAGCCTTCGGTCTCTACATCTTCTTCACCACGCTGCTCTTTGTTTCCGTTGCCTGGTCCAAGCTCGCCCATATGTTCTACAAGCCTGTAATGGCCTTCCAGCGAAGGGTGGAGGAGGCAAACGGCTCATCCGCCCTGCCGACGCCGGCAGCCCGCAACGAAGGGAGGTAATCGATATGCCCACCTTCGTTTACATGGCGCGATGTGACGGCTGCGGACAGTGCGTGGATATCTGTCCTTCCGACATCATGCACATAGACCGGACATACAGGCGGGCTTACAACATCGAGCCCAATTTCTG
>CAXMNC010000169.1:0-3511 GCA_964194625.1 Acidiferrobacterales bacterium
ATCGCTCGGTATATGGGTGACGGCGTGCTCGCGTACTTCGGTTATCCTCAGGCCCATGAAGACGACGCGGAACGAGCGGTTCATGCGGGTCTCGATCTCGTGCAGGCCATGAACCGGTTAAATGCGGATATCTCGAAAGAACAAAGTATTGAATTGCCAGTCAGGATAGGAATCGCAACCGGTCCGGTGGTGGTGGGAGATCTCATCGGCGAGGGCGCTTCCCAAGAAAGCGCGGTGGTCGGCGAGACGCCGAACCGCGCAGCGCGTCTACAAGCGCTCGCCGCTCCTAACACGGTGTTAATCGATTCCGGTGCTCACGCCCTCGCAGCGGGTCATTTCGAGTACGAAGACCTTGGCACTCATGAGTTGAAAGGAATCGCGGAGCCGGTGCACGCTTGGCGGGTCACTGCCCCCGCGGCGGCGGAGAGTCGCTTTGAAGCGTTGCACATAACGGGCTTCACCCCGCTCGTTGGCCGCGAGCACGAGGTTGGTTTACTACTCGACCGTTGGGAGCAGGTAAAGGAGGGTGATGGTCAAGTGGTTCTGCTCTCGGGCGAGGCGGGGATCGGGAAGTCACGGCTCACCCAGGCTCTACACGAGCGCATTTCTATAGAGGAGTCTATCCGGTTGCGCTATCAGTGTTCAGCGTACCAGACGAACAGCCCGCTCCACCCGGTGATCGCACAGCTTAAGAAGGCAGCGCAGTTTAATGAGCAGGACTCACCGGATGTCAAGCTCGACAAGTTGGAATCATTGCTCGAGCAATCAACACAAGATTTTGATGCGCTAGCGCCTCTATTTGCTTCCCTTTTGTCGGTTCCAGTCGAAGGCCGCTATGCGCCTTCCGAGATGACGCCCGAGATGCAGAAAAAGAAGACACTGGAAGCCCTCATTGGACAGATCGAGGGTTTAAGCCAGCACCGGCCGGTTCTGCTTTTCTTTGAGGACGTGCACTGGGCGGATCCCACAACGCTTGAGCTGTTGACACTCATGGTCGATAAAGCGCAAGGCACGAGGGCACTGCTGCTCATCACCTTTCGCGCGGACTTCATTTCACCTTGGACGGGCCACACACATATCACGTCACTCACCCTAAATCGCTTTAGTCGGAGCCAGGTCACCACGATGCTGGAGCGGCTCACGGGTGGAAAACCACTACCCGATGAAGTACGTGACCATATTGTCCAGAAGACCGACGGTGTGCCGCTGTTTGTCGAAGAGCTAACCAAAACAGTGCTGGAATCGGAGTTTGTAATGGAACAGGAGAGGGCATACGTGCTGACGGAATCGCTGGCGCCGTTGGCATTACCATCGACGTTGCACGATTCGCTGATGGCTAGGCTAGACCGGTTGGGTCCGGTAAAGGAAATAGCGCAAATCGGTGCGGTCATTGGCCGAGAATTCGAGCACAAGATCCTGGCGGCGGCGTCGCCGCTTCCGGAGAACGGGCTTCGGGACGCAATGTCTCAGCTCATTGATGCGGGACTCGTATTCGCTCGAGGCACAACACAGGGGGTGAGCTACAAGTTCAAGCATGCTTTGGTCCGTGACGCGGCTTACGACAGTCTGCTTAAGAAAAAGCGGCGGCAGTTACATGGTCATATTGCGAAACTACTGGAGGATGACCTGGCCCAGAGCGCGGAGACCGTGCCGGAGTTCATCGCGTATCACTACACCAAGGCCCGGGACCACGAGCGAGCGATAGACTATTGGGAACTCGCCGGTAAACATGCTACGGCGCGAGCGGCCAGCCTCGAGGCCATAAGCCATTTCTCCGAAGGACTCCAGCTACTCACGAATCTTTCGGACACGGTCGATCGCCAGCATCGAGAAGTTACTCTACAAATTAATATGGTAAAGAGCATGCACAACGTGGAGCGGCTCGAAGAGGCGCTCGAAATTCTAGAGCGGGCCAAGCCCACGGCAGCCGAACATGGTTTCAATCTGGAACGCTCGACGATCCACCATCTCTGCGGCGCTTGCCACGATCTCCTCGGAAACAATGACGAGTGCATGAAACAGTACAAGTTGTCGCTTCGGCATGCGAGGGTGGCGGGTGTGGCGGAACAGGAGGCGCGTGCGTTGGGCGGGCTAGGTGATGCATTTTACGTGCGCGGTCGTGTAATTACCGCGCACGAACACTACGATCAATGTATTGAAATCGGCCGGCGCATTGACGACGCACCGATATTGGCTAAGTACCTTCAAATGCGGGGAGTGACCTGGTTTTTTCAGAACGCGCTGAGTAATGCCTCTACAGACCTGCAGGCCAGTGTCGAGGCGGCGAACAAAGTCACGAATCGTCGGGCCGAGATGCAAGCCACACATTGTCAGGGGTACGTTCTTTACGAACGTGGGGCATTTGTCGAAGCAGTGCAAATATTTGAGCGAGCACTTGACTTGGCGCGCCGAATAGAAACAAGACGTTACGAGCCTGTCAGTCTTTTGTTCTTGGCGGAAATTGCGGCGCTGGCCGGCCGTTGGTCTGAGGCGAGCGAACTCGCCAAAGAAGCGCTGGCGATTTGTCGCGAAACGGGGATGATCTTTCTGGGTCCTCGTGCTCTGGCCAAAGTTGCCCTGTGCACGGGCGATAGAAAGGTTGCGGAAACCGCGCTACGCGAGGGAAAGAACCTCCTCCAAGGGAAAGAAGGTATCTGCCACAACTACCTCTGGTTCTATCGGGATGCGCAGGAGGTGTGTCTACGGTTCAGGGAATGGGACAGTGTGGATCGATATGCCGACGCTCTCGAAGATTACACGCGCCCAGAACCCTTTCCTTGGACAGAATTCGTCATTTCGCGAGGACGCGCATTGGCAGAGTACGGCCGAGGCAAACGGGAGACCATTCTAATGGAAGAGATAAAAAGGCTGCACGATGAAGCTGACCGAATCGGTTTAGGGCGGGCGCTACCGCGGCTGGAGGAGGCACTCTCAGTGGGGTGATTGGCGCGTGTTCACCGTCCACGCGTTACCGTGTTACCAATTCCGTTGCACGCCCCCTCACAGCGTTTGACTCGCGAATGTCTGGATTTGAGGTATATCCGGACGTTCAAAGCTAAGTTTTCACGACGCCTGAGTGTCCGCAGGTGGTATTAGGTTAGCTGATTCTTTATCGGGACCGTAGATCTATTCTTCTATTATCACAGGGACGGCCGCCGCAGTGGATTGGAGCGGTTCTACTACCACGCGCATCACAGACACGCTCTTGGATGGGGCCCTTTCAGGCGATGCTGGTGGTACAACCAATTGTCGTAATACTTACGACGCGGCACTTGCTGACGTGAGTTGTTAGATCAAGAGCGAATGGCCGGAATTTAGCCGGTTCCGATAGTACGTCTGTGTACAGCGAATGTCTGTTCTGGGCAACAAGCCGACCCTCACTAGCAACTATTGAACGTCAGCTATTCCAATTTCAGAGGTGTAGTGGATTTCTACTATCCACCTAAAATACGCCGGCAATTCTGAACAGCTACTTTGATTCGCCGGTTCGCCGCCGCGAGTTCATCTGCAT
>CAXMNC010000170.1:0-3543 GCA_964194625.1 Acidiferrobacterales bacterium
TCGTGCCCTAACAGGTTGCCGATGTAATGTACGGGTTTGCTGCGGTAAAACTCGGACAAAGCGGGTATCGGGAAGGTCAAGCGTATGATCTGTCTGTCTTTAAGCGGGACCACGTTAACTCTGGCCGGGAGCCGCCCTTCGGCGAATATTGGTTCGGTGATATGGAGCGGTTTGGCATCAACATTCTTTATCGCCGAAAATTTTTTGGTGACCCATTGTCTGAGTACTGCATTGGGTTCTCGGCCGAGCACGACTAGTGCCATGATATTGGCAGAATAGTGACGGCCATAGAAATCGATGAGTTCGTCGCGGACCTTGGCACCTTTTCGGTCCGACAAAGTATCCAAGTTACCGACGTTGAAGTTTGAAAAAGGGTGTCCCGCGTTGGCGACCCGCTTCCAAACTTGGTGCAGTCTTGTATCGTCATCCTTCTTTCTGGATTGATATTCGGAATGAACGGCGTTTTTTTCGCGGTCGACGTATTCGGGCGTAAATAAGGGGGCGATAAAGAATTGCGCAAAGCGATCCAAAGCAGGCTCTAGGTAATCTTTGTCAATATCAAAAAAATAGTTCGTATGCTCGAAGGCGGTGTATGCATTGTGGCCACCGCCGTGGGTCGAAAGGAAATCCTGATATTCCCCAGGCGTCGGGTATTTCTTAGTGCCGAGGAATAGCATGTGCTCGAGGAAGTGAGCCAGGCCTTGCCTGTCTTTTGGGTCACGACTACTCCCCACGAAAACATCCATGGCGGCGGCCGCCTTATCAGTGTCTGGGTCGGAGATCAGCAATACTTTAAGCCGGTTAGATAGAAGGAAAGTTTCGTATTGGCGCTGATCGTTCTGGCTCTTGATTACGCTATCGCCACTGCAGATAGGGAGGTAGAGCAGATACAGGGCCAAAAAAAACGCTGACGGCAAGAAACGGCTGTACGTGGCGTGTAATCCCATCAAGTCCTCCGGTTTATTCAAGAAGCTGGACCACTGGCAGGGGATCGAAGTTCCCACCGACTACCGAATATCGGCTGTTCTGAACCATTGATTACGTCTCTATCCGTATTGTCCTATAACTGACTTTATAATACCGAAATAAGGTTTCTCCCGTTTCATCGCATACTGTCGTGACTATGAATTCAAGCACCGTTCAATGTCCCAACTGTAGTCAACAAGCAACCGGTAGGTTCTGTAGTAACTGTGGTGCCTCGCTCACGGCTCAGGTAGCACCCGAGCGAACAAGCGCGAAGACCATCGTACCGTGGGTTGCTGTCGGTGTCGCGGTGGGTGCCTTGGTCGTCGTGTTGTCGACCTTCGTTGGCCGAGATAGTCCGCCGCCGCCGTTTCTCAGTGCGGGTTCGACACTGACCCGACCCCCCGACCTTTCAAAAATGACCCCTCGAGAGGCGGCAGATCGATTGTTCAACCGGATCATGACGGCGGCCGAGCGCGGCGATACCCAGGAGGCATTGCGGTTTGTGCCCATGGCCCTTCAGGCCTACGAGCTCTTGGGACCGTTGGACAACGACGCGCGCTACCACGTCGGACTGGTTCATGCCACCGCAGGCGATATCAAAAGCGCGCGCGCTTATGTCGCTATGCTTCGACAGTCCGTGCCTGATCATCTGCTGGGCATCATGCTCGAGCACACTATCGCCAAGCAGCACGGCGATCAAGACGATGCGGCCCACGCCTACAAGACCTTTCTCGCCGCCTACGACGCGGAGATTGTAACGGGGCGCGCAGAGTACAAGGACCATCAGAGCGGCATCGACAACTTTCGGCGTGCAGCGAAATCGAGCATCGGCGGAAACCCGTAGAGAGACAAGCGCGGGTCAAACCCGTTAAGGACTTAGGATCTCGTTAAGCGAGGAGGCCGAGCCACCGGGTGTGGTGCCGCCTGCGATGACATAAATTCGCCCACCCACATTCGCAGCGCCAAGGCCGTGACGTGCTGTCGGCAACGGCGCATAACTGCGCCAACGGTCGCTCTTGGGATCATAGGCCTCGGCTTCGTCGAATGTGCCCGATGTCGTCTCGCCGCCAAAGACCAACACCTCACCGTTAAGGACTGCTGCCGCGATACCGCTGCGCGCGGTTGGCATCGGCGCGCGTGCTTGCCATCGGTTCGTAGCCGGATCATAGGCCTCGTTCACGTCCAGATTGCGCGCATAGCTTCCGTCGACGCGACCGCCAATCAGGTAGATCCGATCGCCGACCACGGCTGCAGCTAGGTGGTCGCGCGGCGTGGGCACCGGTGCGTGCGCGCGCCAGCTGTCGGTTGCCGGATCGTAGACTTCATGCGCGGGTGTATTGCGTCTATTCCTGCCAACACCGCTCAAGACATGGATCTTTCCGTCAAGCACTACGGCTGTCAAAGCCCCGCGCGGCGTCGGTAAGCGTGCTCGTTTCCGCCAGACGTCAGTGGCCGGATCGTACTCGTACACGAAATCGACTGGGCTCCAACCTCCCGCATACCCGCCAATAATGTAGAGCTTGCCGTTCAGGCCCACTGCCGCCGCATGATGCACGGCACGCGGTGCTGGCGCTCCACGAAACCAGCGGTTCGTCGCCGGTTCATAAATTTCGAGCTGCCGGCCCGCACCGAAACCACCGACCACGTAGATCTTACCGGCAACCGCCGCCACCGCCACTTCGGAGCGGGCCGAGGGCATGGGCGCGCCGCTCATCCACCGCCCCGGACCTTGACCGAATGCAGATGGCATTAAAAAGGCCAGGCCGACTATTACGGTCATGACTGCTGATGGTCTTATCTTTCCGGTCATCGCCATACTTACTTGCTGCCTTCAGGTACTGCCACTCAACAAGCGCCACAGTGACGTTTGTGAGTAAACTACACGAGAAGTCACCACTGCGCCAACAGTCCTGGTCATGAGATAAATCAACCTTATTTTATCGCCTTCGCGGACTTTCAGGTTCCCTCTAACCCCGATTGGATCAAAGCTAAATTCTCATCGCGTACCTCGACGATTTACTTTCCGGCGCCGATGAGGCAGAACGGGCGGGTGGTGTTATGTCCGTCGAAGGCTTTGACGCGTTTAGTAACGGCGGCTAGCTTGGGCGATGCGCCATTCTTTTACGCTATGGGAAAATTCGTCCGCGGGCTCTTAGCAAATGCGAGTGCCTATGCGACAGCTAAGACCACGCACATTTCAGGTTTTGCTGTCATCACCCTCGCCCAGGTAGAAAATCATCGGTAACATCGTTATGCGACTTGGTAAAACAACAACCATCAGGAAATAACCCATGAATGCAACCCAGCTCTCTATCGCTCTTTTTATTCTCAGGATTGGCCTTGGGGGATTCTTGCTCCTCTGGAGCATCGACAAGCTCGTTACCCCAGAGGGGGTGGTGGCAATATACCAGTTCTTTTACCACCTCAGCATTACGACCGAAATCGCCTACGTCATTGGAGCCTTTGAGCTCTTGTTGAGCCTTGCAATCATAGCGGGATTCCTGAAAACCTATAGTTACGGGCTTGGACTCTTGCTTCATGCGACAAGCACGATTGCCAGCTACCAGCAACTGTTAA
>CAXMNC010000171.1:0-62441 GCA_964194625.1 Acidiferrobacterales bacterium
GGATGACTGGGGAATCGAAATCAGCGAATGTTTTCGCGTAACCGAATCCGGTTCGGAGACTCTCGCTAATTTTCCGCGCGAGCTGTTCGTCAAAGACTAATACGCAGATTCAAATTCCTGCCATCAACCCTTGCTCCTGAAAGGAACAAAACCAACTAGCAAGTGTTCAGACTCATCTACCGTGCATCTTCGTCCCAAGGCCTGATTGCGATGGGGAAACCGGCCGAATTGCGCCATGATATTGCGATGCGATCGGGCGGACATGAAAAAACGAGAAATGTGCGGCCGAATATCTGTCGGACTGGTATCCAACAGCTTTTGAAAGGTTTGCACCCCAGTGTCTTGAATCGACAAGTCTTCTGCATGCTGCATGGGCATATAGAAAAATGCACGTTCTATAATCGATAGTTCACGATCTAGCTCGACCTCGATTCCCGAAAGACATAGGGAGAGGGCTAGATCATCGAATGAGAACGCCTCTTTATTCCCGCGGTACACATGACGTGTGAACTGATCTAACAACAGAATAAGTGCCAGTCGACCACGAGCCGTTTCCTTCCAACCATCAAACCGTCCCGCCGCGGCATCTATAATAGACCCACCGAACCTCCTAGAGATCTCGGCATCGATCTCAGGTCCAGCTTCGAACCACAACGTGATTCGCTCTTCGAGTTGGTGAGAATTCAGCTCACCATCATCAAACCAATAGGTAAGGATCTCTTCATGGGGCTGTAGTCGAGGCACCTTATGACCTGATGTAGAGTAGCGATTAGTGCTCCCGCAGCAGGCGGCCGAAACCTGGCACCGGATCATGACACCCGGCCAGTCGCAAGGCCTGCCACGCCAGTGCTTGATTGCTACTGAGCACCGGCTTGCCGAGATCTTGCTCTAAACGCTCTATCACTTCGACCGCGCGGATCGCGGTACATGAAATAAAGATGCCATCGGCATCGGGGTGATCGATTTCTCGGGTGGCGGCATAGATCGCCGCGGTCGGTATGCGTCCCATGATTACATCGTCTTCAAGATTGAAGCTATTTAGGCTGAGTACGTCGATACCGTTTTCCTCGAGGAAACGTCGGATGGGTTGATTCACCTCGTCGATATATGGGGTCAACACAGCAATGCGCTTTAGTCCGAGTTTCTCGAAACCTGCCAGTGCCGCTGTAATCGGGGTCGTACAGGAGACACCTGGACGCGCCGCCTGAATGTTCTCGACCACGTTGTCGTACCCGATCACGACCGTACCCGAGGTGCAACAATAGGCCACCACATCAACGTCTGCACCGGGCAAGATCAACGACGTCGCTGACGTCAACTGTGGCGCCATGATTCGCAAATTCTCGACGGTGCAGGGATTAATGTTGGCGACACGGCTGACAAAAAATGCGGCCTCGGTCGGCAGGATATTACGAAAATCCCGTTCAACCGTTTGATCTGTCGCCAGTGCCAGCAAACCGATAGTGAATCGGGCAACATGTGCATCCAACTCATACTCGACACGTACTGGTATCGTGCCGCCTTGGGTAGCGCTCGCTACTATAGTCATCTGACGTCTCCCCGTAACTGCATCGTGACTATACCACTGGTTTCACGATACCCTACCCGCTGTTCTCCGAACCGGCAACGCCTCAGCATGAGTAATCATGCCATCGTATATTGCGCCTGATCCATTGACCACCAAACCAAATATGAAACCGGCCCCACGCGAGATCACAGTTGTGGGGGCTGGCATTGTTGGTGTTGCCACGGCGCTATACCTACAGCGAGATGGCCACACCGTCACGTTGGTCGACCGCGACCATCCGGGGGAAGGTTGCTCACGTGGCAACGCCGGCATACTTGCCGCTGAAAGCATGATACCGCTGGCGAAAACCAACAACATAAAAAAGATACCGAGAATGCTACTCGACCCACTCAGTCCTCTGTGCATTCGTTGGCGTTACCTCCCGCGCTTAACGCCTTGGTTATTGCGTTTCTTGGCGTGTTGGCGGCCACGTCAGTTTTCAGCGAGTACTCGCGCCCTGGCGGCGCTAGTGCTGCATGCGCTCGACGCACACCATGACTTGCTTAAACAGGCCGGCGCTCTTGAACTAATCCGTGAAAAGGGTTCGCTCTTCGCTTACTTAACGGAGAAGGGATTCTTGGGTGATCAGTCTGAACGAGAGTTACAGCGGCACTACGGCATCCAGGTAGAGGAATTGAGTGGTGCCGAACTTCGGGCATTGGTCCCCGCCCTTAGTCCCAATTTGCAGCGTGGGGTGTTATTTCCGGATTCTGGCCATACCGTTAGCCCATTCCGATTGGTACAAAAACTGGCGGAAGACTTTCGCCGCCGCGGTGGGACTATAAAACGGGCTAATGTTACTGACGTTTCAATCCATGACAGCAAGCAGGTGCAGATAAAAACTGATACTGGGCCTCTTAGCGCCGAGGCCATCGTTGTCGCGCTCGGCGCCTGGTCAGGCAGGCTTGCCGCCCGACTCGGAAACCCAGTCCCGTTGGACACCGAGCGTGGTTACCATGTGATGTTACCCACGCCCGAAGTCGAACTCGAGCGCCCGGTCTTGTTCGATGACTACAAGTTCGCTGCCACACCTATGGAAGACGGCTTATGCCTCGCAGGCACGGTAGAGTTTGCGGGTGTAGATGCGCCGCCAAACTATGAACGCGCCCGTATCTTACTAGAACGTGGACGCCAAGTGCTCCCGGGCATAAGGGTCGACGGCTACTCAGTTTGGATGGGCTGTCGGCCGAGCCTGCCTGATTCTCTACCGGTCATTGGCCGATCACCTTCTCATGCCAATGTGTTCTTTGCGTTTGGCCATCAACACCTTGGCCTCACCTTGAGCGCCATCACCGGTCGGCTTATCGCCGATCAAGTAGCCGGGCGAGACGGTGATATCGATCTGGCGCCCTACCGAATCGATAGGTTTTAATTCCACGAAATACAAACAGCACTAATAATAATGAGGCCCACCTTGCATTGATGAGATTGCGCTCTGATCACACCCGCGGGGTGTTGATGGTCTTGATCGCCATATGTGTACTCAGCCCGGACGCTCTAATTCTGCGATTGGTCGGCACGGATCGATGGTCGCTGATTTTCTGGCGTGGGTCGTTGATGGCACTCACCTTGTTGATCTGCTTCGTCGTTATCTATCGTCGTGACGTATTCAAATACCTTGGAGCTATTGGGAAATATGGCTTAGTGGGTGGTTTCATCTCTGGCACGTGTAGTATTTTGTTTGTGACTTCGATCGTATTAACGAGTGTTGCGAATACCCTAGTGATTATCAACGCCGCACCCCTGTTTACGGCGATTTCAAGTCGCATGTTCCTGCGTGAACTGGTACCAGCCCGGACCTGGCTCGCGATATTCGCCACACTCGTTGGCATCACAACGATATTCAGCGGGAGTTTGGGCGGCGGCACGCTGCTGGGCGATTTCTGTGCCCTCGGCGCCGCCATCGGCATCGCAGGCCATTTGACAATCGCGCGACGCGCACGACCCATCAATATGGTACCGACGGTAGCCCTCGGTGGTCTCATCGCCGCGCTCGTGGTCCTGCCGCTGGCGACACCAACCTCTATCGATGCTCAGGGTTTTCTATTAGTACTACTATAGGAGTCGTCATCCTGCCAATCTCTACCGCGATGATCGTGCTCGCTACCCGCTTTATTTCTGCGGCTGAGGTCAGCCTCATTATGTTGCTCGAGGCCATTCTCGGCCCGCTTTGGGTGTGGGCAGTCTTAAGTGAAGTGCCGACAATTCAGAGCTTTATCGGTGGCACCATTGTGCTGAGTACGCTAGCCCTGCATTCAATAGCGAGCCTAAGGAAACAATCACAGTAAGCCTAACACTGGACAAGTTCACGTGGCTACATCACAAGATTTTGGCAAAATAGAAACCTGACCCAGTCTAAGGAGCAAACGAAAGTGGAACAACCACAAACGCTACAGATAAAAAATGGAGAAAAAAAGACGCCGACATTTTCCGTCGAAGAAATCTCCGCGAGACTCGCCAAACTCAGACGGTATATGAGTGAAAGTGACATCGGTGCTGTTCTCTTTACTTCTTTCCATAACATTATCTACTTCGATGACTTCCTCTACTGCGCATTTGGTAGGCCTTATGGCCTCGTTGTCACACAGGACAACTCGACATCTATTACCGCCAATATCGACGGTGGCGAGCCATGGCGACATGGATTCGGTGACAACCTTGTATATACCGATTGGCAGCAAGACAACTATTTCCACGCTGTCAAACAACTTATCGCTAATCGCGGAAAAGTCGGTATCGAGTTCGATCACATGAGCATGGAAAACGCTACAAAGCTCCAGGGTGCCTTACCTGAAGTCGAATGGGCCGATATCGGAAAACCGACTATGGTCATGCGCATGATTAAATCACCGGAAGAAATCCACCTCATCCGCGCGGGTGCGCGTATTGCCGACCTCGGCGGTACCGCCTGTCTGGAGGCCCTAGGCGAAGGCGTGCCGGAATATGAGATAGCAAGACACGCAACCCACACCATGATTCGAGAAATCGCCAAAAGTTATCCCAATAGCGTGTTAATGGACACCTGGACATGGTTTCAATCTGGTATAAACACCGATGGCGCCCACAACGCGTTGACAACCCGCAAGATCCACCACGGCGATATCCTGAGCTTAAACTGTTTCCCTATGATTGCCGGCTACTATACGGCGCTTGAACGTACGCTGTTCCTAAATTCGGCGACAGACAGAGAAATAACGCTTTGGCAGATTAACTGCCAGGTCCATAGACGGGGTCTGGAATTGATCAGACCGGGTGTGCGCTGTTGCGACATTGCCACTGAGCTCAATGAGATTTATCTTGAGCACGATTTGCTGCAGTATCGAACCTTTGGTTATGGCCATTCCTTCGGGACGCTATGTCATTACTATGGTCGAGAAGCCGGTCTTGAGCTAAGAGAGGACGTCGAAACAGTCCTCGCACCGAACATGGTCGTTTCCATGGAGCCCATGATCATGCTTCCCCAAGGTCTGGACGGCGCCGGCGGTTATCGCGAGCATGACATTCTCGTGTTAAATGAGGACGGTGCCGAAAACATAACCAAGTTTCCGTTTGGTCCCGAACACAACATCATCAAAAAGTAACGCGCACCTTTTAATTGGCTAAATGACAATGAACAAAAAGAACGTGGCCAAGAATAAGCGTCGGCGCGAGCCGCCACAATTTTCTCGTGCCGAGTTTGAACAACGTATCGAGCGCGCTTGTAGGTTAATGAACCGCGAGAAATTGGATGCACTGCTCGTCACCTCCGAAGCCAACATGGAATATCTCTCCGGCTTTGTTACCCAATTTGCATGGAATACACCAACTCGCCCGTGGTATTTCGTGCTCACACGCACGGGCAAGGCGACGGCCGTGATACCCGAAGTCGGCCTTAGCAATTGGCGAGAAACCTCGTGGGTCCAAGACATCCGTACCTGGTTATCGCCAAGGCCCGAAAACGAGGGGCTTGATTTACTCAAGGACGTATTTGGCCGCGTGAAACGTAAGTACGGCCAGGTCGGGGCTGAGCTCGGCGCCGAATCCCGTATCGGCATGCCGGTGGCGGATCTATTACGTCTCAAGCGCCTGGTGCGACCCCTGTCCATGGTTGACGGATTTCACGTCTTGCGCGCGCTGCGTCTCGTCAAATCGCCAGCCGAGGTCGCCCGTATCCGTCATATCTGTCAGATCGCTTCAGACACGTTTGACGCGCTGCCGGAATTTATCCAAGCGGGTGATAACGAGAAACACCTGGTGCGAAAATTCCAAGCAGATCTGTTAATGCGTGGCGCCGACAAGACTCCTTATACGGCCATCGGCGCCGGTCGCGGTGGTTATGAGAGCATCATTATGGGCCCGACTACACGACGACTCCGCAAGGGGGATATTTTTCTCATCGATACCGGCGCCCGTTACGACGGTTATTTCTGCGACTTCGATCGCAATTACTCTATTGGCAAGACACCAGATAAGGTGCGACGTATTCATGATCTTCTATTTCGCGCGACCGACGCTGGTATCAAAGCAGCGCGTCCCGGTAACACTGCGGCCGATGTTTTCAAAGCCCAAGCACGCGTGCTCACCGATGCTGGTATCCAGCTCGGCAACGTCGGTCGTTTCGGGCACGGATTAGGCAAAGTGCTGACCGAACCACCTTCCAACAAGATCGGCGATGAAACACCCCTTGTTCCCGGTATGGTCTTGACGATAGAGCCGAACGCTATGTACGGCGATGGGAAGATCCTCGTGCACGAAGAAAATCTGGTCATCACCGAAGGCAGCGCAAAACTGTTATCGCGACGCGCAGCTCGTGAGATCCATGAACTGGCCTTTTAGGGAATAAAGTCAGATGAGTAAGTCTACTGTTACGTAGACGTTCCATATCCCAGCCAGAACAGGGAAAGGATTTGAAGTTACCAGGGGAGAATGTTCCCAACTTCATTACGCAGCATCTTGCTGCAAAAGATCGGCCCCTCGTTCACCAGACAGGATCGAGGGTGTGTCAGAGACCTATTCTGCTCTGTGCTTAAAAGAGTCACGGCGAAAGCTGTAGAGCGCCGCCGGATCGACTGCGACGTCGACGACCGCCGGTTTGCCACAGTCCAGTGCGGCGAGCACGGCTTCACCGACATCGGCGATGCGCTCGACACGAAATCCCGCCGCACCGTAAAGTTCGGCGACTTTGTCAAAGGGCGGACTGCTGATGTCGGCGCCGATATAGCGCTCGCCGAAGAAGTCACGCTGATACGCCTTTTCCGCACCCCAGCATTGATTGTTCATAACAATCGTTACTGTGTTAATACCGTACTGGACTGCCGTACTCAGTTCCGAAATGGTCATGCCGAATCCGCCATCGCCCATCAGGCTAATAACCGGGCGCTCCGGTCGCGCAACCTTGGCGCCGAGACCGCAGGCGAAGGAGAAACCGACGAGGCCGAAATCCAGCGGTGTGAACAGGCACGGTGGCTCGTAGTAGTTCAAGGCATCGGTCGCTTGTAGACAGAGCGTCCCGGCGTCTAACGCGACAATCGCATTCCTTGGCAGAACCTCACGAAATGCCTTAAACAGGCCGGACGGCTGGATGGGGTGCGATTCTGTGTCGGCCTCCGCATCGCGTTTTTCCAGATAGGCAGTGCGTTCACTCTTGTAATGTTCTGTCCATGCCTCCGCTTCGGCGCGGGTTTCCATGTAGGCAAGCATATCGCGCAATTGCCGCGCCGCCGTCGGCGCGTCCGCCCAAATGCCGATTGCAACGGGAAAGTAGCGGCCAATCGCAGTGGGTTCGAGTTCAACCTGAATGATCGCGGCTTGTTCATTGATGTTGTCGTAGGAGTAAAACGTGGAATTGAATCCGAGGCGTGTGCCAAGAGCCAGAATCACGTCCGCTTCCTTCATAAGGCGCGACGCAACAACATTGCCGCGAGGTCCCATCTGGCCGGCGTTTAGGGGATGCCCGAACGGGATCGCATCGCCATGCCCCGGTGCCGTGACAATCGGTGCATTCAGGGCTTCGGCGAGTTCCAGCGCTTGTGCATGTCCGCCAGTGTTCTTGATACCACCGCCAGCGACAATAACCGGCCGTAAAGCGGAACGAAGCAACTCGGCCGCCTCTCTGATTACACTGGTCGACCCCGCTGGAACGTTCTGAGATCGATATTGTTGTGGCCCTTGAAAATCTGCAAACTCCGCCATCTCCGCCAGAATGTCACGCGGGAGATTGAGCTGCACGGGTCCGCGCCGCGGTGTCATCGCCACACGGAAAGCTTCGCGAAACATTTCCGGCACGCGATCCGTTTGAGTGACGGTCCAGGTCTTTTTGGTGATCGGCCGAAACAGCGACTGTTGGTCTACCTCCTGAAATGCATCGCGGTGAACATGACCAGAGGATAGTGATCCAGCAATGGAAACAACCGGAGAAAATGCGGCTGCGGCTTGCGCCAGACCGCTGACAAGGTTGGTCGCACCGGGGCCATTTTGCCCGGCGAGGATCACGCCTGGTCGACCCGAGGCGCGGGCATAGCCATCGGCCATACTGGCACCGGTGCGCTCGTCACGAACCCCAATGAAGTTGATGTCAGCCGCGTCGTAGAGGGCGTCAAACATCTCCATGGTGGCTGATCCAATCAGACCAAAGACGTGTTCGACCTTTTCTGCCTTGAGCGATTCGACAGCGGCCTGACCGCCTGACAACTTCTTCATGCTCGTTCTCCTCATCTGTAAAACTTTCAACTTGATCTGATGAAACCCTTGTTTCCTCGATGTTATTTTTAATTTTCAATACTGCAATCCGTCTGGTATTGGCCGAACTGAGTCAAAGGCGAATTATTGTGATTATATATATCTTACCTTCAAAACTGTCAGGTCAAGTTCCGACTTCCCTTCAAGCAACCAATCTCACGTACCGATGATGAAGTCCACCAACGCCTTTTAGTTCGATCACCCTCCCCTGTTCCAGTGGCTGGACCGGTCTCCGGTTACGGGCGTCCTTATATAAGGACAAATGAGTTCTCGCTCCATGGTAGTCGTCGACGTATTTGAAGACGATTCGTTTTAGATGACGCAACCCGAGGAGGACGACGTGATCGAGGCACTCATGTCGTATCGAGCCGATGACTCGTACCGCATAGGGATCCTGCAACGATGATCTCCGGGCGACGATCCGCTTGAGCACTGCCACCTGTTGCCGAAGGGCCAAATTCTCTATAGCAAGGTCCCGCTGCGTGAGCGCCGATGTCAGCGTGCCGAAGATGATCCCCAACCATTTGAGCATGACCTGAAGGCTAGCTGGGTCCCACGGAAACAGGCAATAAAATCAACCGAGATGAATATTCAGGAAGGACAGGTCGGCCATATCGACCCTTACGCGCGGAACTCCGTCGCGTCGGTGCCGTCCATGAGGGCGTTCAGCATGCGGTCGACCGAGTGCCTGTGGGCGGCGATCGCGGCGTCGTCCAGATCGGCCCGGGGCGGCGGATCCACGGCGAAGTGACCGAACTCGTCGACGCCGCGAACGAGGACGGCGCCGTCGCGATCGATCTTGAGCTGCCGCACGTGGGTCGGCAGATATCGGATCGCGAACCCGATGCGACGGTTACCGCTACGGTTGGGCTCCGATCCGTGCACGGTGCGAATGTGGTGAAGCGATATCTCCCCGGCCTCGAGGGGCACGAGAACACCGTCGTCGTCGCTGATGTCGAACTCGACCTCCTGACCCCGCGATAGCAGATTGTGCTGGTGGAAGGTATCGCGGTGGGGGAGTTGATCCCACTTGTGGCTGCCCGGGAGCATTTTCATGGCGCCCGACTCCACCGGCGCGTCGGTGAGAGCGGCCCATGCCGTCACCACCTGGTTTGGCTCGAGCTCCCAGTAGGTCGAGTCCTGATGCCACGAGACGTAGGCCGGGTTCTTGGCTTCCTTGATGAAGAAGTTGGTGATCCAGCAGTAGAGGTTCGACCCGATCAGGTCTTCGACCGCGTCGAGGATCGCGGGGTGGCGAACGAGTTCGTCGGCCCACGTGAACAACAGGTGCACGTTGTGTCGCATGTTGCTCTGGATCGGATGGCCGACACCACCCTCGTACTGCTCCAGGCACTGGCGATAGTGAGAGGCCTGCTCACGAGACAGGGCGCGCACGGGGAAGAGGATCCCGTCGCGCTCGAACCGCTCGACCTGCTCATCGGTGAGTCGCTTTGGCATCGTTAGCCTCCGGCGGGTCGGCAAAGAGGGGGATCGGGACTGCCGATCCCGTTCAGGCGGATCATCGTTCAACGTCTCGCTTTCGATCGGTCTCGGGACCGGCCAGCTGATACATCGGCACTATATTACGGCCTAACCCCCAGTCTCTCCGCATCTAGGCAACGATATATCGGCTGCCTACTGGTATTTGAACACTACTCGGAGTCGATAGGTTGCCCAATCGCCTGTCCCGTCCTACTTGTTGCGTCTGTCTTGAACTGAGGCCCTTCCCTGCACCAGAACCACAAGCCTCTCCGCCACCCCATAGCACCCGGCCTCTCCCTCACAGGCGTCCGGTTGGTCATCCCACACCACGCTAAAGGGCTTCCCGTATTGCGCGCGTCTCGCTTGTGTACATGTCATCGCTACTACCCCGGCCGAGCGCCTGGGTGCTTCTTTTCCCCCTTCCCCAACCGTGTCAGCCTTCCCCGTAATGGCGTTTCGGGTCGGCCTGCGCATCGACCTTTTCGAGGATTGCTCAGCGTACGGCCTGCACACTCGCTAAATCACCTTAATATCGAGGGCTTCAGCCACTTCGTTACACCATAACTGCTCCGAGGGCTGCCGGCTGGCGCAAAAGTGGCCGGGTGGGACTTGCACCCACTGACTTTCGGGTGGACAATCCGTTACGATTACTGTTACGAACGACCACTATCATAGCCGTTGAGGAGGATATGATGTCAGATTACGAAATCAAGAAACTACAAGACCGCGTTACCAACGGGGGCATGAGCCGCCGTGAGTTCCTGATAGCCGCTTCCGCGCTGGGACTTGCAGCGGCTGCACCGGCACTTTACTCCCAGGCAGCCTACGCAAAGCCTAAAAAAGGTGGCGTTTATCGCCTGGGCCTGGGTAGCGCTAACACCGGCGACAATATGGATACCGGTACCAATAGCGATGTCTACATGATCAATATGGGCCACGGTGCTGTTCGCAACTGTTTGACTGAAGTGATTGCCAACGGCCAGGCTATCCCCGAGCTTGCCAAAAGCCTCGAACCCTCGGCCGACGCCACGACCTGGGTGGTCAAGCTGCGCAAAGGTGTTGAGTTCCACAGTGGCAAGACCATGGACGCCGACGACGTTATTGCGTCGATCGAGCATCACCGCGGTGAAGGAACCAAATCCGCGGCTAAATCGGTGGCCGAGGCGATGGGCAAGATTAAAAAGGACGGGCGCAGAACCGTTATTTTCGAACTCGAAAGTGGCAATGCTGACTTTCCTTATCTGCTCAGCGACTACCACATAACGATTGGCCCTGCAGACAAAATGGGAAAAATCGATTGGCAGTCCGGTGACGGCACCGGCCCCTACAGCATCAAGGCCTTCGAGCCGGGCGTGAGCTCCCATCTGATACGTCACAAGAACTACTTCAAGAAAGATGAGGGCAACTTCGACGAGGTCAAGCTGATCGCGATCAACGACGTTGCTGCGCGCATGAACGCGATGTCCACCGGACAGGTCGATGCGATCATACGCTGTGATTTGAAGACCGCCAAGCTACTGGGCAAGAAACCCGGCCTCAGCGTTCTGCAAACCGACGGCACCAAACACTACACTTACCCGATGGATGTGCGGGCGGCGCCGTTCGATGACAACAACGTGCGCATGGCGTTGAAACTCGGTATGAACCGCGAAGTGTTCGTCAAAACCGTGTTGCGCGGCTACGGCTCGCTCGGCAATGACCATCCGATCAGTACGTCGCAAAACTACCATGCCTCAGACCTAGCGCAGCGCAAGTATGACCCCGATAAAGCCAAGTGGCATCTCAAGCAGGCAGGACTCAGCAGTCTGGATGTGGAGCTTGCTGCCTCCGACGCAGCCTTTGCGGGCGCAGTCGACGCGGCCCAACTCTACGCCGAGTCACTTAAACCGGCCGGCATCAAGTTGACCGTTAAACGCGTTTCGTCCGACGGTTACTGGGATAACGTCTGGATGAAAGTGCCGTGGAGTGCCAGCTACTGGAGTGGCCGGCCCACCGCCGACTGGATGTTCACGATTGGCTGGGCCGCGGGTGGCAACTGGACCGAAACCTTCTGGAATAATAAGCGCTTTGAAGAGCTGCTGGTAGCCGGTCGCGCCGAGCTCGACGACGCCAAGCGCGGCGATATCTACAAAGAAATGCAAGCCATTTGTCGCGACGAAGGTGGAAGTGTGATTCCGTGCTTCGCCCAAAGCGTTGACGCGGCGTCTGACAAACTGGGCAGACCGGCCAAATTGGCAGGTAACTTTGAGTTGGATGGAGCACGTAGCATAGGCCGCTGGTGGTTCCTCTAGGCCCGGCAGAGCTTTAGATTCGTTGTGAAGTGCTAACAAGGTGGTCAGGTTTGTCATAACCTGACCACCTTTTTTCGCTTCTTGCCGCGCGCTGGTTTATTCAATATGAACAACACACTGTTCGGCATCATTATTAAGCGCCTTGCAATGGGTGTTTTTATCCTGTTCTGGGTATCCATCCTGCTAACACTGGGGGTTGAGTTCTTGTCCGGGGATGTCTGCTCCGCCGTACTCGGTCAGGCCGCGGAGCCGGCAACAGTCGCTGCCTGTCAGGTGCAGCTTGGCCTCGATCAACCCATGCACATCCGCTATGTGGAGTGGCTGGTCAACATCGTGCAGGGTGATTTTGGCACTTCGCTGGCAAACAAGCGTGAAGTTGCGGAACTGCTCGGCAAGCGAATGGGCAATACACTCTACCTGGCGGGAACAACTGCATTATTCGCGGTTCCAATCGGGATACTTCTCGGTGTTATTGCGGCACTGTACCGCAACAGCGTGATCGACCATACAATTTCAAGCAGCACGCTGGCGACCATTTCATCACCCGAGTTTTTTGTCGCCTACGTCCTGATGGCTATTTTTGCGGTCAAACTCGGCTGGCTACCGGCGATTTCCAATGTCGATAGTTCCATGGGGTTTTGGGCACGACTGCAGGTATCGGCATTGCCGGTAATGACGCTAACGCTGGTGACAGTCGCGCATATGATGCGCATGACAAGGGCTTCGATCGTTAGTCTGCTCGCCAGTCCGTATATCGAAATGGCCAAACTCAAGGGATTGAAACCCAGCCGAATTATCATCAAGCACGCGTTGCCCAATGCCTGGTCACCGATTATTCAGGTTGTGGTCCTCAACCTCGCCTATATGATTGTCGGCGTCGTCGTTATCGAAGTGGTATTCGTGTACCCCGGGATGGGGGCGCTTATCGTCGATGGGGTGTTACTGCGGGATCTGCCGATTGTCCAGGGCACGGGGATAGTGTTTGCCGCTGTATACGTTTTGTTGTTTTTGCTGGCAGACGTTTTGTCGATTCTGGCCAACCCGCGCTTGCGGCACAGGAGGTAAATTATCATGAATTCGTTGGCCGCAATTTGGCATGACCTCAACTTGAGCGCGCGCATTGGCCTGTTCATCGTCTTGTTCATGGCATTTTGCGCAATGTTTGCACCGTGGCTGGCACCGTATGGCCAAAGTGAAATTGTCGGCGATGTGTGGGAGCCGATTGGTGGTGCGTTTATTTTCGGCACCGACCAGATTGGGCGCGATCTCCTGTCACGCCTGATTTATGGCGCACGCAATACCATAGCATTGGCATTGCTTTCCACCATGGTTTCGTTTACTGGGGGGGCGGTGCTCGGGTTTATCGCCGCCACTATGGGCGGCAACGTCGATCAGGTGTTGAGCCGCGTGGTAGACGTGATTATTTCGATTCCCACATTGATTGCTTCGTTGATCGTCCTGTCTGCGTTGGGAACCACCATACCGACACTGGTGGTGGTCATTGGCGTTATTTACGCCATGCCGGTGTTCCGTATTGCGCGAGCGGTGGCGATGGATATTGAAGTGATGGACTATGTCGAAGCTGCCCGACTTCGCGGTGAAGGTTTGTGGTGGCTTATGCGCAGAGAAATCCTGCCCAATGCGATGACCCCGTTGGCGGCCGAATTCGGCCTGCGCTTCTGCTTTGTCTTCCTGCTGATTAGTAGCTTGAGCTTCCTCGGTCTCGGCCTGCAACCACCACTGGCCGACTGGGGCGCGATGGTGCGTGGCAACGCCGATGGCATTGCGTGGGGGTTTCTTCACCCGCTACTGCCTGCGGCGTGTATCGCTTCGTTGACGATCGGTATCAACCTGCTAGTCGACCGCTGGGTGCACAAAGCCAGCGGCTTGCGCGATGACGAATAGGGAAAAGTAACAATGAGCGAAAAATTACTCGAAATAAAAGACCTGTTAATCGAAGCGGACATCGATGGCGAGTGGAAGCCCATCGTCAACAGCCTGTCGATGACGCTGGAGCGTGGGGAAATTATTGGTCTGATTGGTGAGTCCGGCGCCGGTAAATCAACCTTTGGTTTGAGCGCGCTGGGGTACACCAAACCCGGCTGTCGAGTCGTATCGGGTTCGATTAAACTCGATGGGGTCGAACTGGTCGGTAAGTCCGACGCCGAGCTGCGCAAAATTCGTGGTAATAAAGTGGCTTATGTAGCCCAGAGTGCTGCAGCCTCGTTTAACCCGGCGCACACACTGGTCGAGCAGTTTGCCGAATCACCGGTACAGCACGGCAAAATAACAATGTCGGAAGCGCGCGAACGCAGCGTTGAACTGTTCCGACAACTCGATTTGCCCGATCCCCAAAACATCGGCGAGCGTTATCCGCACCAGGTATCGGGTGGGCAGTTGCAGCGCGCAATGACGGCGATGGCACTGGGTTCCGATCCGGACATAATTATTTTTGATGAACCCACTACCGCACTGGACGTAACCACGCAAATCGAGGTACTGGGTGCAATTAAGGAAGCGGTAAAGGCGCGCAATGTCGCTGCCATTTACATCACCCATGACCTCGCGGTGGTTGCACAAATGGCGGATCGCTTCATGGTATTGCGTTACGGTGATTTGATCGAGGAAGGTAAAGCGCGGGAAATGCTGGCAAACCCAAAGGAAGAATACACCCAACAATTGCTCAATGTCCGTTCGCAGCGCGAGGGCAGAACTGGCCACGATGACGAAGACATTCAGCTGAAGATAGAGAATATTACCGCCCGTTATCCGGGAACGGGCATGGACGTACTCACGAATATAAACGTCGATGTTGTCAAAGGTAAAACGGTCGCCGTCGTGGGCGAATCCGGCAGTGGAAAGAGTACGCTGGCACGCGTTATTACCGGCCTGCTGCCACCCAGTCAGGGTTCAGTGAAATTTCATGGCCGCGAGTTGACATCTGCACTTAAAACGCGGCCGAAAAAAGATCTGAAATCGATTCAAATGATTTACCAGATGGCAGACGTGGCGATGAACCCGCGCCACAAAATCAAGGATATTATCGGGCGTCCGCTGGAATTCTATCTTGGCATCACAGGTAAACAGCGCGACGAGGCCGTGCTCGAATTACTGCGTAAAATTGAAATTCCCGAAGACTTTGCCGAGCGCTACCCGGCGCAATTGTCGGGCGGTGAAAAACAGCGTATCTGCATCGCCCGGGCGCTGGCGGCTGAACCGGAACTCATTATTTGTGATGAGGTTACCTCGGCACTCGACCAGCTGGTCGCCGAAGGCATTCTCGATTTGTTGCTCAATCTTCAAAAAGAACTCGACGTTTCATACCTGTTTATCACTCACGATCTGGCCACGGTAAAGTCAATCGCCGATGAAATTGTGGTGATGTATCAGGGCGGCGTTGTCGAGCAGGGCAACAAGGCGGAAATTCTTGCGCCGCCCTATGCGCCGTACACCGAGCTGCTGCTTTCATCGGTACCGGAAATGGATCCCGACTGGCTGGACGACCTGGTTGATCGGCGCAAGCGGGGCGAAGCACCGACGGCGGACAGTATTGCTTCTTAACCCCGCCAGTCGCACATTGGTCCGACTGCGAGTGGATAACGTCAGTCCTGCGGAATTGTTATTAAGAATTGGTTATGGCCATTGTGCCGACAGCATTTTGTTTTGCCATCAAAATAAGTCTTTCCATTCCTAAGTCTATGGCTGGATGTGCAAATCCGTCGCGTGCGTCTACCTTTAGCGCTCCCGCCGCAACGTGTTCACAGGAAGGTGTTGCGTTGCCATCAATCTTTCCACACTTAGCGTGCTCACAATATGTGGGAACTCGTGCCAGTCCATGGCTATGTATACCGTCTGCTTCCGAAGCCACTACCAAATAATCTCCCCTGTGTGTCTGATCAAACGCAGTAGCGGCCTGGCTATGATAGGACCCGCAATTCTTTCGGGTATGGCGTGAGATATTCGAATCCCGTATCGGTAACGACAACCGAATCACCCACTCGTGTTCCAAACTGCCCGGCAACGGTGATCCCCCCATCGACGGCGAACGTCATCCCAGTTTGCAAAGAGGTTTGATCCCCGCGTTTGAGTTCAGGCTGCTCAAGGAACGAGTAACCGATGCCGCGGCCGGTTCGGTATCCAACCTCGAAACCCGAATCGCGATAAACCGTCTCTGCTGCAAGATGAACCTGCTCGGCCGTGACGCCCGGCCTCATGGTGCCCAGGGCGGCTAGCTGCGCCTTAATCGTCACTTCATAGGCACGTGCGTGCTCATCCGACACCTCGGCAACAAAGTACTCACGATCAAAACCCAACTTGTAATGTTTGAAATTGGCGATGTTGCAATAGCACAAGTACACCGGATCGCCTCGCTCGAGTCGGCGTACGCTCGATCGACGATGGACAAAACAAGTATCGTGTCCCGACTGCAGAACCTGAAGATTGTGAATGGTTGGAGATACGAAGCGATCTTCATCCCCGGGCGAAAGAAATTCCGCTGCCTTGCGCGTACCCCCAGCAATGACCGCCAGTGCCACCTCATACTCTGGCACACCTTCTGCAATAACCTCTTCCGCTGCTTGCGTCATTGCCACCGCTACCTGTCCTGCTTGTCGCATCACCGCTATCTCATCGGGCGATTTGATCATGCGCATCTCGCCTAACATACGTGACCCATCGACGAACTCTGCGCCCGCAAATTCGCTACGCAAGAACTCCGAGACCAACGCCGGGATACGCAGTCGCTCGATCGCTAGGGAGGCTTGCCTATATTGGTTAAGCAACTCGCGAAGCAGTGACATCCATTCTCCATCGATACCGTCTTCCCATTTCCGAATATCTTGAATCCAGGTCATGTTGCTCGCCATGCCAGATTCCATGAGCGGCGTAATAATTGCGCAATCACCCACTCGCGGCACGACAAGGAGAGTCGGGCGCCCAAACTCGACGCCTAAGTATCCCCAATAGCCGGAGATGTAATAAATAGAGTCGGGATCGCTCAATAACATGCCGTCGACATGTTCGTCGGCCATACGTCGTTGCAATTCAACCACCCTATCCTCAAACGTACTCACAAAAGTATCCCCACCCTTAAGACTCATGCGCCCTTTATAACGAGATCAAGTGGTGCCCGACTGAGGCGCTCACACCCCGTTTCGGTCACGCGCACGGTTTGTCCCAGTGTCATTGCCCGATTGGTGTCGCTATTCATCAATATCATGTGCAAAAAGAAGATCATGTTTGGTTCCGCCACGACTGGATTTCCGGTATAGAACATGGGCCAGTCCATCCAGGTGGGCGTATAGGTCGTACCCAAGCTATAGCCACAGGCATTCATGCGATGTGCCTTTAGACCCGCTGCATCCATCACCCGCGCATGCGCATCAAACACCTGGCCAATTGGTTGGCCCGGCTTAAGTCCTTCCAGGCACGCACTCATCGCGTCTACGCTGGCCTTGTGCATATAAGTATGCTCGGGGTCGGGCTCGCCAATGACAAATGTTCGCATCAGACACGCATGGTAATGCCGATAGACGCCCGCAAATTCCAGGGTCAATTGATCGTTTTCCGACAAATGGCGGCGGCCGGTGAAATAACGACACAGCAACGCGTCGTTGCCTGAACCAATAATAAATTCGTTACCCGGATAGTCGCCGCCGCCTTGAAAAACGGCACTGTGCATGGCAGCGAGGATATCGCCTTCGAATGCGCCTGGTGCAGTAAGCGCGATGGCCGCATCCAAGGCATCATCGGCGAGTTCTGCCGCGCGGCGAACGTATTCGATCTCCGCCGCACTCTTAACTAACCGCAGTCGACTAATCAGGTCAGAGGCATCCTCGAGGGTACAAAATCCATCCAAGGCAGTTTCGACCCGTCGCCAGTTATAGGCGGTCAACCCATAGGCATCAAATTCGATCCCTAGCTGGCGCCCCTTACAACCGTGTTCGGCGAGTATCGTACGCAAGTCATCGACAGGATTTTTGCCCGCCGCGTCGACCCAAATACGGATATCCTCGATGATCGACGTGTGCTGGGCTTGTCGCAGATCGGGGACTCGTGTCAGCAGTGTGATCTTACCGTCCGCACCCAAATATAAACACTGGAAGAAACAGTAACCGAGCGTGTCATACCCTGTCAGGTAGTACATACTCTCCTGGCGAAAGATCAGTAGACCATCGAGACCGCGCGCAGTTAGTTGCGCTACCGTGGCCTGGCGTCGACGCGCTAATTCCTGCCTCTCGAAATGGATAGCCACAATCGCACCACCGTTGTTGTCCGGGAGACAGTATACGCAATATACACACGTGCGTTGAAGCGGTAGCATGTTATAAGCTCTACAATGAGCACGACGACTAGGCCCAGCCAGGTACAGAAAAAAGTGCAACCATCAGACTCCCGCTATCTAGGAGGTAACCGATGTTAAGGACTGGAGATGAGTACCGTGAGTCGCTTCGGGACGGGCGCCAAGTATGGATTAACGGTGAAAAGGTGAACGATGTACCCACCCACCGAGCGTTCAAACCCATCGTCGACGTACGCGCGCGTATCTATGACATGGCGCACGAAGACAAATACCGCAGTGTGATGTCTTATGAGATCGACGCTACCAGCGAGCGAAACTGCATCGGTCACAAGTTACCCAAGACACGACAGGATTGGGAAGACAAACGTCAGGCGATTGACGCCGTGATGAAAGACATCGGCGGCGTAGTGATACGAATAAGCGATGAGACGGTTGGCGAGCTGTGGTCACTGTATGACGGTCAGGATGTACTCAAGGAGGTGGACCCACGATTCAGTGAAAATATTGTGCGTCACATCGACTTAGTGGTGCAAAACGATAGCTTTCATGTATCGGCCAACACCGATCCCAAGGGTGATCGCTCCAAACGGCCTCAAGACCAGGATCCTGATATGTTGCTGCACGTCATTAAGGAAACCGATGCCGGCATTGTCGTACGTGGCGCCAAGTACGAGACCGCCGCATCTTATTCCAATCAGGCTTTCGTCAAACCAACCATTGCTAATTGGGGAGATGCCAAACTCTCAGACTATGCGGTAGGCTTCATTTGCCCAATGAACGCCGCCGGGCTCAAGCACATTTGCCGCAACGGGTTTTCCGGCGTGAAGCCGGTCAAAGACTACCCCTTGGCAAATAAATTCGACGAAGTCGATACCTTACTTGTTTTCGACAATGTGTTGGTCCCCTGGGAAAATGTGCTCTTTTATCAACACACGCGCGCTGCTGCATTTATACGCGCTACGTTGCACCGATATAGCGCTATGGCGTTTGTGCTTCGCATTTTGTATATGGCCGACATGTTGATCGGCGCCGCACTTTTTAATGTGCGTCAGACCGGTCTTGATAAACAACAGGCAGTGCGAGAAAAACTGGCTACCCTAGCCTGTTACCGTGAAGGCATAAACGCCCACTTAACGGCAGCCATTGCCACCGCCCAAGAAAGCCCAGGCGGCCTATTGATGCCCAATCAATCGCTGCTTTATACGGGACGCGTGCATGCTTGCACCAAGCTGCCAGAGATGATGCATCTGACACGTGAGTTGTGTGGCGGCCAGATTTGTGTCACACCAGATTCGCAGGCGTTTGACGACCCGGACACTAAATTCTGGCTCGACAAGTTTTATTCCGTTAATGACAACTGGCTGGCCGAAGATCGTCGCCGTCTATTAGCCTTTGCTAGGGATCTTGTCAATTCTGATTACGCTGGGCACAAGGTGACGTTTCAATTATTCGCCCAGTCACCACCGTTTGCGCACTTAAACGCGGTTTACAATAATTTCGATTTCAGCGGGCCGCTAGAATTCGTCAAAAAGGCGGCCAACTTGTCCGATCGTGTTATGCAAGACTGAGCCTTACATACTATGAAATCTATCGACGTTGACCGTGCATTTAGTGCCGAATCGCTATACGGCACAGCCAAGGAGCCGGTCTACTCTGGGGCATTGAGTTTTATGCGCCGCAAGTACACCAAAGACCTTACTGGTGTCGATATTGCAGTGACCGGCGTACCATTAGATACCGCTACCACCAACCGGCCTGGTGCTCGATTCGGCCCCGCCGGCGTGCGCGCCGCTTCAACCCATCTGTCCTGGGGTCCTCCCGCCCCATGGGGATTCGACCCGTTCGATAGGCTAGCGGTTATCGATTACGGCGACTGCGCCTGGGACCACGGGCGACCTGAAACCATACCGCAAGCGATCGAGACGCATGCGGAGACGATCATCAACAATGACGTTTCGATGGTAACGCTAGGCGGCGATCATTTTATTACACTGCCACTAATTCGTGCTCACGCCAAAAAGCACGGCCCACTCTCGTTGATTCATTTCGATGCGCATTCTGACACTTGGGAGTGTGACGACGGTAGAGTCGATCATGGCACTATGTTTTGGCACGCAGCCAAAGAAGGATTGGTAGACCCCGCGCGTTCGGTACAGATTGGCATCCGCACGCACAACAGTGACCGCATGGGGTTTACCTGGCTCGATGCGCCATGGGTGCATGAGAACGGCGTCGTGCGCACGGTTGAAAAAATCAAGCGCCTAGTCGGCAACAATAAAGCCTACCTCACTTTCGATATCGACTGCCTGGATCCGAGTTTTGCGCCGGGCACTGGCACGCCGGTATGCGGTGGCCTCACTACCCATCAAGCGCAATCTATTATTCGTGGTCTCGATGGCATTGACTTCGTTGGCATGGACATGATGGAAGTGGCGCCTGCATATGACCACGCAGAAATTACCAGCCTAGCCGCCGCAAGTATCGTCCTCGATTATTTGTGCCTGATCGCCCGCGATCTGCCATCGAAGGTAACTCTATCGAAGTAACTACACGAAGGATGCAGGTATGGCCCATACTCGACTCCGCAGGTTCAACACCAAAGACATGTACCCCCAACAGGCATTGGATAACGATATATGTATGGCGGTACGCGCGGGTAATCGCATATTTCTTAGGGGTCAGACTGGTTTCGATCTTGATGGTAATATGGTCGGCATTGGCGACGCGGCGGCACAGGCCGAAAACGCCATGAAATGTGTCAAGATCTTGCTCGAAGAAGCGGGCGCGAGGCTCGAGCACATTTGCAAAACGACGATATACGTCACTGATCGCGCGTATCGTGAACCAGTCTATCGAGTGATCGGAAAATGGCTAAAAGGGGTTTACCCCTGCTCGACCGGCCTCATCGTGAACGGCTTAGCGCGGCCGGACATGCTCATGGAGATCGATGTCGAGGCAGTGATTCCGGAAGAGAAAGATTGAAACATGTTGTCGCAACAACAAGTCGATCAATATCGCCAAGATGGTTTTCTAATCCTGCGCAACGTTATCGGCGCGCGTCAATTGAGCGTGCTCCTAAATGAGCTCGATGGCTGGATCGAGGAGAGCCGATCACATAGCAGTAATTATGGCGAGACCCCGGACGGCAAGGCGCGCTTCGATTTGGAGGCTGGCCACTCGGCTGAACAACCCAGACTGCGTCGCGTATCCAATCCCGTCGATATCTCCAAGGCCTATCAGGAGGTTCTATGGAACAGCGCCATTGTCGATGCAGTCGTTGATCTTGTTAGACCTGATATCAAATTTCATCACAGCAAGATAAATATAAAACTACCAGGCATGGAGACCCGCGTCGACTATCATCAAGATCACGCGTTTGATCCCCACACCAACGATGATTCAGCTACCGCGTCGCTACTACTCGATGACATGACAGAAGATAATGGCTGCCTGCGCGTTGTACCTGGGTCCCACAATGAGCGTTACAGTCACTACCAGAACGACAAATTTACAGGTGCGATCGAACCAGAGTTGGCTCCGAACTTCGAACGCAGATCAATACCAATTCTAGGTAAGGCGGGCGACGTGTGCTTGATGCACAGTCGGACGGTTCACGGTGGCCCGCCGAATCGTTCGAACAAGCCACGTCGTCTGCTGATTTGTGACTACCGCGCCGCCGATGCCTTTTGGCTAATCCCACCATTGGTGTTGTCGGTCCACAGCGGGCGTGTGATTCGTGGGAAGCCGTCACGCGTGGCACGTCTGGTCGCCGGCTCTATCGAATTGCCGCCGTCCTACAAGGAAGATTCTTTCTTCAGCGTCCAGGGGCAGAAATCGGTCGACGAACATTGATTGCGCGGATGGAGCTCACATGACCTTTTCTATTGCAGGGCGATGCCAACGCTCCGGCATGTTGGGAGTAGCCGTCACGACCTCTAGTATATGTGTGAGCAGCCGCTGTCCGTGGGCACGCGCCGGCGTTGGCGCGGTGGCTACGCAGAATATTACCGACCCCAGCCTGGGCCCAAAGATTCTTGATTTGCTAGCGGCTGGGCGAAGTGCGAGCCAAGCACTTGCCGAGATTGTGGATCAACAAGCCAACATCAAGTACCGGCAACTGACGGTGATCGATACAAACGGTGCCGTTGCTCACCATAGCGGTTCACATACACTTGGTACGCATGCCATCGCCCAAGGAGAAGACTGTGTAAGCGCCGGTAATCTGTTAGCCAATGAACGCATCCCACAAGCCATTGTCGATACATTCGTGCAGGATCCCCAGCTCCATCTCGCCGAGCGACTGCTACGCGCACTAGAAGCAGGGTTGGCTGCGGGCGGAGAACAAGGACCTGTCAAATCGGCGGGCCTGCTCGTGGTTCACAAATATGACTGGCCGTTGGTCGATCTACGTATTGATTGGAGTGACGAATCGCCGATAGCGGCGCTACGCCGCCTGTGGCAGGCTTATCAACCGCAGATGGAGGATTACGTCACGCGCGCCCTCAACCCGCAATCTGCGCCAAGCTTTGGTGTTGCCGGAGATCCGTGATCAGTCGGGAGCTCGAGTGCTAATGAACACGAAAGATTTCATTAGTATAGACATGATCAAACGGTTGGTGTCATTTGATACCACTAGTCGAAACTCGAATTTGTCGCTAATCGAGTACATCCGCGACTACCTGGCCGACCTCAATATCGATTCTCATCTCATATTCGATGACGAAGGCAAGAAGGCCAATCTCTACGCTACCTGTGGCCCTCAAGATCGTCCGGGCATCCTGATGTCTGGGCACACGGATTGTGTGCCTGTCGACGGACAAGACTGGAAGACCGATCCGTTCACGGTCCATGAACAAGATGACCGTCTCTATGGCCGCGGTACCACCGACATGAAATCATTTATTGCCATCACGCTGGCTACTTTACCGCGAATGCTGGAACGTGGTCTGAAGACACCCATCCATCTGGCGTTCTCCTATGATGAGGAAATCGGTTGTGTCGGCGTTCATCGGTTAATCGAACAACTAGATTCGATGCCGACAAAACCCAAGCTATGTTTCGTTGGTGAACCGACGAGTTTACAAGTGGTCACTGGCCATAAAGGCAAATACAGCGTTCGTTGTCATGTACATGGCCTAGAATGTCATTCCGCCCTCACCCATCAAGGCGTCAATGCCGTCGAAATCGCGGCAGAGTTAGTCACACTGTTGCGCAAGATAGGCCAACGTTTGCGCGAACAAGGTCCCCTCGACGAAGCCTTTGAGCCACCGTTTACTACTGTACACACTGGGTTGATCCAAGGCGGCACCGCACTCAACATCGTACCTAAGAGCTGTTGGTTCGAATACGAGATACGAAACCTACCCGATCATGATGTAACGCCGCTGCTGGCCGAAATTAGAGATTACGCTGAACAACATCTGTTGCCAGGTATGCGTAAGGTTTCGGATCAGGCTGGATTCTCTTGGGAAACCTTACCGAGCTACCCCGGTATGACCGTCGATGAGGACAGTGAAGTTGCCAACACCGCTAAAAGGTTGTGCGGCAATCCCAGTTCGGCCAAAGTGAGTTTCGGTACCGAGGGCGGGTTGTTTCAGATTGCTGGTATTCCCACTGTTGTGTGCGGTCCGGGTAGCATTAGCCAAGCTCACAAACCGAATGAGTTTATTAGCCTCGATCAGATTGCGCGAGGTGAGGCATTTGCATCGCGGCTGATGGCTCAGGTCTGCGACGCATAGCGAGATTCAACCAGGCGTCGTATGGCCAAACAATCAAAAGCGTCGCTAACGCGGGCCACGGTTTTCCCTGAATCCGAGCTACCAGACGCGAGTGCATTGCTTGCCGAGGGCCGGCAACTCGCCAACAGCACGTCGATTGGCCCTTGTCCGTTTCTCATGCAAAACGAAGTAAGCACCGAGTTTGCCTACAAACGCGCGCGTGCAAGTCAGGGCAAGGTTATGCTGCATGCGCAGATCGGCTATCGCGATCTGCAGAAGAGTCGTCGCGCCTATGCCGAGATCTATGAAAGTCTCAGCAAAGCCGGTTACTACGTCGATCGATATGGCATCTGTTTGGATTGGAGCATGGGTTATCCGGCTGCGGTGCGGCGCGATATGCCCCGCGGTACAGGGCTGATTCTTGATACACCCGATGACTTCGTTGCGCTCACGCAACAGGCGCCGGTGGCACCACACTTCGGCGATTTCGTCATGGGTACGCCGGCGGCGCTGGAAAATACCCAAGCTGCGCTGGCAGCGGGATCTACTGCCATTGGCAACCTCGGTCAGTATTTCAATTTTCGTATGCCACACTGGCACGACGATATTGAGACCACAGCGTCTACCCTCAAGGCATTGGCGCTGGCCGCCGCGCAATCGCACGACGTCCTGATTCACTCCAATCTCGATGACGGTTTTGCCTCGTTGTTCCATGATCTTGCCTGCACCCTGGGAGCGGTGTTGGTCGAGCGATACATTGTCGGCGAACTGATCGGTGGACACGTTAGTCATTGTTATGGGCATACATTTTCAGACCCGCTTACCCGCAGCGCCTTTCAGCAAGCGCTCGCCAACGTAAGTGAAACCCCCGGTACGATGATCTATGGGAACACGACTGCATTTACGGCGGAACCGGTAGCGAACTACGCCACACTTGCAAACTACCTGCTGATTGACATCCTCGCGCAAAAGACTGCACCGACTGGTCATGCCGTCAACCCAGTGCCAGTTAGTGAAGCCCTGCGTATCCCCGAGATTCAAGAAATAATCGATGCCCATATGTTTTGCCATCGATTGATTGAACACGCAGATAAATTGGAACCACTGATTGACATGGGGGCGGCCAGCCAGATCGCTGAACTCATCGAAACGGGAGGAAGGCAGTTCTTCAAGGCAATTTTGGCCGGCTTGGAGGGAATCGGCATCGACACGAAAAACCCGTTCGAGATGCTATTGGCACTACGACGTATCGGTGCCAAACATCTCGAACAACTCTACGGGCCGGGAAAACCTGAACCAACCAATGCCGACGTGCGCCTACCTATGGTCAAGGCCAGCCCCATTTCGGAATTACAAAATCACGCACAACGCTGTCTCGATGCTATAGACCCAGAAACACATGAGACGATTCGCGGTGCGCAGTTGTTGGGCTGCCTGGCTACAACCGATGTCCATGAATATGGCAAACTTCTTTTGGAAACAGTGTTACAACAGTTAGGCGTGCAACTGGTAGATGCTGGCGTCAGCATCGATCCCGATGTGCTGGCAGAGACAGCGCACGGAAAGAAAGTCGATTTCATCGCGCTTAGCACATATAACGGGGTTGCTCTTGACTATATCAAACGATTACATAATGAGATGGACCGACACAAATCGAACATCCCAGTATTCATTGGCGGTAGGTTGAACCAAGTCCCCGAGGGTAGTCAAGATAGCCTACCGGTAGACGTTAGCCACGAGCTGCGGGCTGTTGGCGCTATCGTTTGTTACGAAGTAAAAGATATGTTGAAGCAACTGGCACAGATGAAACGAGTAGAGCCGAAGAGCGTCGAAAGCCAATGACGTTGCGTGTTGGAATCATAGGCGTAGGACATCTTGCCAGCTATGTTGTTGAAGGCCTGTGCGCTGCTAACGATCCGCCAGATATATTGCTATCGCCACGGAATGCGGAACGCGCAAGTGCACTGAGCGAACGTTTCGGCGTCCGTACCGCTAATGACAATCGGACGGTCGTTAGTCGATCTGACATCGTCATTCTGGCCACGCGCCCACCGCAAGCGCTGAACGCAGCCACTGATTTGCCATGGCGAGCTGAACAAACCCTGATCTGTGTGGCCGCGGGTGTCTCTTGTGCTGGACTTTCGACCATAGCCTCGCCGGCGAGGATCGTTCGCGCCATGCCGGTCTCATGTGCAGCCATCGGCGAAAGCTCGACGTCGTTGTACCCAGACGATCCCAACGCAAGGTCCTTATTGACGCGTCTGGGACCTGTAATCGCCTTACCCGACGAATCCAGCTTTCAGGCGGCTAGCGTAATCGGCGCCTATTACGCGTGGATCTACGCGTTAGTCGCTGAGACAATGCCGTGGTTGGAAACTGCCGGTGTTCCGAATGCAGCCGGTCGCTTGTTGATTCTACAGGCGATTCGGGGTGCCACCGGCATGATGCTCGCGCGCCCAGACGATTCACCGGCTGATATGATTCGCAAACTAGCCACGCCGGGCGGTATTACCGAACGTGGGCTTAAACTTCTAGACCAGCGCGGTGCATTAACTGCCTGGCGCGATGCTTGCCAGGTGAGCTTGGAGCGACTACAAAACCAGTGACCGATGCGCTATTCAGTTTGAAAGGCCACAACACAATCTCTTCTAAAAAACACAAACCACTCGGAGAAAACGATGGCTATTGAACGTATGCGAAAAGGTGAGCGAATGAGTCAAATAGTGGTGCACGGTGACGTCGTGTACCTGGCGGGCCAGGTAGCACTGGAGGCGCCTGATCGATCCGTAACGGCACAGACGCAGGATATTCTCGTGAGAATCGACACACTGCTGGCAGAAGCCGGCACAGACAAATCACAATTGCTCTCCGCTACGATCTGGCTCACCGACATTCGATATTTTAATGAAATGAACACGATCTGGGATGCGTGGATTGATCCGGCAAACCCGCCCGCACGTGCCTGCGTTGAGTCAAAATTGGCGACGCCGAAGTATGATGTAGAAATAATGGTAACTGCCGCACGCTGATCATCGGCGACACTACAGCAAGCAGTATTTTGCAGTAGATTCCTTTGCTAAGCTACGGTTCTACGCACACGGTACAAGGTAGCAATTCCATGACTGAACGGTACAACGCAGGCGCCATTGAAGCTAAATGGCAGGCATACTGGGAGAAACAGGATATCAATCGCCCTGATATCGCCGGCGCCAAACGTCCGTTCTTTAATCTCATGATGTATCCATACCCATCAGCCGAAGGCCTGCATGTGGGTAACGTCTACGCCTTTACCGGTGCTGATATTTACGGGCGCTTCAAACGCCTGCAGGGCTTTGACGTGTTTGAGCCCATCGGCTTCGATGCCTTCGGTATCCATTCTGAAAACTTTGCTCTCGAGCAGGGCATCCACCCTACGGAATTGATACCCCGGAACATTGAAAACTTTACGCGCCAGCTCAAGCGTATGGGGTTTATGTACGACTGGAGTCGAACCGTCGACGTTACGCAACCCGGGTACTACAAATGGACCCAATGGATTTTCTTACAACTCTTCAAGGCCGGCCTCGCCGAACGCCGCAAAGCGCCGGTCAATTGGTGTCCGTCCTGCAAGACAGTGTTAGCGAACGAACAAGTGATTGATGGTCGTTGCGAGCGCTGTACATCTGAAGTTACGCAACGCTTCTTGGATCAATGGTTCTTCAAGATTACGCAATACGCCCAACGGTTGCTCGACAATCTAGAATGGATCGACTGGTCATCATCGACTAAACGACTGCAGCGAAACTGGATCGGTCGATCTGAAGGGGCAGATGTCAACTTCCCCATTGTCGGCCACGCTGACAAAGCTATACGTGTATTCACGACTCGGCCGGACACGCTGTTTGGCGCCACATTCATGGTATTGGCACCCGAACACCCGCTGGTTGCAGTTGTCGCCACCGACGCGTGCCGAGCCCAGGTAGAGAAATACGTACAAGACGCTGGTGCCATGGACCTAGTAGAACGCCGAAAGGCAGGCGAGGAGCGTGCCAAGACCGGTGTCAATACGGGGGCCAAGGCCATCAATCCCGCCAACAGCGAGGAAATCGAAATCTGGATCGCTGACTATATATTAATGGAATATGGTCATGGTGCCGTCATGGCGGTGCCCGCCCACGACGAACGCGACTTCGAATTTGCCAAGCAATACGGCCTCCCCATTCGCACCGTGGTGGTGCCGGCTGAAAGCGACGCGAATGATAGCATCGAACAAGAAGGCGCGTTCACCGCACATACTGAAAACGAGATACTTACGAACTCCGGTCAGTTTGATGGCATCCCGGCTGCGCAGGCGATCGGCGAAATCACTACTTGGCTAGAGAAGAAGGGGGCCGGTAGGCTTGCGGTCAATTACCGAGTCCATGACTGGTGTATTTCAAGACAGCGCTATTGGGGTCCACCGATCCCTATCATTTATTGTGATACATGCGGCATCGTACCGGTACCGGAAGAAGATCTACCGGTTGTACTGCCCTATCTCGAAAATTTCCGACCGGATGAAAGCGGCGTCGGCCCATTGGGGCGCTCCCAAGATTTTTATGCCGTCCAATGTCCGACTTGTGGCAATTCCGCAAGGCGCGAAACCGACGTTTCCGACACGTTTCTTGACTCTGCCTGGTACTTTCTGCGCTATCCATCGACCGAGCTTGATGATCGCCCGTTTGACAAAGAACGCAACAAAACTTGGCTACCTGTCGACAGCTACATTGGCGGTGAAGAGCACGCAGTATTGCATCTAATGTACTCTCGTTTCATTACCATGGCGCTCCATGATTTGGGCCACCTAGAATTCGAAGAACCTTACAAGCAATTTCGCAAGCATGGCTTAATCATCCGTGATGGGACCAAGATGTCCAAGTCACGAGGTAATGTTGTGATCCCAGACGAATTCGTCGAAAAACATGGCGCCGATACGTTTCGCATGTACCTCATGTTCCTGGGCCCATATGAAGAAGGCGGTGACTTTCGCGAAGAGGGGATTACTGGAATCTCTCGTTTCGTCGATCGCCTATGGGCCATTATTGCACCGGTCGAGCAACTAGCGGCGGGGTCGCCGGAGGCAGGTGATGTCGAACGAAAACTGCACGCCACCATCAAGAAAGTGACCGAAGACTTGGAAGCTTTGCAATACAACACCGCCATTGCGGCAATGATGGAGTATCTCAATGTGGTCCGGGCTAGTGATCGCACCGTCCGTCGCTCCGAGATCGAGCCGCTAGTGCCTATGCTAGCGCCAATGGCACCTCATTTTGCTGAGGAGTTGTGGCAACGGTTGGAACACGAGGGTTCGATTTTTTCCGGTGCCAACTGGCCAAGTTATGATGTAAAGCTAACGATGGCTGATGAAATCGACATAGCGGTACAGGTCAACGGTCGTCTGCGGGCTACCATCCGCCTTCCTCGAGGTGCGAACGAAGAAGAGGTAAAAACCAAAGCGTTGGCCGATATCGCGGTTCAACGCCATCTTGGCGAGAAGGAACTGTATAAGTCGATCTTAGTACCGGACCGATTGATTAATCTTGTCGTTCGCTAAGCAGACAAAAACATAGCCAGCGGTGCCAAAGCACCTTGAGGCCGATTTCTGGACATCTCTCACGATGTACCGGCTTCGGCAATGATCCACTCGCGAAAAGCCGCCACGCGGGGCTCTTCGGACCGTGCCTCCGCACATACCATATAATAAGCAAACCCGACTGGCGTACTTAGCTCGAAGGGTCGTACCAATCGACCCGTCTTTAAATCGTCCCCGGCCAGCACGCGACTTCCCAACGCAACCCCTTGGACCTCGATGGCAGCCTGTAGCGATAGTGCGGTACGGTTAAAGCGCAGACCACGGCTAGTATCCACATCTTTGACGCCGGTCGTATATAACCACATGGACCAATCGGGCCAGTAGTCGTTCTGCGGTGGATAATCAGCATGCAAGAGTGTATGCCAGCGCAGATCGTCGGGAACACGCAGCGGATGTCGCCCCTCCAGTAACCGCGGGCTGCACACCGGGAACACCTCTTCACTCATCAAGCAGTCCACCCGCAAGCCCGGGTAGTCACCCGAACCGTAGCGAAGTCCAATATCGACCCCGCCTCGGATGAGATCCACGACCTCATTGGTCGCATCTATGCGCACGTCAATCTCGGGGTGCAATTGCCTAAATCTTTCTAGCCGTGGCAATAGCCACTTGGCAGTTAGGGACGGGGGCAGGCTAACGGTTAGCGGGCGGTCCGTATCGCGACGTTTGAACTCCTCAATTACCACCGCCAATTGATAAAAGATGTCTTCCAACCCCGGCAACAAAGCCCGACCCGCCTCGGTCAACACCAAGGCCCGGTTGAGGCGTTGGAACAACCGCACCCCCAAGTCTTGCTCCAAGGCCTTGACCTGATGGCCGACCGCGGCTGGGGTCACATGCAACTCATCCGCCGCATTCGTGAAGCTTAGATGACGGCCCGCCGCCTCAAACGCCCGCAGTGCATTGAGTGAAGGCAGTCGCTGTTTCACCCAAGTTTTTCTATCTCTTGCAGTAGAAATCATCGTTTGTCAATGTCCAGTTTATCGCCTATCTTATGAGGTATGCATAGCTTTGGTCACAAACGTTACGTCAGACATTGGAGAGGAAATATATCATGAGCAACCACACAAGTCACCTAAACACCAGTATTGACGTCACCAGTCGAGGTCATGGCGTCGTGTCACAACTTCGAGGATGGCTGCAGAACCTGCAGACCACCCTGCGTCGCAACCACGAGCGCCGAACCGCCATTCGCGCGCTAAGCGCCCTAAGCGATAGGCAGCTCGAGGATATCGGTGTCGTACGAGGCCAAATACCGGAGATTGTGCAGACCTTGAGTGCGCGCAAGGCGGCTGAAGAGCGGGTAGCTGACAAGAAGGTTGGCACCGCTCGTTTTGGGGCTGGCTACTGCATAGAGCACGGCTAGCCACTCCGGGATTTAGCGAATACGCTGGGGGCATGCCGCCCTCGGCGTATTCGGTTTGACACGCCCACCCAATCCTCCCCATTCCTTCCCAAAACGGCCGATAGGGCTGTCTTGTGACTGGCTGCGAGTTGCCGGGTACACTAGCGCTGGAAAGAACTTTCGAGAAAAGAGCGATGATTCTCGTCGACGCCGAGCAAGTGCACGCGCTGCTCGATTACCCTTTGCTAGTCGAGGCGCTGGACAATTACCACCGACAAGATATTTGTCTACTTGAAGACTTGTTGTTGGAACAACCTAGTGCAGCTGGCACCCCCACCCATTTCTTTCTACGCGCCGCTTGGCAACCACAACAGGATCTCGGCACCAAAGTAATCACCGTCTTTCCAGAGAATAAGGATGCCGACGCCGGCCCGCCAGCAGTGCAGGCGGTCTATCTATTGTTCAACGGCAGCAACGGTCAACCCAAGGCCTGCATAGACGGTACCGCCATCACTTACCGAAAGACGGCGGCGGACTCCGCTTTGGGGGCCAAGTACCTAGCGCGGGAGGATGCCGAGATAATGCTCATGGTCGGTGCCGGCGCTATGGCACCACATCTCATCATGGCTCACACCGCGGTACGGCCCTCGATTCGCAAAGTCCTTATCTGGAATCGTACCCCCGCCGCGGCAGAAAAGCTGGCCGGCACCCTATCATTAAACAATGTCGAAATCCGTGCCACCGATGATTTAGCCAGCGCCGCGGCCAACGCCGATGTGATCTCTTGTGCAACCATGAGCCCCTCGCCGCTAATCCAAGGCAAATGGCTAAAGCCCGGCGCCCACCTCGATCTTGTTGGGGCTTTCACAAAAGAGACCCGAGAAGCAGACGATGATGCGGTACGCCGAGGCAAATTATTCGTCGATTGCCGTGCGACCACCATAAAAGATTGTGGTGAAATCTGCATCCCGATAGCCACGGGGATTATCACTGAGAGTGATATTCGCGCCGATCATTTTGACCTTTGTAGTGGGCGTCACCCTGGGCGTGAGCAAGCCAAAGATATTACATTTTTTAAGAACGGCGGCGGTGGCCACCTCGATTTGATGACGGCGCGGTTTGCGTACAGTCGCGTCGAGTAACCGTGTCGCTAAGCACCAATAAAAACGGACGCAGGCGACCTTTAGGAGCATGACACCAATCAGACGACAAAACCTGCAGCGCCTGTTAAAGCCACGTCATGTGGCGATTATTGGCGGACGCGATGCCGAGACAGCTATCCACGCATGCAAACGAATCGGATTTGAAGGCCCGATCTGGCCGGTTAATCCGAAGCGCGATACATTGGGCGACATTCGGTGTTTTTCCAGTGTAGATGAATTGCCGCAAGCTCCGGATGCGGTTTTTCTGGCTGTGCCCGCCAAGCCGGCAATCGATACTGTGGCCCGGCTGGCTCAGCAGGGTGCGGGCGGGGTGGTTTGTTATACGGCGGGATTCAGTGCCGATGGCAAGCACGGCGGTAAGGCGGACCAGCCACTGGTGGATGTCGTAGGCGATATGGCACTTGTCGGCCCGAATTGCTATGGCCTAATCAACTACATTGACCGGGTCGCACTGTGGCCATTTGCCCACGGTGGTTTTTGTCCTGGTTTTGGCGCCGCCATCATCACGCAAAGCGGAATGCTCTCTTCAGATATCACGATGAATCAGCGATCAGTGCCGCTGGCATATATGGTGTCCGCGGGCAACCAGTCGGTGCTGCGACTGGAGGATTATATTGATGTGCTGTGTGAGCGTGATGAAGTAAAAGCCATTGGTTTGCACATCGAAGGGTTGAAGGATATTGAGTCTTTCAGCCGCGTGGCGCGCAAAGCACTCGAACGTAGCAAACCGATTGTTGTGCTTAAAACCGGGACTTCTAAGATCGGCTCGCGATTAACCATCAGTCATACCGGATCACTTTCAGGTACCAATGAACTTTATCAGGCGCTGTTTGAACGGCTAGGCATTATTAACGTGACGAATCCGACGCAGATGCTTGAAGCCCTGAAATTTATCTGCGTCGCCGGAATACCCCAGGGTAATCGCATAATGGGATTTACCTGCTCGGGCGGCGCTGCGACCATGCTGGCCGACTATGCGGAAAAAATAGACCTCGAATTCCCGCAACCCTCTTCCCATGTTGCAGCGGATCTTGTTGAAAAGTTGCCGGTCATTGCGGGTGTTTCCAATCCGTTGGATTATACGACGCCCATTTGGGGTATCTCCGAGGAGGTGCAGCCTGTATTTCAGGCAGCGCTGGCCGACCCTTACGATGCTGCGTTAATCGTGCAGGATTTTCCATTGCCGGGACTTGAAGAGAGCAAGGCTTTTTATCTGAGCGATTCACAATCATTTATCCAGGCGACCTCGAAAGTAGGCCTGCCCGGTGCAGTCTGCAGTACGCTGCCGGAAAATATAGATAAACAAACACGCGAGTTTCTTATCACAAACAAAGTGGCGCCCTTGCAGGGTATACACGAGGCGCTTGACGCGATTAATGCGGCAGCCTGGTACGGTCGACAACAGGCGTTTGTACTAGACAATGTCTCCGGTGAGCTTGTGATGGCGGGTCGTTGTGATGAGGTTTATCCAAATGATGAATGGAACAGCAAAGTCGAGCTTGAAGCGGCAGGGTTGAAGATTCCCGAGGGGCGGCTTGTCGACGGTATGAATGCTGCCGGGGCAGCGCAAGAGCTTGGCTTTCCGGTCGTACTGAAAATGAACTGTCACAAGATTGCGCACAAAACTGAAATAGGCGCAGTATGCCTTGGATTGAAAAACGTCCGCGAGGTCCATAAAGCGGTCCGTACGATGCGAGCCGATGTTGCCCGCACCAATCCTGAGCTTGTAACCGACACGTTCCTAGTCGAAAGAATGGTTCACAAACCACTGGCGGAACTGATGGTGGATATTCGCACTGATTCCCAGTTCGGGCTGGTGATGACCCTGTCCAGCGGCGGAGCCTTAATCGAGCTGATTGCCGATGCCGTCACCCTAATATTACCGGCCAGTGACGTCGAAATTTTGCTTGCGCTTGAAAAACTAAAAATATCACATTTGCTCAACGGCTTCAGAGGCAGTGCGGCGGTGAACAAACATAAGCTCACCGAAACAATAAAGCGGTTGGCAAATTATGTAAAAACGAACACAAACCGCATAGCAGAAATTGAGATTAATCCGCTGTTTGTGTTTGCCGATGACGTTTATGTCGTCGATGTGCTCATGCAATTGCGCCGTCATGTAGTTGACAAGGTGATTAGCGCATAATCCTTAAACTATCCCGCGCCGGCCTGTGTAATCTTGAGCCCGCCTGTACTTACCGCTGAGAGCTCATATAGTCGTTGGCGCGATACACGGCTACATAGAGCGGCTCGAGCGGTGTTTTGCCTGCGATAATGTCGGCCGCCTTCTCTGCAATCATGATAGTTGCAGCATTGGTATTTCCCGAAACCACACTGGGCATAACTGACGCATCCACCACGCGTAAGCTCTCCACACCGTGCACACGCAGGGAGCCGTCCACTACCGCATCATCATCAGCACCCATTTTGCAAGTACTGGTTGGGTGGTATTCGGTTTCGCCCTTAGTCCTCGCCCAGGCAAGAATTTGCTGATCGGATTGCACCTCGTCGCCAGGACTAATTCCCGGTCCGCGGTATGGCGTAAAGGCGTTCTGGTGAAGGATTTCGCGAGTGAGTTTCATGCCTTTGATCACATCTTGTTGATCTTTCTGAGTCTCGAAGTAATTGAATAATATTGAGGGACTGGCATGGGGATCGTTAGAACGAAGTCTAACCCGCCCTCGGCTGGTAGGACGCATCAGGCTCATGAATACCTGATATGCATGAGCCTTGATCCAGGCGCTGCCATCGTAACTCGCACCAATCGCCATGAAATGGAATTGCAGATCGGGAAACTCAACTCCCGTATCACTGCGAATGAATCCTCCGGACTCAAAGAGATTCGAAGCACCAATTCCCTGCTTGAATAGTAACCAACGCAAGCCAACACCGAGCTTACCGAATAGTTTGAGTGCAGGGGCGTAACTTATCGGCTGTTTACAAGATATTTGAATAGTGAAATCGAGATGATCCTGCAGATTCTGCCCGACTCCCGGCAAATCACTGACAACCGGGATATCATGTTGTTGTAAGTGTTCGGCGGAACCAACGCCCGAGAGCATGAGCAATTGCGGTGAGTTAATCGTACCGCCACATACAATGACCTCCTTTCCGGCATATGCCTTGTGCATCTCACCGCGGTGTTGGTATTCAACGCCAATTGCGCGCTTGCCCTCAAATAATACGCGATGGCTAAGTGCTCTTAGTTGCAAATGCAAATTCGCTCGCTCAATGACTGGTCGCAAATAGGCCACCGCTGTGCTGCATCTTTTCCCAGCAAACGTGGTTCGATCCATGATGCCAAACCCTTCCTGCTGAAAGCCGTTCATATCTTCCGTGGCCGGATAACCGGCCTCGATGCCGGCGTCGATGAAGGCCTGGTAGAGAGGATTATCGGTCTTACCAGCAGTGACATGTAGCGGACCGTCATGTCCTCTATAATCGTCGCCACCTCGCTCATAGGTCTCCGCTTTCTTGAAATAAGGTAGGCAGTGTGCATAAGACCACTGCGCCAAGTCATTTCCCGCCCATCCATCAAAATCGAATGCGTTACCACGCACATAGACCATGCCGTTGATCGATGAAGAACCACCGAGAACACGTCCACGAGGGCAATACATCTCTCGGTGATCCATATGCGGTTCGGCATCCGTATGGTAGTACCAATTGTATTTATCACTCAGTAATAGATGCGCCAGAGCGATTGGCATACGAAGGAAAAGACTGCTATCAATGGGTCCGGCCTCCAGCAACAACACAGAACTTGAGTCGTCCTCGGTTAGCCGTCTAGCCAAAACGCATCCCGCCGATCCTGCGCCAACAATGATGTAGTCAAACTCACTTTTTTGCTTCATCGCGCTGCTTCGATGTCGTGGTCCACTGTTTCGATATTGGTATCAACGCGAATATAACTAAGCGTCTGTGCATGGTGAGATTCAACAACGGAATCGAATTTTGCTTGACTACTTGGGGCCGACGACTACATGGATGTAGGAGTTAGGGCGACGCAGGACGCCAAGGCCGAGCTTATAGGTAATAAATGAGCATTTTAACCCTGTCATTCGCCCTGCGGGCCGGCCTACGGCCGTTCCAATCCGCGCCCGGCGGATTGTTTTTCACGCCGTATCAGCAAGCACAGTAATTAGGCAACAGTCCCATTATGTCTAGCGCATGACAAACGGATTGGCCATGGGCTTATCGGAGGTGTTCATCCAGATGGTCTTGGGCCGAGTGTAGTCATACATGGCCTGAAAGCCGCTTTCCCGGCCATAGCCTGATCCTTTGAAGCCGCCGAATTCGGCAATGGGTGAGACAACACGGTAAGTGTTGACCCATACAATACCAGCACGTACCGCTTTGGCGACTCTTATTGAGCGGGCGCTGTCTTTGGTGAAAATACCGGCGGCCAGGCCGTGCTTGGTATCGTTGGCAAGTCTGATCACTTCATCCTCATCTTTAAACCGGATGACGCTTAAGACGGGGCCGAACAGCTCGGTGTCAACAATTCGAAGATTCTGCCCTGGGCAATCAATAATGGTCGGCTCATAGTACAGGCCACCCCCCATATTCTCCGGGCGTTTGCCCCCATGAAGCAGTTTGCCGCCTTCGGTTTGCGCAAAGGCGACTTCACGCTCAATGTTGTCCAGCTGGCCGCTCGTACACAGTGGTCCCATTTGCGTTTCTTCAGCCAGCGGGTCACCCATTCTGATCTGGCTCGCCTGATCGACCATGGCTTCCAAAAATTTATCGGCAATATTCTCGTGCAGATAGAGTCTGGAGCCGGCGACACAGCTTTGGCCAGTTGCGCCAAATATGCCGGCGATTGAACCGTTGACTGCGCTTTCGATGTCCGCATCGTCAAATACGATAAACGGTGATTTGCCCCCCAGTTCCAGTGAGACCTCGGCAAAGTTTTCTGCCGAGTTGTATAACACCTGCCTGGCCGCCGCCGGGCCACCAGTAAAACTGATTCGCTGGACAAGTGGATGTGAGGTCAAGGCCTTGCCACAGGGATCACCGTGACCGGTGACAATATTGACAACCCCGGGTGGAAGTCCGGCTTCTTCAATCAGCCTGCCGAACTCCAACATGGCGGCGGAAGCATGTTCGGAGGCTTTTAGTACCACGGTATTACCCGCGGCCAGTGCCGGACCGATTTTGACAGCCACCAGAAAAAGCTGTGAATTCCACGGCACTACCGCGGCTACCACACCAAGCGGCTCCCGGGTCGTAAACACGAACAGGTCCGGCTTGTCGATGGGCAGTGTTTCGCCGTGAATTTTATCGGCGCAGCCGGCATAGTAATGAAAGAATTCAGCAACATATTTTGCCTGCCAACGTGTTTCTTTTAACATTTTGCCGGTGTCGATGGTTTCAATTCGGCCTAATTCTTCAGATTTGTCTGCCAACAGGTCCGCCAGCCTGCGAAGGTACCGGCCCCGTTCTGTCGGTACGGCGCTGGCCCAGGGCCCCTCTGTAAAGGCGTGGTGGGCTGTTCTGACAGCCTGATCAACATCCTCGGTGGTGGCTTCAGGAACTTCCGCCCAGGCTTCGTTGGTGGTCGGATTGATACTGGGGAATTTCTTTCCATCACTGGCATCGATCCACTCGCCGTTGACAAGCATTCGATAACTCTTTAAACCGGTCATATTCATACCTCTGTGTAATTGCTGAAGATTGATTTTAATTGTGCCTGTTTGGGCAGTAGAATTGCATGTTTTTTCGACATAACCTGCAGCAACTATCGTTTGGTAGGCGCTAAGATTAGCCTAATACCTACCCAGCATATAAGTCTACTGTGTCTATCCGGTGATGGTAATCAGGAACTAAATCGTGCCAAACAAAAAGCAGGTTATTGGCGAACCCCTGGTGATCGGAGGTCGGAAACTGTCTTTGTCCCGTGCTATCCAGGCGGGTGATTTCGTATTTTTGACCGGGCAGATTCCGTTTAAAGATGGCGTTCCGATGACTGAGGGTTCGATAGAGGATCAGACCCACGCGGTTCTTCAGGACATCGAAAAAACACTCAAGGAAGCCGGCTGTGAGATGACAGATGTTGTCAAAACCATGGTATGGCTTACCGACCGGGCAGATTTTCCGGGTTTTAATTCTGTCTATAGCGAGTATTTTCCTCATGATCCGCCAGCGCGTTCGGCAGTGGTGACCGATCTTCTGGTTGATGTGCGTGTCGAAGTTGAGGTCATTGCTTACCACCCCGTCTGTCAAACGGGGCGGGCCTGAATATGGTTGGTAGTGCAAGATCCGGTAAAGCGCCCGACGGTACCCGCTTTGAATGGCACGGGGGGGCAGGCCCGGCCATCGCACTGATTCATGGTCTTGGCCTGAATCGCCAGATGTGGCAATGGCAGATACCCGCACTGAGTGAACGATATCGGGTATTGTCCTTTGATTTGTTCGGGCATGGCGAAAGTCCGACACCGGACACAAAACCGGATCTTCATCTGTTTTCCGAACAACTTCATCGATTATTAGCTGAGCACGAGATCGACCGGTGTGCCGTTATCGGGTTTTCTCTCGGCGGCATGATAGCACGGCGCTTTGCCATGGATCATGCAGACTGCGTTTCCGCGCTGGTTATCTTAAGCTCGCCCCATATTCGTGATGACAGTGCACAACAGGCGATTGTTAAACGCGTCGAACAAGCTCGTGAGCATGGTCCGTCGGCGACGGTTGAAGCCGCGCTTGAGCGTTGGTTTACAGAGGATTTTCGTGCCGCCAATTCCAAGGTTATGGGCCTAGTGCGTCAGTGGGTGCTGGCGAATGACCGGAATGTTTATTCGGAAAATTACCAGGTGCTGGCCGATGGTGTTGCGGAAATAGTTTCTCCCGAACGTCCGATTCAGCGCCCGACACTGGTGATGACCGGTGATGAAGATTTTGGGAATTCCCCGCAAATGACGCATGCTATCGCTGCCGAAATCCCGGGGTCTCAAACGGTTATCTTGCCGGGGCTCAGGCATATGGCATTGGCTGAAGCACCCGAAATTTGTAATCCAATACTCTTGCGCTTTCTAGACCATGCCGTAACGGGTGCAACCGATGTCGGATAACTTTTAATGACCGCCCGGGACACCAAACTCAACCGGAACAACTGATGGCATATGATTAGCGTTGGGAACAGTCATGACGTCGCCGATTGATCCGCGTGAATTGCGCAATGCTTTTGGCAAGTTCGCGACTGGCGTGACAATCATCACGACTGTCGAACCAAATGGTACTCCTCGAGGCTTTACGGCCAATTCCTTTACCTCCGTTTCTCTTGATCCGCCTTTACTGCTGGTGTGTATTGACAAATGCGCGGCTAGCCTGCCGGTCTTCCTGGAAGGCAAAGGCTTTGCGGTAAATATACTCGTTGAAACTCAAAAGAATGCCGCCGCACTTTTCGCCAGCCACCGGGCAGACAAGTTTAAGAACGTTCCCTGGCATAGCGGAAGATTGGGAATGCCGTTAATTGATGATGTCCTGGCTTGGTTTGAATGTGTTTCTGAAAATCATGTGGATGCCGGCGATCATGTCATTCTGATCGGGCGCATTACCGATTTTGACTACCGCAATGCACAACCACTCGGTTATGCGGGTGGTGGCTATTTCAACCTTGGGTTGGAGCAATTACTTGTCGATGTTGCGAGTAAAGGTACAGGCATCATCATTGGTGCGGTGCTAGAGCAGCACGGTGCCTTGCTGCTCATGGAAAATGATAAGACCAACGAGGTTTCAGTTCCTGCCATCGGGCGCGATGGCACCCAGCCAAGCCTGCCAAGGCTGGTGAAAGAACTTTCCAGTGGTGACTTAAGTGTATCAATCGATTTTTTGTTTGCAGTATATGAAGACCTAAAATCCGGTGTACACGTAGTTTATTATCGGGGTACGGCATCTGGCCCTGCCCTTGCCGGAACCCGATTCTTTTCGTTTGATGAAATTCCCTGGGACCGGTTGATTGATGACCCGACTCATTCCATGTTGGAGCGGTATGTGAGGGAATTCAAATACGGTAATTTTGCGATTTATATGGGAGATGACATCAAAGGAAAGGTTCGCGCGCTGAATACGAAGACACCGGGTTCCGGTACATGACTTTCATGCCGCACAAACACTTATTGAACAGTCAGCCCTTGGCGCTACGCCAGTGTATATTTCTGCGTCCGTTTGTCTAGAAACTCAGGAAGTAAAGGAGTTAGTATGAAACCAGAAATCAGAAAAGTGGTCACGTTTGATGAAGATATTCACATTGAAGGCGGTAAAGCGGCGGATCCCGTATTGCGCATATTCGCCGTGGCTGCCGTCGTTAAAAATCCATGGGCCGGTCGCGGATTCGTGGATGATTTAAAGCCTGAAATAATGGCTATGGGTCCAGCACTGGGGAAAATGCTTACTGACCGTATTGTTGCGCTGGCCGGTTCGGGGGACAATATCGAAGCCTATGGCAAGGCGGCGATGTCGGGTCTTGACTGTGAAATAGAGCATGCCTCAGCGCTGATCCATACACTGCGCTATGGCAATTTTTATCGTGAAGCAGTCGGCGCTAAAAATTATCTCGGATTTACCAACACACGCGGCCCGGCGAATACGCCGATTAACATCCCGCTGATGGATAAAAATGATAGCGGGCGCCGATCACACTATCTTACTGTGCAGTTTTCTATTTACGATGCACCGGCAGACGATGAACTGGTTGTCGCACTGGGCGGGGCGACCAGCGGCCGGCCGCATCACCGCATCGGTGATCGCTATCAGGATCTGAAGGATCTTGGGCGGGATATTGAAAACCCCGCCAACGTATAAGTGCCGCTGGCAGTATCTGTGGTTTGGATAGTTTGTTTGAAATGACCGCAACCCGTTGTTTGTTTTTCGGCAATCATATGTCCAGACGTATTATGGTGGAACACGGCTCATAAGGTTTGACATAGGAGACGACTTAATGAAGTTTCAACTGGCGATCAATATGGAGCGTGTAACTCCTGATCTCGATATGGTAGATGTAGCGAGACATACGCTGGAAATGGTGCAGATGGCGGATAAGGGCGATTTTAATATTGTCTGGGCAGCCGAGCATCATGCACTTGAAATGACCATTGCTCCTAATCCGTTCCAGATTCTCACATGGTGGGCCGCCCATACAAATAAGATCCGCCTCGGCACGGCGGTGGCTGTTGCACCCTACTGGCATCCGATTAACTTGGCCGGAGAAGCTGCGCTGCTCGATCTGTACAGCGGCGGACGCCTTGTATTCGGCATCGGTTCGGGTGCCTATCAACGTGAATTTGATCGCATGCATCCGGGCCTTGAGCAGAAAGATGGCTGGCGCTACATGCATGAAATGTTGCCTGCCGTGAAGGCGCTTTGGCAGGGTGATTACGAACACAATGGTGAGTTTTGGAAATTCCCGACATCGACATCGGTGCCCAAACCCCTGCAAAAACCTCACCCACCGATCTGGGTTGCCGCGCGTGCGCCAATTACCTTCGATTATTCGGTAAAAAACAACTGTAACATCATGTCATGGCCGTTAACCCGACCCATGTCCGAGGTCGAACTGTACAAACAGCGCCTGGACGAAGCATTGGAAAATAATCCCGGATCTGCCAGGCCGATTTTTGCAATTATGCGGCATACGGCTGCGTATGATAACAAGAAGGATTGGGAAGTCCCGGTCAAAGCTGCACAACACCAACTTAGCCAGTTTGAAAATCTGTTTAAAAACTTAGGGGACGTGAAAAATGGTTTCCCCAAGGCCATACAAGTCTCGGAACTGGAAAACCGTGTGGAATATGACCCGAAAATGCTGCATGAAAATCTGATGTTCGGCACACCTGACGAAGTGATTACCAAGCTGAAACGCTATGATGATCTGGGGGTGGATGAATTCATTTATTATGCCAGTCTGGGTCTTGGGCACAAAGAACAAAAGCGCTCGCTTGAACTGTTCTGCAAAGAGGTCATGCCGGCATTTGCCTGAAAATTATCAGTCGCTCTGGTTAGAGATTAAAAATCCATGTATTGAGGAATTCACATGACGAATTTTATTGAAGTAGTACGTGATGGTCATATTCTTGAGGTGAAGCTAAATAAGCCCAAGGTCAATGCGATTGACCATGAAATGAGTCGCGAGCTTGGTGCGGCATTTGCCGAGTTACGGGTTGATCCGGAATTGCGTGTTGCCATTTTAACCGCAGAGGGTGAAAAAATATTTTCAGCAGGCTGGGATCTTAAATCCCTAAATGCCGGAGATACCAAGCTTGATAATTGGTGGGAGGATGGTGATTATGGCGATGGTGGCTTCGCGGGTCTGACGGAAAACTGGAATTTAAACAAGCCGGTCATCGCGGCTCTCAACGGATTGGTTATCGGCGGTGGTTTTGAATTGGCCATGGGCTGCGATTTACTGATTGCTGCTGAGCATGTGGAATTTGCTCTGCCGGAAATGCCTCTGGGAATGGTTCCGGATGCCGGAGCAGTACAACGTTTACCGCGCCGTATTCCTCATAATATAGCAATGGAAATGCTCTTGCTTGGCCGTAGAATGCCGGCCTCGGAAGCGGCCCATTACGGATTGGTTAACAAGGTCGTTGCAAAAGAAGAGTTAATGCAGACCGCACGGGAGTGGGCAGCGCAACTGGCGCAGGCGGCACCAATGGCCCTGCAGACAGTCAAGGAAGTCTTGCGGTCTATTGAATGCGTGCCGCTTGAACAGGCGTTTGACAAAATGCGCACAGCCGATCTGCCGACTTATCGGGCCATGCTGAAATCCGAGGATGCGAAAGAAGGGGTACGCGCCTTTGTTGAAAAACGTGCCCCGGTATTCAAGGGTCGTTAATTGAGCACCGAAGAATGCGCAGGGCAAAACCCGATCAGGTGAGACAAATTACCAGCCTCGGGGGTGGGCCAATCGGTGCGGGTTGGGCGGCCCATTTTTTGGCCCAGGGGTATGATGTCACAAGCTATTTGCATGACCCATCCGAAGAGCAAGCTTTCCATAATGTTGTTGATACGGCGTGGGTCAGCCTTGAAGCGCTGGGGCTTGCACAAGGCGCCTCGCGCGAAAGATTGACGATTACCAACGACCTTGAAGAGGCAGTCTCTGAAGCACAATTTGTACAGGAAAGCGCCCCGGAAAATCTGCCGCTGAAGCAATCGCTTTACAAGCAACTTGGGGAGCTGGTCCCTGAGGATGTCGTGATATCTTCAAGTACTTCCGGTTTGACCATGACCGATATTCAGAAGCATTGCAGCACGCCTGAGAGAACGGTGGTCGGTCATCCTTTTAATCCGCCGTATCTGTTGCCCCTAGTGGAAATCGTCGGTGGAGAAAAATCGTCACCGGATGCCGTTAAATGGGCTTGTGATTTTTATCAGGTGGCGGGCAAAACACCGCTGGTCCTGAATAAGGAAGTTCCGGGTTTTATTGCCACGCGATTGCAGGAGGCCTTATGGCGCGAGGCATTGCATATGGTTGCTAACGGCGAGGCAACCCCGCAACAGATTGACACGGCACTGATCCACGGGCCAGCTCCGCGCATGGCGCTGATGGGTCAGTGCCTGGCTTTTCATGTGGCCTGTGGTGAAGGCGGGATGGCAACCAACCTTGACCAGTTCGGACCGGCGCTTAAATTGCCCTGGACGCGACTTAAAGCGCCTGAGCTGACCAAGGAATTACGTGATCGTATGGTTAATGGCTGCAATGAGATGGCAGCGGGCCGTCATTTTAAGGACCTTGCAGCCGAACGCGACCGGGGTATTGTCGCGGTATTAAATGCGATAAATGCGTCGCAAAAGAAAAGCGGCTAGAATCAGCGGTTGATCACTAATTTAGGGCAGACCCTAGTACGTTAGTTGATTGGCTTTGGTTTGCTTCAATTATTTTATGGCTTCGATTTCACCGGGGCCGAACATGCTGATTGTCATCACCTGGCCCGCCGTAAGCGGCGCGCATCTCAACTAGACAATTCTCCGATAGGGCTAACATGCGGGATATACACATAAATGCTAAGCGCCTTTGGGATAGCCTGATGGACATGGCCCAATATGGCGCTACCGCGAAAGGCGGCAGCTGTCGCCTGGCGCTGACCGATGAGGATAAACAGGGCCGGGATGTGTTCGTGAAGTGGTGTCGTGATGCCGGATGTGGCGTCACCGTTGACAGCATCGGCAATGTTTTCGCCCGCCGGCGTGGCCAAGATCCTAAACAACCTCCAGTAGTCGCCGGCAGTCATCTTGATACACAGCCCCACGGCGGCAAGTTCGATGGCGTCTATGGCGTATTGGCGGGGCTGGAAGTGATCCGCACCCTCAATGACCACGACATAGATACCCAAGCCCCCATCGAAGTAGCCGTGTGGACTAACGAGGAAGGTGCGCGTTTCGCGCCCTCTATGTCTGGCTCGGCGGCGTTCGCGGGTGCCATCGATCTTGAGTTCGCACTCGGCCGAGTGGATCGCGAGGGCAAAATGGTAGGCAAGGAACTCGAGAGGATCGGCTATGCCGGAAAGGAACGCAGCGGTGATCATCCCATCGGCGCCTACTTCGAGGCCCATATTGAACAAGGACCGATACTGGAGAGCGAGGACAAGACCATTGGCGTCGTCACTGCTGTGCAAGGAGTCGCCTGGTATGACGTTACTGTCACCGGCCAAGATACACACGCCGGCTCCACCCCCATGGATACACGCCGTGATGCGCTGCTTGGCAGCGCCCGTATGATCGAGGCTGTGAACGCAATCGCGCTGTCTCAGAAGCACGGCCGCGCCACCGTGGGTGAGCTCGGCGTCTCACCCAACTCGCGAAACACAGTGCCAGGGCAGGTCTATTTCACAGTTGATATTCGGGACCCTGATGCTGGCGTCATGCAGGAAATGGAAAATACTTTACATACTCACTGTCAGGGCATTGCGTCGGCCGCGGGGTTGGATGTAAAGATTGCCAAGGTAGCCTATACACCACCGGTCGACTTCGACCCAAGCTGTATCGATCTCGTGCGTGGCAGCTGCGAAAGGCTGCACTACTCACACCGGGATATGCTCTCGGGAGCCGGTCACGACGCCTGCTACATCGCTCGCGTGGCACCAACAAGCATGATCTTCGTTCCCTGCGCCGGCGGCATCAGCCACAACGAGGAAGAAAGTGCGGAACCAGACGATCTCGCGGCCGGCTGTAATGTCTTGTTGCACGCCGCGCTTGGCCGAGCAGGCTGAATGGCGCAGTAAAGTAGAGTGAATCTTTTCAAACCCGCGTATGCTGGTTTTCTCCAAGGGAGGTGCAATCGTGAGCACACCCGGCCCCGCTGCAGTAGTGCGTCTTGAAAAGAGAAGGTTGAAAGGAGCTCGACACCATTACCGGTATAACTAGTGCCTGCCCCGAAGAGCTGTTTGACCGGGAGCAGCCCGGGACTTGTGAAAAGCGCCCATTCTCCCTATCGTCGCGGCGGAACACGCAAATCCTTGGAAAAGGTTGACTATGATAAAGAGCGACGCCATGGCAACAGCAACATCCGAATTCGTCGAGGCCCGGTTGAAATACCTCGCTAATGATAAGGACCTCGCGGTCTACATCGCCTCGGTAGGTGGCGGAGACGTAACCGAGCACAAGGGCAATTACGTCGTGCGGCAGGTTTCGATTCGTAACGCGCGGGCCCGAGCCGTGGACTTCAGCCTGGACCGGGAAGGCTTCATTCTTGCGCCCCAGCCGAGTGCGGTCGGCGACTTCTACGACGACGACGAAATCGCCGCGGTCTACGAGGCCGAGGTGAAGGCGCTGATCCAGAGCGCGGCCGGGGCCGCTCGGGTCGAGGTCTTCGACCACACTCGGCGCGCCGCCTCGCTTGAAGTGCAGAAGGCACGAATGATCCGCGAGCCCGCTTCGATCATCCACAACGACTATACCGCCCGCTCGGGACCACAGCGACTGCGTGACCACTTTCCCGATGCCCCGCACGAGGCGGAAACGCTGCTCCGCCGGCGCTTTGCTATCGTCAACGTCTGGCGCTCCATCGGGGGCACAGTGAACAGCACGCCGCTGGCGCTTTGCGACGCCTCCAGCGTGACGCCCGAGGACCTGGTCTCGGTCAAGCGCCAGGCCAAGGACCGCATCGGCGAGATCCAACTGCCCATCTACAACCCGGCCCACCGCTGGTACTACTTCCCCGAGTTGCGGCCGGACGAGGCACTGCTATTCAAGACCTACGACTCGGCGACCGACGGCCGCGCTCGGTTCACCATCCACACCTCCTTCGAGGACCCTGCCGCCGCCGCAGACGCACCACCCCGCGAGAGTATCGAGACGCGCTGTTTCGTCTTTTTCTAAGCTGGGGAATGTTGAAGTACGTATAGCGATGTACATATTGTACGGGCCACTTTTTCCTACGTCAGGCGACTGGGGAAACTAGGTGCCTCGACGATAAGCCATCGGATATCGTCGTTACGCCCAAAGATGCCGTCATTGTCGAGGCACCGGGGGCGGGTGGCTACGGCGCGCCGCACGAACCTGGCCCAGAACAGCTTGCCGATGATGTTCGCAGCGAGAAGTTTAGCGCCGATTATATGAACACGAATTACAACCAGGGCAAAGCCAAGCGCCAACGCACGTAACGAGGAGGTCCGCATGACAGTAGAACAAGGGCGCAGAGGCGGTCGGGTGGCTCGGCGCAAGCTGCGTACAGCAACGCCTATCGTGTCCATGCCAACGTTGGTGCGCGATATACCAGTCTATGAAATCCTTAATGAAGAAGGCATTGAGTTGATCCATGATGGATCGATGAAAATTCTCGAGGAAGTCGGCATCGACTTTCGTGATGAAGAAGCTTTAGCTATCTGGAAGCAAGCCGGCGCCGATGTAGAGAACCAACGGGTTCACATTGCACGCGAGCTGTTGATGAGCTTAGTCGCCAAGACACCGGATATGTATACCATGTACGCGCGTAATCCCGAGCGCAGCATCAAGGTGGGGGGGCGTAATACGATCTTTTGTCCCACCTATGGCTCACCCTATGTGATCGACTTGAAGGACGAACGCCGGTACTCGACGTTGGAAGACCTACAGAACTTTCACAAACTCGCATACATGGCACCGAGCCTACATATGACAGGCGGTATTATCTGCGAACCCATCGATATCCCGGTGCCGAAGCGCCACCTCCACATCGCCTACAGCATGCTCAAATATTCAGACAAGCCTTTCATGGGGGCAACCACGGCACGGGAACGGGCGGAAGACACGGTGGACATGGCCAAGATCGTCTTCGGCGATGACTATTTGCAAAATCACACGGTCATGACCTCGGTGATTAACTGCAACTCGCCGCTGGTATGGGATGAGACAATGCTGAGCGCATTGAAAGTCTACGCACGTAATAACCAGGCAGTGTTGTGTTCGCCATTCGTGCTCGCCGGTGCGAACACCCCAGCCAGTACCACCGGTGCCCTTGCCCAACTCAATGCAGAGGCGTTGGCCGGGATCGCCTTCGGGCAGTTGGTGCAGTCGGGTTCGCCAATGGTATACGGCAACTTCCTGACCGTGGTTTCTATGAGGACCGGCGCCCCGATGTTGGGCACACCGGAAACGTGTCAGATGAATTTCATTATTGGCCAGTTGGCGCGAAAGTATGGCGTGCCGTGGCGTTCCAGCGGCATGATTACTGGTTCTAAGGTAGTGGATGCCCAGGCCGCATACGAATCAAACCTGACCATGTTTTCAGTTTTGCTGGCAGGCGCCAACTATGTTTTTCACGCCGCCGGTTGGAGCGAGGCAGGATTAACTGCGAGTTTCTCAAAGTTTGTGCTCGATGCCGAACAGATAGCCATGTTTTACAAGCTTGCAAAGCGGGTTAGTTTCGATGACTTCGAGGAAGCAATGGCGGCCGTACGCGAAGTTGGGCCCGGTGGTCATTACCTAGGCACCGCTCATACGCAAGAGCATTTTCAGACTGCATTCTTTCTGCCCGACTTGCTCGACAACAACAACTACGAGCAATGGTTGGCGGATGGTGCTAGCGACAGCAATACCAGGGGGCTTGCTGCTGCCAAGGCAATGCTCGAACGCTACCAAGAACCGACACTCGATCCCGGTATCGACGAAGCGTTGCGCGAGTTCATAGCAAAACGGGAGCGCGAGCTTCCCGATGAAATCAGGTGATGAGGCTGGGAAGATGCCAAAGTCCCTGCCTGGCCTTTTCCAGCTCGCAACCCTGGCCCAAGGAGGCAACAATACGATAATGACCCGTGCAACAGCTCGTCGTTTTGGCAAGCGCGATGGTAAGCCGTTCACGTTCATATTTGAGCAACGCACGGTTGAGGCTTGGCCAGGCGAGAGTGTGGCCGCTGCGCTGCTGGCGGCTGACGAGCCCCACCTACGGACGGCCGAAGACGGCGGTGCGCGTGGTGTCCTGTGTGGTATTGGCGTCTGCTGGGAATGCCGCTGCGTGATCGATGGACGTCCCAATACACGTGCGTGTATGACGGAAGCCCGTCCCGGCATGCAGGTGCGCCGTCAACAAGGCCTTTCTGGATGATGCCAACCATCTTGGTTGTCGGCGCCGGCCCAGCCGGGCTGATGGCGGCCTACGAGGCACACCGCCGTGGCGCGCATGTCATACTGATCGACGAAGCGTTACGTCCGGGGGGACAGATCTATCGTCAACCATCCCCTCTTCTCGGGCCCGCTGCTATCGGACTGGTGACCGAGAGACAACGTAAGAAGACCATCCTCGAGACCTTCGCATCGATCGCTAGAGATATTGATTACCGACCCAACACGACCGCTTATGCCATCTATCCCGGACCGGAAGTCCATATCGCTCAGGGCGAGCGATCAGAAGCGCTAAGGCCGGATGGACTGATTCTAGCCACTGGGGTCAGTGAACGTGCGGTGCCGTTCCCCGGCTGGACACTGCCAGGGGTTCTGTATGCGGGTGGAACCCAGGCACTACTAAAAGCGCAACACATAAGGGCCGGCGATAATGTCGTTGTCGCGGGGACTGGCCCGCTTCCCGTTGCGCTCGCGGCTCAGCTCGTAGAAGCAGGCGCCAGGGTTCATAGTGTAGCGCTGTTACATCCGATGCGACGCATGATTCGCAAGCCTTTGTCACTATTGGCAGGCCGTGCGGTTGTTCGTGAAGGATTCGAGTACCTCAAGATTCTAAAGCGTGCCGGCGTCAACGTGCTTCAAAAATGGATGCCGCTGCGCGCCGAAGGCAAGGAAAGGCTCGAATCCGTCAAACTCATTCGTCACGACGGCAATGGGCGGCCTTCGTCGCATGGCGAACGTCGCATCGAGTGTGATTTGCTCGCCATTAATTTTGGCTTCGCTGCCAATAACGAGCTTGTACGCATGGCGGGGGCAGAACTTACCTATGATCCCGAGCGCGGCGGTTGGTTGCCATTAGTGGATCGTTTTTGTCGCACATCGGTGGCCGGCATATTCGCTGCCGGTGATGGTGCCGGCCTCGGTGGTGCTTGGGCCGCGGCGGCTGACGGGCGTATCGCCGGCACTGCTGCAGTTCAGGCTGTACAAGGTAACGGCTTGGAATGTCTGAATCGGGAACTTGCCGCTGATTTCTTGGAACGAGATCGTCACACCAGATTTCAACTAGCGGTTCGTGAAACACTGCGCCTACCACCAGCTGTATGGTCATGGGCCGATGCTGACACCATCGTCTGTCGGTGTGAGGGAGTTTGCGCCGATCGCCTGCGACAAGCGATGGCTGACGGACACGTCACGTTGAATTCGATAAAACGCAACACGCGGGCCGGCATGGGATGGTGCGGGGGACGCACATGCCTGTCAGCCATTGCGGCGCTCATAGCCGACGGTCACCCGCCACCGTCAATCAAGGCGATGACGCCGCGCCCACTGGCGAGACCCGTTTCGATAGCTGCCTTGGCCCAACACCAAGTACAATCCGACGCGACCGATACCGCAACGAGCGGAAAGGTGGCATCCCGGCAATGAACATAAACCATACCGACATCCTCATCGTTGGTGCCGGTGTCTATGGGTTATCGGCTGCGTGGTGGATGACGCAGCATAAGACAAGCAATCGCATTCTTGTCGTCGATGCCGGAGAGTTTGCGTCAGGTGGCAGTGGGCGCAACCTCGCCGGCATGCGCATGCAATGGGGCCTGGAATTTAATATAAGACTGAGCCAAGAGAGCATCACCTTCTTCGAGGAAGTTAAACAACGGCTCGACTATCCCGGCGGCATCGACTTCACGCAAGATGGCTACTTGCTGCTGGCCCATGACGAAAAAATGCTAAACAGTTTGTGCGCCAGTCGACGTTTGCATGAGGAGTTCAATGTTCCAAGCGAAATTCTAACGCCGGAGGAGTGCCTAAAGATCGTACCCGCGCTAAACCCGGACGGTATCTTGGGTGGGTCGTTTTGTAACAAGGACGCCGCTGCCTCGCCTTTTCTGTGGTTAGATGCATTACTGCGCGCATGTCGTCGCGAAGGTGCCAAAGTGAACTTCGGCACACATGTACGCACCCTAACCCGACACGCTGACGGTTTCCAAGCCGACACAACGTCGGGACCGATCCTGGCAGACAAGGTATTGATCTGTACTGACTGGCAGGCGCCTGAACTCTTGAAACCGCTCGGCGTTGATCTTCCCATTCGCGGCATGCCGAAAGAGGCGTTCGTCACCGAACCTTGGGAGCCCGTTATCGGCCCACTCATCACCTCTTACAAACACAATCTCGCCGTTAACCAAATAGGTCGCGGTTCAATCCTGGCATACTCGTCGCGAGATCGACCACAGCATGAAGACTTCAGCTCGACGCCAGACTACCTGCCCTACTGTACGCGCAAGTTTGCTGATCTCCTGCCAAGTCTGTCACACCTCAATGTACTTCGAACTTGGGCCGGCATGGTCAGCCAGACGCCCGATATGCAAGCGGTGTTGGGCGAAACAGACATGCCCAACGTATTTGTCGCCGTATCCGCCTACAAAGGCTTTATGACGTCTCCAGCCGTCGGTCGCATCATGGCGGACATCGTCCTCAACGGACATTCCGATCATCCCGCTGTCGCGCCTTTGCATCCAAGGCGATTTGCGACTGGTGAACTGGTCCCCGAACCGCTGACGGTATAGACAACGTAGATGATTATATTAACCGGATGTAGCGTAGTAATCCTACTGCAGAATAAAATTGGTGCTTGAAAAGCGTGGGTGCTAACGTTCTTTTTCTTTTATCAGATGAGCATGCACGTTCAGCGCTTGGCACCTATGGGCACCCCATAGTGCAAACGCCGACGCTGGATCGATTCGCCATCAGCGGTACAGTTTTTGACCGTGCATATACTCCCTCGCCCATTTGTATCCCGGCGCGTGCCAGCCTTGCAACTGGACTGCACGTCTTTGAGCACCGCTGCTGGTCCTCGGCACAACCCTACTACGGTCAAGTTGAAAGCTGGATGCATCGACTACGCGCCCGAGGCCATGACATAGTTTCCATTGGCAAGCTGCACTTTCGCTCGGGTGATGATGACAACGGCTTCACGGAAGAGATTCTACCGATGTATCTCGCGAATGACGGCAAAGGGTGGCCGCAGGGTTTGATCCGGAGCCCGCTACCCGCTTTCGCGGAAGCGGCCGAGCTGGCACAACTCCTGGGTCCCGGCGACAGTGATTACACCGATTATGATCAAAAGATTACGGCGGCAGCTTGTAAATGGATCAGTCGATCGATGAAACGAGCGTATAGCAAGCCCTGGGTTTTGTTCGTCTCATTCGTCAGTCCGCACTACCCATTGATTGCGCCACCACCATTTTTTGATCTTTATAGACACTGTGAAATACCAGAGCCCTTCGCGAACTCGGAAAGCCAACGTTCACAACATCCAGTACTACAAGAGATGTTGGATTTCTGGAACTACGATGACTATTTCGACGCTGATAGTCGACGATTGGCCCGCCAAAACTATTATGGGTTATGCAGCTTTGTCGACGACAATATCCGACAAGTGTTGACAACACTAGACGATAGCGGTCAAGCCCGTGACACCGTCGTCATCTACACCAGCGATCACGGTGAGATGCTAGGTAACCACGGATTCTGGGCCAAATCCTTGATGTATGAAGATTCGGTTGCCGTGCCCATGATTGTCGCTGGTCAGAACATACCCGTTGGCGTTAACAACACCCCGGTATCGCTCACCGACATGGCGGCAACAATCGAAATTGCCATAAGCGGCAGCGAGAAACCGGCAAGCGCACCCTGGCAAAGTCGTGCACTGCAAAAATTCATCACGCGACCGGAGGGTGACCGTTTCATTTTAAGTGAGTACCACGATGGCGGCAGTCCTACCGGATTCTTTATGATCCGACAGGGCGACTGGAAGTATGTGTACTACGCAGGCACGTATCCTGCTCAGCTCTTCGATCTCGAGCATGACCCCCAAGAAACTCAAGACTTGGGCGAGAACCCTGCCTATGCCGAGGTGCGTGCGAAGCTCCACGGGTTTCTTAATCAGATTCTCGACCCAGACGCTGTGAATGCACAGGCGTTTGCGGAACAGGCGCGCCTATTAGAGCACTTAGGTGGGCCCAAGAAAGTCCTTGCGATACAGAGTTTCAATCACACACCGATCGGATCATAGCGTCCATAGCTGTCAATCGAGGGCTTATTGGGTACCGCCTTAACCGCAACCCCAAGTTTTTTCACAACCCTGTCGAAAATCTTCAATTGCCGTTTACGATCCTCATAGGCTAACGTGCACGCTTTATCGGCAAGTCGGCACCAGCGCGAACAACGCGAGGACACGCCATGATAACCAACTCTTATCGCGTCGATTTAGAACAGATCAGATCAGCCGCGTATGCCGGCTACGACACCCATCTCTCTAGTGAAATCGACGACGAGCTCACTCGCGTCGCGCCAAAGACTGCTTGCGGTGAATACTTGCGCCGATTTTGGCATCCCGTCGCCATCTCCAGCGAACTCAAGGATCTGCCGGTTGCGATACGCATTCTAGGCGAGGATCTGGTTTTGTTTCGTGACCAAAGTGGTCGAGTTGGGTTGGTTCACAAGCACTGCCCGCACCGGCAAGCATCGTTGGAATTTGGTAAATGCGAACACCATGGGATCCGTTGTTGTTATCATGGCTGGCATTTCGACACCGATGGCACCCTGTTGGATGCGCCTGGCCAACCGCCAGCGCTGGTCGAACGCCTTAAGGCAAGAATTCGTCTGGGTGCTTACCCGGCGCTCGAGTATCAAGGACTCATCTTTGCTTATATGGGACCTATGCAGCATATTCCAGACCTACCCATCTATGACACGCTCGAGCTTCCGAACATGGAGATGGTGCCTTACAAAGCGTTGTTTCGATGTAATTGGTTGCAGGTACTCGACGCCATCGTAGACCCTATCCATACGAGTTTTCTCCATTCCAATATCGGTCGCGTGCAGTTCTCAAAAGGCTTTGGGGAAGTCGGCCAGCTAGATTTCTTCGAGCGCTCGGCATGGCTACTTGGTATAAACACCCGTCGCGTGGGCGACAACATCTGGATGCGTGTCAATGAATTTGTGCTGCCCAATTTCACCCAAGCCGGCGCCGCTTTCGCGACCGACGGGAGTAAGCAACGCTACTATGGGCGCAGTGCCTTCTCACGCTGGGTTGTACCCATCGATGACGAAAATACGCTGGCTTTGGCTTGGGCAAATTTCGGCGAGAGGGGTGATCCGCCGGAATGGAATACGCCCGAGGGACCGGCGTTGATCGAACAAGGTGAATTATTCGACCGCAGTTACGAGCAACGGCAACGCTCTCCCGGTGACGCCGAAGCCGTCGAAGGAATGGGGTCTATTACAATCCACAAGAACGAAAACTTGGTTATTAGCGACAAAGGCATCGCACTCATGCGTCGCTTGTTACGCCGTCAAATTCGCAAAGTTGCTAAAGGTGGCAAACCACTAACTCCCATGGATCTGAAACCTAATCCTGTTCCTACGTATGGCGGTGATTCCGTGCTCAGGATACCAGCCAGGGATGCAGATGAATCGGGCTTCCTCAGCAAACTTGCTCATGAGTTTATGGACGTGCAATATGCCGCTGACGACATGCCAGAAGAAGAACGCATCGCATTTGTCGCCACCAAACTAAAGGAAATCGAAGTGCGTGAAAATGTGTCTAACCCTCAGACCGAGACGTAACAATGCCCGCAAGCAAAAAAATTCGGGTGCACATAAAAAACAACCATGCCTCACCCGACACCTTTCCACCAACCGCTGAGGGTGAGGCGGTATTTACCATTACCAAGGAGCGCTATGAGGCCAGTGCCCGCAACTATCCAGACGTGGCGGAAAAACTAGATGTCTTCTTTGACTGGGATCTCGACCGTTTTGAAGAGTCGATGCGAACAGCGGAGGTACTGGTGGCCTGGGATCTGCCAACTGAAAATCTTGCAGCGGTTGCGCCGAACCTCCGCTGGATCCACATCATCGGCGCAGGCGTCGAGCACCTATGTCCGATGGACTGGCTACCTTCTAATGTTACCATCGTTAACAACCGCGGCGTGCACGCAGCAAAAGGCGGCGAATTCAGTGCTATGGCGATACTCATGTTACACAACCATATGCCGGCGATTATTGGCAATCAACAACGCCAGCACTGGGAATCGCTTTACTCAACGCCAATTGTCGGCAAGACCGTTGCTATTATCGGTGTCGGCAATATTGGCGGTGCTGCTGCACACCATTATAAGGCGTTAGGCCTACGTGTACTGGGGGTTAGCCGGCATGGCGCGCCGGTTGACGACGTAGATGAAATATATCCCGTGAGTCAAATCGATCAAGTGCTACCCCGCGCCGACTTTGTCTTAATCGCCACACCGCTTACAAGCGAAACGAGAAATTTATTCGATAGCCGCCGACAAGCACGCATAAAAAATGGTGCTGGCATTATTAACATCAGCCGCGCAGCAACCATGGACTATGATGCCCTGGTCGAAAATCTGCGATCGGGTCACTTTTCGGGTGCCATACTGGACGTATTCGATCCGGAGCCACTATCGGTTGACTCGCCGCTGTGGAATATACCCAATCTGATCATCACACCGCATGTCTCGGCCGACGATGGTAATGCTTATATCCCACTGACACTCGATCTTGTATTTCGAAACATGCGACGATATATCGCAGGGGTACCGTTGCAAAATGCAGTGCGCCCCGAGTTAGGTTACTAGAAGGAAATACTAGAGCACGCAAGAACTGATCAATAACAACACGACGTCATGGGAGACCAGCAGAAATGTTAGCCAAACCACCTCAAAGTATGGTTGAGGCGCTACCAGAAAAAAGTAAAATCGCTGAAGCAAAAGCGAAGCTTGAAGAGGCAGGGGTAAAGTATATTCTCTCCTGTTGGATTGACTTGTTGGGTGTGCCAAAAACAAAACCTGTCCCCATTAGTGACTTCGAGCTTCTCTGCCTTGGGAAAGGCCCGCAGTTCGCGGCGCACTCCATCTCGTTCGTGCCCGAACTTGGGCCGGCAGATTCTGATCAAATTTCGCTACCAGATTTGGACACGCTGGTGGTCTGCCCGTGGGACCGCACCTGCGCTTGGATGTTTGCCGATCTTTGGTGGGAAGACAAACCCTACAATCTGTGTCCGCGGCACGCGCTAAAGCGAACCATCCATAATGCTGCCAACGCCGGTTATACCATCCATGCCGGCGTTGAGCCTGAGTTCATCGCTATGCGATGGGAAAACGGTCGACCGGTCAAAGCCATGGACAACGACCCATTGCCGGGTCAAGGTGTTCGACCTCGGCGTCAAGCATTTGGTTATGACGTCGAATTCTCGATCGACTCCATGGACTTTCTCGGTGAGCTCATTGATATCTTGGAGGATCTGGGTTGGAACCTGCACGACGTTGTGGCTGAAGGTGCCTATTCGCAGTTCGAGCTCGACTTTCATTACACCGATGTCCTTGCCATGGCCGATCGTCTCGTCTTCTTACGGGTGCTCCTTAAGGAAGTCGCCAAGAAGCATGGCAAGTTCATCACCTTCATGCCCAAACCCACCACCGGCGATTGGCGTTCAGGTGCGCATATGAATACGTCTATGCAATCGGTGGATAACCCCGGTGTCAATATCTTCGAGGACGGCAAGGGTGGCTGGGCTGACCCGGCCCACCATGCCGTCGGTGGGCTACTGCGCCATGGTGGTGCCCTAACCGCTATCGCATGTTCAACCGTCAACTCCTATAACGGACTCGTACCTAGGGTCGGCGGCTTTGAGGGTGGCACAGTGACGTGGGCCCCTACCCACATGACCTACGGCTATAACAATCGCTCCGCCATGCTGCGTCTTCCCCAGAGTCGCTTTTGCATCGAAAACCGTGCCGCCGATATGTGTATGAATCCGTATCTTGGCTTAGGGATGACGGCGGCCGCCATGGTCGAAGGTGTCACCCAAAAATACGACCCAGGCGAACCACTCAATCGAGATCTCTACTCGATGACCGACGAACAACTGGCCGCTTCGGGTGCCCAACGTTTGCCGCGAAATCTATTGGAAGCAATCGAAATCCTCAAAGATGACACACTCGCCAAAGAGGTGCTTGGTGAAACCATGCTTAACTCTTACCTGCACTACAAGAGGGATGAGTGGGAACGCTACCACCAAACCGTGACTGACTGGGAGGTCGAAGAATACCTGCGACTGTATTAGTACGCTTGTAAGCAAAGTGGCGCGCGACTACGAAATATTCGAACTCGGTGAAATCTCCCTACAGTCTGGGGAGGTGCTGCCCGACGCCAAATTTGTCTATAAGACTTATGGCCAGCTAAATCCAGCCCGCGATAACGTCATCGTTCTGCCTACCTTTTATACCGGCACGCACGCCAGGAACGAGGGATTCTTTGGTGCCGGCCGCGCCATTGACCCGGCTAAACACTTCATAATCTCGATAAATCTGTTTGGTAACGGCATATCTTCTTCGCCGAGCAACACACCAGCACCCTTCGATGGACCACGATTTCCAAAGATTACGCTGTACGACAACGTGGCCTGCCAACAACGCCTCCTTAATGACGTTTTCGGTATAGAGCGGGTAGCACTCGTCATGGGTTGGTCCATGGCCGGGATTCAGTCCTATCAATGGGCAGCACAGTTTCCGGATCGGGTGGCTGCGATACTGCCGTTTTGTGCATCCGCCAAGACATCCGTCCACAACTACGTGTTTCTCGACGGGGTTAAGGCAGCCCTGACGGCCGATTCGGCTTGGATGGACGGCGAGTATAAGGCGCCGCCAACCGTCGGTCTCAAAGCCTTTGGGCGCGTATATGCTGGCTGGGTATTTTCACAAACATTCTATCGAGAAGGGTATTACCGACGTCTAGGCTTCCAGACTGTAGAAGAACTACTGCTGGCCTGGGAGCAAGACCATGTGATGAATTGGGATGCCAACGACTTGCTGGCCAAGATTTGGACGTGGCAGCACGCTGATATTAGTGCAAACACACATTATGACGGTGATTTTGTGGGCGCACTGAAAGCAATTCAGGCTAGAGCTATCGTCGTTCCCTGTAGTACTGATCTCTACTTTCCAGCCGAAGACAACGCCATCGAAGTCTCGCACATGTCGAATGCACAGTTGCGCGTCTTCGATTCGCCCTGGGGACACTGCGTGGCTAACCCGGGCAACGAACCGGCGTTCGAGCGGTTTCTGGACGACTGCATTCGAGAACTGTTGGCCAAGTAAGTATCCCCGCCACTATTCGCCCGATTGCGGCAATTCCGATATCAACCAATCCTTAAACGTACGTATCTTATCTTCATGCGCACGCGTGGTTGGATATACGAAATAATAAGAAAAATAGTGTTTGACAACGAGATCGAACGGGCACACTAATCGACCGGACTCAACCACCGGTTCGATCAAGTCTAGATAGCCCATGGCAATCCCTAGCCCATCCAGCGCCGCCTGCAGCGCCAAGCTTGGATCATGAAAAGACAACCCCTGTAAATCGCCAGCCGGCGAAACCCCGGCCGCAGTCAGCCACATTTTCCACTCTTCGCCAAGCGCATGACCGCGAATATCCGCATGGATGAGTTCATGATTCAGCACATCGTGTTCATCTTCTAAGTCATCATCCTTCAGCAGGGATGGGCTGCATACAGGTGTCATATTGATAGGGCGTAGAAGTTCGCTCGTGAGGCCAGGCCAAGGTGGTTTTCCACAACGAATGGCCACATCCGCTGCGCCCCCATCGAGATCAAGAAAGTCTAACGTGGGCAAGAGATGCAGGTTGATCCCCGTCTCCAGCGACCGCCATGCGCTGATGCGCGGCACTAACCAGCGCGTGGCAAATGTCGGTGTAGTCGTTACGCGTAAGGAAGCAGTGCCAGCCGTATCGGCCAACTTGCCGAGCGTATTTGTGATTCGATCGAAAGATTCGCTCAATACAGACAACAATGTCTCTCCCGACGGGGTTAAACGCACGCCCTGACTGCTACGAGTAAATAGTTCGGCACCGATCTGCTCCTCAAGCAGTTTGATCTGATGGCTGACGGCACTGTGGGTGACACCGAGTTCAGCCGCTGCCTTCGATAGGCTTCGTTGGCGGGCCGCAACTTCGAACGACCGTAGAGAGTTGAAATGAAGATCTCGGCGTCTCATAGACAAAGCTTGTAGCAATCAACGAAGTATTGAGATTTGCGAGAACATAGCGTTAAATTCACATTCACACAACTTAGCTTCTTGGTGGCATAGGCGATGGCAAAATCCTTGACCGATACCTACGATTCAAGCCGCGTGGTACTTCCACCGGCCGAAAATGGCATCGCCCACGGCCTATCTAGGGCCGCATACATCGACGATGACTTTCTAAAGATGGAATATCAGCGTGTGTTCGCCCGCAATTGGACATTCGCTGGTTTCGCGCACGAAATACCACACCCCGGGGATGCAATGCCTGTTCAGGTGGCGGGACAGCCATTGCTCTTGGTACGTAATACAGCAAACGAGATAGGCGCGTTCCACAACGTCTGTCGCCACCGCGGGCACGCCGTCATCACCGCGCCCTGCCGTGGACTCAAGAGCCTAGTTTGCCCGTACCACGCCTGGACCTACGACCTTGACGGAAATCTCAAGCGCACACCGCATTTCGGTGGCTACGCGAAACATTCGGTGGATGGATTTTCGCTTGAGAGCCATGGGCTCAAATCCGTTCGCAGTGCGGTGTGGCACGATTGGATATTCGTCGACCTTGCCGGTGAAGCGCCTGCTCTCGATAAATATCTAACACCAATTACAAGTCGGGTCGAGGATTTGGACTTCGGTAATCTAAAGCCACTGGCAAAACTTGACCTCGGGGTGGTGCAAGCCAACTGGAAGTTTTTGATCGAGAATTTCGTCGAACCCTATCACGTGCCAGTTGTCCATCGACAATCGGCGGCCGGTCAACCACTGGCTGAACACTACATGATTGTCGACGATCATTGCGTTGGCTGCGGGATAGACGTAACCGAACCGTGCGAAGATGGGTCGCGTGATGTGCTAGATATGAGCACACGCTATTTCGTGCTGTTCCCGAACTTTGTCTTTGGCTGGTATCTCCCCAACCAATTGGGTGTACATCTAAATGTACCGCTGGCGCCTGACCGTACGCAGCAATGGCGCGTGATCTACCACATCGGCGAACAAACACCAGACGCGGCGTATGTGAAACGACTTAGTGAACTGTGGCAACGGGTTCATCGCGAAGACCACGAGATTGTCGAAAGCCTGCAACGCGCGCGCGCATCGTCGGTGCTGGACGACGGTGGATTGCTTTCACCACACTGGGAAACGAGCGTGAGACAGTTTCATAAGTTAGTCGTCAACGCACTGGCATAAAGCACTAAAAGGGGTAGGCAATGACCGACACAACCACGACGAATGGACAATACCGACTTGCCCACACCATGATTCGTGTTACCGACCTAAAGAAATCACTTGATTTCTATACACGCATGTTGGGCATGCAGGTACTGCGAAACACGGACTATCCCGACGGCAAGTTTACCAACACCTTTGTCGGCTATGGCCCGGAAGCGAGTCATCCTGCCGTCGAGCTGACCCACAACTGGGACCAAGATCAGCCATACGATTTGGGTGGCGGCTGGGGTCATCTAGCGATAGAAGTGCCCGACGTTTACGCGACTTGCCAACAGCTCGAGAAGGAAGGCGTGAAAATCACGCGCGCGCCTGGCCCCATGAAACACGGCACCCGCAACATAGCCTTTATAGAGGATCCAGACGGCTACAAGATCGAATTGCTCGAGCCTTTACGTTAACTAAAACACTAAAGACAAGATCTTTTACAATTCTCGCCCGAGTTTCCGCCCTTCGTAGATCGCGTGTACCGCCCACCGCGGCGCCACGCAATCACCGACGGCGTATAACTCAATGCCATCAGCAGCAAGTTCATCTAAGAGCGTGGTCTCTGATACATTGGGCGTCGCCAGCACCAAGGCATCGAAGTCTAGTTTCTGTTCGCTATCGTCGAGCAGATTCACAATCGTGGCTGCATTGCCGTGCCATGCCTTTACCGCCGACTCGGTAATGAAGGTAACACCGAGACGTTTGAGTTTGCGTCGCAACGGAAAGTCGGCCGCGCTTCGTATGAGTTCACGTCCAACTAAACCGTCCGGGGTGAGCAAGGTCACGTCGTGATCGCGTTCCGCCAGATGCCAGGCCGTGCCGCAGCCGCGCCAGTTACCGCCATCGTCGAGCAACAACACACGTTTGCCCGGTTGCGCGACCCGCGCCATGATGTCTTCCACCGACCAGACATTGCCCTTCTCTATGCCTGGCAGCGTTTCACTCGCAAACCAAAATCGTTGAAAGCCAGTTTCGCTCGGTAGCGATCCGGTCGCCATCACCACGATGTCTGCGCCGAACGCCTTGACTTCGTCGGCCTCCATAGGCGAATTGTATTGCACCGTCACTTTATGCTCCTGAAGCTGGTGTTCGTACCAATCTAGTAGATCCAGGATCTGCGCCCGTCGCGGTTGCATACCTGCCAATCGAAATTGTCCGCCCAGTCGGTCCGAGGCCTCTGCCAAGGTCACCTGATGTCCGCGCGCACCGGCAACACGGGCCACTTCAAGTCCGCCCGGCCCACCACCCACTACAAGCACGCTGCGCGACTTGGCAGCCCGGGTGAAGCGATCCCCATCCCATTGAAACTCGCGGCCGGCCGATGGGTTCACCAAACAAGAGATCCAGTAGTCACGTGATCGCCGACCCCAACACATCTGATTGCAAGAAATACACGGCCGGATGTCCTCGGGACGATCCGCCGCCGCCTTGGCCGCCATGTGTGGATCGGCGATCTGCCCCCGTACAATACTGACCATATCTGCCGCCCCAGAGGCGATTACATAGTCGGCATTCTCAGGCGTGCGAATGTGGCTCTCTGCCTGCACCCGCGCATGCTTCACAACTTCTTTCAAACCAGCCGCATAAGGGGCGCCAAGCTTGTCTTCGTAAAGGAACGTGGGCATAAGTTCGTAGAAATCGAAGTAGCTTCCGGTACCACACGTTACGTAATCGATTAGTTCACGTTCGTCGTGATATCGGATGACTTCCTGCAACGCCTCCATCGACAATGACACCTCGATGTCTGGATCCATACTGACCGCCAACCCGATAATAAAATCTTCACCCACCAGCTTGCGGATACGGGTGATAATTTCACGCGAAAAGCGTGTGCGGTTTTCAAGCGACCCGCCCCAACGGTCGTCACGGCGATTCGACCATGGTGTCCAAAACTGATCGATGACGGCGTGATAGGCGGCAAATAGTTCAACACCATCGAAGCCTGATTCCTTGGCGCGTCGCGCTGCCTGCGCAAAACCTTCTATCAGTTCCTCGAGCTCGGCGTCAGTCATGGCATGGCTGCCATCGGAATCGTGATAAGACGGCAACCCCGAAGGCGACCAACTAGGTTCATAAGAGTTATCGAAATCGCCGTGTTGGCCGACATGGTAGATTTGGTGAATCATCACCGTATCGTATTCGTGACAGGCATCCGTTAGGCGTCGAAAGTGCGGTATGATGGAATCATCGTCGTGACGAAAGTTGCCACGGGTGAGCACGCCGGTACGATGCGCCGGGATGGGCTCAACCACGATCATGGCGGCGCCACCGCGGGCGCGTTCGGTGTAGTATCCCAAATGACGCTCCGCCGGCAGGCCGGCCTCGCTCATGTTAGCGGTGTGGGCGCCAAAATTGAGCCTATGCTTGAGCGT
>CAXMNC010000172.1:0-1827 GCA_964194625.1 Acidiferrobacterales bacterium
TGATAGACAGCACGAGCAGAAAAATCAATAACGATGGGCCTTTCAGAAAATCTCTTGTCCGCTTCAAGGAAATTGAAAACCACATACTCGCCACCTCGTTTTGGTTGAGGAGGATTATACAGCCATTGGCGCTTGTCCTACACCCAATACGCCCCCGGCCTACAGACGGCCTCAGAGCTACTTGGTAGGCTCATCCACGTACCGGGAACCGTCTGGCATTAGCTGATCGAGGTATAGGCCCCGCCTGGGTGACTGGGCGGGGATTTCTCGTATTCAGAGGGTATAGCCAGTGACTAATATCGGCCAAGTGCGGTCGTACGGTGCGGCTGCGCGCGAGGCCCACTTGCGGATCAAAAAGCGGTCGTTCGCCCAACGAGCCTTACACCGCCGATTTTGACTCTTTCGAGACATGCACCAATAGGTTCAGTTCTCGCGTGTGCGCCTTCGGTTTGGCGCGTCAGGACCGCTTGAAACTCGCCATGTAGCTGCTGGCTTCGGCGTCGGGGATCGCGTCGGCCGAAAAGGTGAACGTGCCTTTCTCTTTCACCTCTAGTGCAGCTCGCATGAACGCACCAAGAGCCGCTCTGGCGAACGCACCTCCCACGCTTATCCTTTTAACACCAGCAGCTTGTAGTTCTTCGACGGTGAATGTTGATCCTTTGAGACCCATTACGACGTTCACTGGCTTCTCGACCGTCTCACAAACAGTGCGGATTGCATCGAGGTTGGGCAACCCAGGTGCATAGACAACGTCCGCGCCCACCTGCACAAAAGCTTGCAACCGCCTGACGGTGTCATCGAGATCGGGGCGGCCATGCAGGAAGTTCTCAGCCCGCGCGGTCACAACGAATGGCAGTGCGCAAGCCGCGTCGCAGGCAGCGGCAACGCGCTCCACTGCCTGTTCAAACTCAAAAATTGGGTTTTTCGGATCGCCGGTAGCATCTTCTATCGAACCGCCAACCAACCCAATCGCCGCCGCCAACTTGATGGTCTCCGCACACGTTTCAGGCGCGCTGCCGAAGCCGTCCTCAAGATCGGCCGACACCGGTAAGTGAGTTGCGTCCACAATCGCCCGTGCATTCTCGAGAACCTCGTCGCGGGTCAGTCCAGCGGCCGAGTCACGACGCCCAATCGAGAATGCGAAGCCTGCACTCGTCGTCGCTAGTGCCTCGAAGCCAAGGGCGGTCAGTATCCGTGCCGTACCGGCATCCCACGGATTCGGGATTACGAAGACTCCCGGCCGCTCGTGTAGGGCTTTGAACAACCTGCACTTTTCGGTCTGTACCGCGCTCACCGTGATCCTCCAACATGCTGACGAATTATCGACTAACCTTAGGCGGGCTCGCTATGTAGGCCAACCACGCATCATTCTACGAATATAAAGCAGTACTTCCGCGCCCTGACACTCAGCAGCCTAACTGATTTCCCAGGTCAGTCGACCGGTTTGCGATCTGAAAGCCGACACTCGCAGCAACGACCATGAACGACCGGGCCGGGTCGCAAGTCATCGTTGAGCAGCCACGGATGGATTTCATCGCCTAAACGGCGGGAAACGGCCACAATCAGCCATTCGCTTCCTGGACTCGAATGGCCAAAAGGGGTGGCGATCTCAATGGGTCGACGCAACACCCGCTTGAAACCGCGCTGCCTGGTTTTCGGGCCAGAGGGCTTTGCAGGTGCATCTGAAGAGCTGGCGCAGCAACTGCTGCCGATGAGCGAGCGGATACCTTGAAAAGTCGGTTCGCGCGGGAACCCCTGTCTAAACAGGCGAACAGGCTGTCAGTTGGGCAAGGTAGGCAGTATTTCCATCGATAAGCGCTCGGTATC
>CAXMNC010000173.1:0-42416 GCA_964194625.1 Acidiferrobacterales bacterium
TTCCGGGATGCCATAAAGAACAATCAGCTCGTCGATTTAGATTTTCAGTTGCTACAAGACCATATCGGCAAGAATCCTGGTAATCGACTTAACTCGCCCTTGTGGGTGCATATGGTGAGCGGCCTAGGGTCGGGGCTGTTCATGCTTGATCAGAACGGATGCCCCGTCAATCCATTGGACAACAATGCGAACCGACATTACTGCCAAAATGGCGCGCCGGCCGCCAATTTCAATCTCGACAACGTGGTCTACGATCTGGATCGTATCGTCGAGCAATCCGGTGTTGCCAACAGTTCGAACAACCACCCGATGTTGAATCCTGGGCAAGGTCGACCTAAGCGCGACGGTGCGTTGAAGCCAGGGTTGTCGGGACCACTTGGTCGCAATCTGATTCGCTTGTTAAGTGACCCCGACAACGGTCTTGTGCTGGATTCATGGATCGATGCCGATGCACAGTCGCGAGGTAAAGCAACTCGATTTGTGAATGGCCGTTAGAGGCGAGGATCTAGCGTGAATCGTAGTACCCCTATGCTTTGCGGTATCGTTGTCGGCTGGGCGATTTGTGCTTTGGTGCTGTCCGTTCCGCGGGTGTCTGCACAACAAACTAACCCAGAGACGCCGCAGAGTTTCGATCATGTGCGAACCGGTTTCCGGCTCACCGGGACACACACACGTGTTGCCTGTGAGTCGTGTCACATCAAGGGTTTGTTCAAAGGAACCCCGACCCAATGTCGGTTTTGCCACGCTCGCGGCAGAGGCATCGCGGTATCGTTCAAGCCCCCCAACCATATACCAACTAACGCCGAATGTGATCAGTGCCACCGGTCTAGCGTGTGGACAGTGGTACGTTTCGACCACAGCATGTTAGGCATTAGCGGTACGCCGCAATCGTGTAGCAGTTGTCACAATGGATTCATGGCCGAGGGTAAGCCTAGCAATCACATCGTAACTACTGCTCAGTGCGAAGTTTGTCACTCTGTGCGGGCTTGGTTTCCGGCCACCTTCAGTCATGCGCTCGCACTGCCGGGGAGCTGTGCCCAGTGTCACAATGGCGTGTCCGCTACTGGCAAGCCGGCCAACCATATCCCCACCAATGCGACGTGTGACGCTTGTCATGGCACCAACGCTTGGATTCCCGCATTTTTTGATCACGCCAATGTGCCGCCCGGTACCTGTGCAACCTGTCACAATGGCGTGACCGCTACCGGTAAGCCCGGTGGCCATGTGCCGACGGTTGAGTCGTGCGATGCTTGTCACTCAACGCGAGCCTGGGTACCAACGCTCTAACACCAACTGGTTCAACGCCAACATGATATCTTCGTCTGACTCTCTACTCTACGCAGTATATCTGTTGCCGTTGGTGGGTGTGTACATCGCGTATTTGGGATATCAGAAAAGAAAGCAAGAACGAAATCGTTCCACCCTGCAGACGGCTACGCTAGCAGGCCTTACCGAGCCGCTATCACTGCATCCGGTCATTGATCCGAATCGCTGCCTGGGATCGGGGGCGTGCGTCGTTGCCTGTCCAGAGGGCGACGTATTGGGAATGATTGCGGGCAAAGCCGAATTAATCAATCCGACCCACTGTATCGGTCACGGCGCTTGCAAGGCGGCATGTCCACACGATGCCATCACGTTGGTATTCGGTACTGAGAAGCGGGGCATAGATATCCCCGTTGTCAGTCCTACCTTCGAGACCAATATGCCGGGGATTTTTATCGTCGGCGAGCTCGGCGGTATGGGGTTGATTCGCAATGCCATCGAACAGGGGCGACAGGCGATGGAGACTGTGCGGCGCATCAGAAACAAAAAATCTCGGTACGACTGTGTAATTGTGGGGGCCGGTCCGGCCGGAATTTCGGCATCGCTGGCGGCCAAGCAGCATAAGCTGCGATTCGTCACTATCGAGCAGGATACCCTAGGCGGCACGGTGGCGCACTATCCGCGCGGTAAGATCGTGATGACTGAACCCGCTACGCTGCCGATTATTGGCAAGGTGCAGATGCGAGAAACCAGCAAAGAGGCGCTACTAGCGTTTTGGCGAGGAGTTGAGGAAAAAACGAAAGTCAAGATCAGATATCGAGAGCGCCTAGAAGAAATTACTCAAAACGGCAGCGGGTTTGTCGTCAAAACCACGCGGAAAACGTATAACACAAGTGCTGTGGTGCTGGCGATTGGTCGTCGCGGGACGCCGAGAAAACTTGGTGTGCGGGGCGAAGACCTTCCTAAGGTCGTCTATCGTCTGATCGATCCCGAACAGTATCGGCGTCAACAAGTGCTCGTAGTAGGGGGCGGTAATGTCGCGTTAGAGGCCGCCGCTAGCCTCGCCGACGTATCGGGTACGACCGTGACTTTGTCCTATCGTGGTGACGTATTTTCGCGCGCCAAAGAGCAGAACAGGAAAAGAATCGAATCGTTGTCTGCCCATGGGCGTGTCGGGCTAATGCTGAGATCGGAGGTCAAGTCGATTTCGTCACGCAAAGTGACCCTGATGCAGGACGGGCGATCGATAAGAATCCCGAACGACACGGTAATCATTTGCGTCGGTGGCGTTCTTCCTACGCCGTTTCTCAAAAAGATCGGTATCGAAGTGGAAACGAAGTATGGCACGGCCTGAGCGACGTGCCGTCGTGAGCCGTGGTCACGGACGACGCGAGGCTGTGAACGCAAGGACTATTGGCTTGCCATATGTAGTGACGTTGTCTGCCGTTTGGATTGGAACGTGAGGCTGCGGTGAATTGTGATGCATCATATATCTCGATGTTTCGTAGAGCCCCTCGTACAGGCGACGAAGCCTGGCTATTTCTTCGGGAAGAATGTTGAAACTCTGTCAGGGCCTGTCACACATGGCGACATGCATGAGTAGAATGGCAGGTTCACCTTATGTGAACCTTAAGGGACGGTTTGTAGAGATGGGCTGTCTAAGAATCCCCTTGACGAAAGGTGTCTTCGTGAAAAAGAGATTGGCCTCGTTGCTACGGGCAATAGGTTCCTCGTAACTTAGTGATTACCTAACGTTCCGTGGCATAGCGCTCTTCGCCCGCATAATAGGTGTTGAATCCCACCGTGTCGTTGAGTTGATCAAACGACAATAGCCGCTCCGGTGTATTACCGTGCTTTAGACTATGTAAGCTCTCTTGCATGGCTCGGATGGAAGCATTGAACAACGTGAGCGGATAGACGGCGATCTTATAACCAATGGCCTCTAGCTTTGCCGGTGGCAATAGTGGCGTCCTACCGTCTTCGATCAGGTTGGCCATTTTTGGTCCCGGTACCGACCGGCAGTATTCCGACATTTCTTCTTCTGAGGTCGGCGCTTCTAGAAACGTGATATCGGCCCCGAGCTCGGTGAAGGCGCGTGCCCGTGCGATGCCTTCTTCCAGACCATCGGTAGCGCGGGCATCGGTGCGGGCCATGATGAGAATATCGGCACCTTCATCGCGGGCATCCACTGCCGCCTGTAGCCTCATCAGTGCTTGTTCGCGTGGGACCACTACCTTACCGCGGGTATGGCCGCATCGTTTGGGCGCCACCTGATCTTCGATCATGATGCAGGCAAACCCAGCATTGGCATAGCCCTGCACGGTGCGTTTCACATTGAGCGCGTTACCAAAACCCGTGTCACCGTCCCCGATCACCGGTATGGATACGGCGTTACAGAGGTCGCGCCCCTGCTCCACCATCTCGTGGTAGGAAATCAACCCTGTATCGGGCATTGCCAGGCGTGCGCCGGAGACACAAAAGCCGCTCATAAACACGACTTCGAAGCCGGCTGTTTGCACAAGTTTGGCAGACATGGCGTCGTAGCAACCGGGCATGATAAGCAGTCCTAGCCGTTTCAGTAGTTCGCGTAGTTGGTCGGCGGGAGAAATCATGGTGGTACCATCGTATTTTCTCGTTGAAGTTGGAGGTGCACTGTATCACACAAGCCTAAGATGCAGTGGCCCCTAACATGATTACGCCGATGGCAACACCGGTGGCTGCGAGTACACGTCGGCGCCCAAAAGGCTCGCCAAGGAACAGCGCACCGATCAAGGCAGCGATAATCACGCTGGTTTCACGCAGGGCCGCGATCGGCGCCATGGCCCCGAGGCTTAGCGCCCAAATCACCAGGGCATAGGCGCTGAGCGCGAGCATCCCCCCCAAGACACCTGTGCGCCACTGGCCACGCAGCGTCTGACCAATAGCGCTGCGTCGTAACACCAATGTGATTGCCAATAACGGTAGGCAATCGAGCGCGAATAGCCACGCAATATATGCCAGCGTATTTCCCGACAACCGTACGCCGGTGCCGTCGACCAATGTGTAACCGGCAATCGTGCAACCGGTGCCGATGGCAAAGAGCGCTGGCTTTAGATGCTCGGGTTGTTGCCATCGGCCGATTAACGCGAGACTGGCCACACTAACCGAGATCAGAGTGATTGCCGCCAGCTGTCCGCCATTCAATACTTCACCGGCGACGATGCCAGAGAACAAGGCGACGAGCAAGGGCGACATGCCCCGTGCCAACGGATACACGTGACTTAAATCACCGACCCGATACGCATTGACAAGAAAAACGTAGTAGCCGGTATGAATAACAATAGAGGCGAGTATGTATCCCCAGCTCGCCGCATCTGGAATACCCACCCAGGGCAGGGCACAAGCAGCGATTAGACCTGAGACAACGTTGACTAATGTGAGTTCGACCAACCGGTCGTGGCTCGACTTTACGAGCGTGTTCCAAACCGCGTGCATAAACGCCGCTAATAGCACGAAAAGTGTAAGCTGTAGATCCATGCGGTTTTCTCGTCGGTGTCGGCGCCGAATTCAATAACTAAGGAAACAACTCAACGCAGGAGCGGTACACGAATGTACCGTCTGCGGAGCTGAGGACGTAAAGACGCAGAGGCGCAAAGTACAAAAGATTTCTACTAGATCATCCTTTCTATATTTAGCGTTCGGCAGTACACGCCCGCGACATCTTGTAACAATAGTCTTGGCGTCTCCACGTCTTTGTAGCTACGCGGAAGGTGATAAGCGTTACCGTTTACCCCGCGTAGACAGTGGCAGTTCTTAAGAAGATGGATCAGTAATGCTATCTCTTTGCGTCCTTGTGCCTTCGCCTTGGCAGTTTAAACTGCGTCCGCGATCGCTCTACCCAGTTCCTCGGTGCTTGCTGAGCCGCCCATGTCCGGGGTATGCAGCCGGGAATCTTCCAGTGCAGTTTCAATGGCGGCCTCGATGGCTTTCGCTGCTTGCGGGTGGCCAAGATGCTCCAGCATCATTGCCCCGGACCAGATTTGACCGATAGGGTTAGCGATGCCCTTGCCGGCAATATCTGGCGCAGATCCATGCACGGGCTCGAACATGCTGGGAAACTCGCGCTCCGGGTTGATATTGGCCGATGGCGCGATACCGATGGTGCCGGCCACGGCGGGACCAAGATCGGACAGGATGTCGCCTAACAGATTGCTACCCACGACCACATCGAACCAGTCGGGGTGCAACACGAAATGTGCGGTCAGAATATCAATATGGTATTGGTCAGTACGAATGTCTGGGTACTCTTTTGACATCGCTTCGAAACGCTCATCCCAGTATGGCATGGTGTGAATGATGCCGTTGGATTTGGTTGCCGAGGTCAGGTGTTTGTCACCTCGTTTACCGGCAAGCTCGAACGCGTAGCGCAAGATACGATCAACGCCCCTACGTGTAAAAATGCTTTCCTGTACTACAGTCTCCGCTTCCGTATCTCGGTACAGACGCCCACCAATTTCCGAGTACTCGCCTTCATTGTTTTCTCGTACGACAAAAAAATCGATGTCGTTAGGCCCACGATCACGCAGGGGCGATGTTATTCCCTTGAGCAATCGTACCGGGCGCAGATTGACGTATTGTTGCATCTGTCGCCGAATCGGAATCAGAAGTCCCCACAGCGATACATGATCGGGCACACCGGGAAACCCTACGGCACCCAGGAATATCGCATCGTAGTCTTGTAGTTGCGCAACACCATCGGCCGGGGCCATTAGCCCGGTGTCGTTGTAGGTCTCACAGTTCCAGGGGAAGTGATCCCACGTGAAGTTGACGTTGAACCGGCTCCCCGCTGCCTCCAACACTCGGATGCCTTCGGGCACGACCTCTTTGCCTATACCGTCCCCGGGGATAACGGCGATCTTATAGTTGTCCATGTCTTGTTCTCTATCGTTGAACCTCAGCGGCGGCTGGCGGCGTACTTTCGGCAATGCTGTCCGTGATACGCTACCAGACGGTCAATCTCTTGCCAACTTCGGAAAGCTCCTGGTGAAGCTCCTTATCGGTTTGTTTCTCCGTTGACCCAACGCGCCTAGGTCGTGAGAATGTGCCATACAGGAGCCGATCTGATCATGCGAGTGGTTACCTATAATATTCAATTTGGGCGCGGCAAGGACGAGCGTTTTGACATTGAACGTATCGCTAGTGAGACGCGCGGCGCCGATATCATCGCGATGCAGGAAGTAGAGCGATTCGGTGAGCACTCAGGTTTGGTCGACCAAGTAGCTGAGCTGGGTAATCTGTTTCCGACACATCACTGGGTGTATGGGCCCGGGTTCGACCTCGATGCAAGTGTTACCGATGAGGCGGGACATGTACAGAATCGCCGCTGGCAGTTTGGAAATCTGCTTATGTCGCGTAGACCAATTCTATCGTCTCGTAATCACCCGCTACCGAAGCTAGATTTAGGCGAGCAATTGAGTATCCAACGCTCGGCGATTGAAGGTGTGATCGATTGCCCGTGTGGTCCTGTACGCATTTACTCTGTGCACCTTGGCCACAAGTCGGGAACCGAGCGTGAGCACCAGATGGCCCGGCTATTGCAAGTGCATCATCAAGCGCGCACGGAAGGCGGCGTGTTGTCTGGTGAGGTTTGGTCTGACTGGGCGAGCGCAAGACTTGCCCCGCCCGCGACCGAACATGCGATTTTACTGGGTGACTTCAATGCCGAGCCTGATTCCCGCGAATACGCCATGATTGTGGCAACGCCCTCAGATGAGAATCCACTGGGTGGTTTTGTCGATGCCTGGAGAATTGCCGGCGACGATCCCGACGGCGGTATTACTGACCCGTCCGACGGGGGCGCGCGTATCGACTATGCGTTTGTTACCATGACGCTGGCCGGCCGAGTTCGCTGCGCCCATGTTGACCAGAACGCAATAGGTTCCGACCATCAACCGCTGTGGGTTGAGATCGACCTGTAGTCAGGACTTGCACCCAAGGTTGTAGTTTTGGCTGAATCGGCCCCGAAATCAGCCGCCGTCGGGACAATTGCCAGCCTAGTCAATACATTACGCACCTAGATCAACCCCTCTCCCCCAAGGTCTCGGACCTACTAGACTTACATAGGTGCGGGCCGAGAATGCCCCTGTTTAGCCCGCCATGGTCTTAAACGCCCACGCCCCTGGGTAACACCTGTGGCCGGCGCCGCCGGCATACGTTACGCACCCCTGAATAGGTATCAGGTTGTAAGGAAAAGGTAGTGTTAGGCAAGCGTCTATTGTTGGTTTGGTTAACCATGTTGTTGGTTACGGTTGGCGGTCGCGTGGATGCGCAATCGCAGACGGGTTTTCGCGATCTTGATAAAAAAGCGCGGATACTCAAACGGGTATTTTTAAAACTAAACGCAGATCTCTTTACGCTTGGCGACGAACTTTCGTATCCGGCCAAGACACGCCTCACTATATCTCTATCGATACATACGGGTGAGCCGCTTCGGCTGCATGATGTCCAGTTACAGATTGATAAACGGGTGGTGACATATCACCGTTACACTCAGCTCGATCTAGACGCACTGTTTCACGGGGGTATACAAAGACTGTATACCGGAAATCTGGTTGAGGGTGAGCATGAACTAAGCGCGGTCGTAACGGGTAAGACCCCCAACGGTCGAGAATATCGACAAAGCACCTCACTGGTATTTTACAAAAAGGATGGGCCCAAGTTTTTCCAACTGAAAGTCGTCAAGCCAATTGGTAAACAGCAGCCTGATCTCAGGCTGCCGGGGAGTGTGAATTATCGTGAACTGAGTGGCATAAAGGATGTTGAGTTCGGTGAAGCGTTGCTCGATTTCCACCGTAAACGATATTTCTCCGCCACTACAGGCCTGATTGCGGCGCAAACAAAACAGAAACTGCAATATCACGAGAAAGAGGCGCGTTGGCTCTTAGCCGATCTGTATTTATCTTACGGGCTTCATCGCCAAGCCGGCCGGATATTTTCGAGCGTAAGCGCCCAGAGCGTACCGTCGGACGTCAATGCTCGGGCTGACTTTTATATAGCCAAGGATTGGTATCAACGTGGTTATCTAAAACGTGCACAAGACGCATTGTTGCGTAGCCGAGAGTCACTGCCTATAGAGTTGCGAGACGAGCGGCTGCTGTTGCTGTCGTTAGTCCTTATGAAGCGCAATCGCTACGGCGAGGGGGTGGCGGTACTAAGCCAGTTTATTGATAAATCAGAATGGGCAGCCTACGCACGCTACAATATGGGTGTCGGCCTGATACAGACCGGCCGAATAAAAGAGGGAGTAGCCTTACTGGCGAAGGTCGCGAAGTTACGCAGCAAGAAAAGTGAGATGCAACTGCTAAGAGACAAGGCCAATCTTGCGCTCGGCTTCGCGTTCTTAGGTGTGCCCAAACCCCAACAAGCAAGGTCTTATTTCCGAGAGGTGAGTCTTAACGGGCCATTATCTAATAGGGCATTGCTAGGAATGGGTTGGGCGCTGTCGGTAAAAGGTAAACATAAACAATCCCTTGGGCCTTGGCTAGAACTCCATAAGCGGACAGATATCGATGTGGCTGTACAAGAGTCATTGTTGGCTGTGCCATACGCACTTGGCGAACTTGGTGCGTACAAGCAAGCACTACAACACTACGAGAATGCTATTACCGTCTATAACGCAGAAATCGATCGACTGGGACAGACTGTAGATCTATTAAGGGCAGGAGAGTTGTTAACAAGTGCTATTTCGGCTAACCAAAACCATGGTCCCGAAATGCATACGAAACTGTCCGACCTTCCTGAAAGCCATTACCTCGTATCTTTGTTTGCCACCCACGATTTTCAAGAGACGCTAAGAAACTATCGTGCTATGCAGTCGATATCTCAGAATTTGGAATGCTGGTCTGCGATGCTGGCTCGGGAAAAACAGCACGATCTGCCTGCCCAATTGGCGAAGGCCAAACAAGCCATGACAGCTGCCGACGAGACTTTGGATGCTGTTGATTCAAGTCAACGGTGTGGACGACTCAATGCCTCACACCATTGGCAACTCAGCGCGAACTTCGAGCCTAGTCTATGGCTAAGTAGAGAGGCCAGTGATCAGTTGTCGTGGCGAGCTGGTGATGACACGTCAACGACCGAGACTGTGATTGAGGAAGAGGAGACAGTCACAGAAAAACAAGAGCGTTTCGAGGCATATTCTGCCGCGTTCGGTGAACGGGTCGCACAACTACAAGCAGAAATAGACCGCGTCGCGCATGCTCATGCCTTGTACCTGCAACAGTTGGCAGCCGCCGAGCTTGATCGCCGGCGGGAACAACTTCGGTCTTATCTTACCCAGGCCCGCTTTGGCATCGCTCAGGTGTACGACCGATCGGCCGGTCTCACGGAGACGCAATGATCCTGTTTCGCAGTGCGGCCTTGATGTTTTTTCTAGTTTTGGCTGGATGTGCTGCCGATGGCGATCGGGTCAAGAGCATCGAGGAAAGCGATATTGAGATACAACAAGAAGTGGTTGAGAAAGGTGGGCGAAATAAAGCGATTGAAAGTTATCGTGAGTTTCTGAGCAAGGAAGAGAACGCCCCACTTCGGGCGGAGGCGATGCGCAGGCTGGCGGATTTAGAGTTGGAAGAATCTGAAGCGAAGTATCTGGAAGAGGTGAGCGAACTCGAAAAGGAGCAGACGACTGAGCGTAAACTGAAACCGGCGGATTATGGTAAGGCTATTCGGGTATATAAGGAATTGCTGGAATCTCATCCGGATTACGCAGGTAATGACCAAGTTCTGTATCAACTTGCCCGCGCCTATGAGCAAAGTGGCGATTATCTGCAGGCGCTCCAGACCTTGGGCCGTTTGGCCGAATCTTATCCGAACGCGAAGTTCACTGTTGAAGTACAGTTTCGACGCGGCGAGCTCCTGTTTGTCACAAACCAGCATGAAGATGCGGAGCGTGCATACAGCGCGGTTCTAGAATTCGGTGATACCTCTCTGTTTTACGAAAGAGCTCTGTATAAACAGGGTTGGGCACTGTTTAAATTGTCGCGTTACAAACCAGCGCTAAACTCGTTTGTGCGTCTGTTGGACCGCAAGTTTACCGATGAAGCTTCACAAGATTCTCGCAAGCCAAGTGATCGGGAATTCATCGAAGACACGTTTAGGGTTGTCACTTTAGGCTTTGCGTACCTCGGCGGCGAGAAGGCGATTACCAAGTATTTCAAAAGAGCAGGATCGCGCCCTTATGAAGCAAATGCTTACGAGCACCTCGGTCAGCTCTACCTTACCCAAGAGCGGTATGTAGATGCTGCCGATGCTTTCGGGGAGTTCATACGCCGATATACGCTTGATCGGCGTGCTCCGTTCTTTCAGCTCAAGGTGGTCGAGGCGTATGAACAGGGTGGCTTTCCGTCGCTACTGCTCGAGGCCAAAGAGGCGTTTGTCGTCGATTATGGCGTCGGTAGCGAGTTTTGGGCGTCACATAAGGAGAAGATCCATGTCTCGCTTGCACCGCATTTGAAAAGACATATTGAGGATTTAGCTCGCCACTTTCATGCCCAAGCGCAGAAAAGCAAGAAGACGGCTGACTTTGATCGGGCAGGGCGCTGGTACGCCGAATACGTGCGCTCATTCTCTAACGATACGCTGGCTGTAAAAATGAACTTTTTGTTAGCCGAAACCCTGTTCGATGGTGGCCGCCACGGTGATGCTGCGGTTCAGTATGAAAAGACTGCCTACAAATACCCACCCCACGCCGACAGCGCTGAGGCTGGATATGCTGCGTTGTTGGCGCACAGAAAGCACGAACAGCAGTTGCGCGGAAACAAAAAATCGAAGTATCACTGGGTTGTGATCAAGAGCGCACTGCGATTTGGTGACAGCTTTCCTACCGACAAACGCGCGGCTGCAGTCTTGACAAAAGCAGCGGAAGATCTGTTTGCACTAAACGAACTTGAACAAGGAGCAGCCGCTGCGAGGCGAGTAGTTACGATGAAACCGCTACCGCGGGCCGAACTACGCCGAACGGCTTGGACGGTTATTGCTCATGTCGAGTTTGAGAAAAAGGCGTTTGTGTCTGCGGAGACGTCATATCAGGCTGTACTGCGCCTGACACCGGCCGATGTACCGACTCGGGATGAATTGGTAGAGCGCTTGGCATCATCTGTTTACAAGCAAGGCGAGCAGCACCGCGCTGCCGGCGACATGCGTGTAGCCGTAAATCACTTTCTTCGAGTCAAGGAAGTTGCGCCGACTTCGTCTGTAACGCCAGTGGCTGAGTACGATGCTGCCGCGGGCTTGCTCTCCCTAAAGCAATGGAATGATGCCGCGCGCGTATTGGAGGTATTTCGTAAACGCTTCCCAGGCCATTCTTTACAAGCAGAAGTTCCTGAAAAACTGGCGGCTGCCTATTTAGGGGGCGAGCGGTGGTCCCTAGCAGCGGCCGCGTTTGAGGAAATTGCTGATTCGCGTGAAGACGAAAAGGAACGTCAGATCGCACTCTGGCAGGCGGCCGAGTTGTACGAAAAAGGGGCACGTACAGACCTCGCAGCCACTGTGTACAAGCGCTATATAGAACTATTCCCCAAGAATTTCGAGCGAACCATGGAAGCGCGCCACCAGCTTACACAAATCTATGAAACGAGTGGACGACAGGCGGAGTACTATCGTTGGTTGCAACAGATCGTCGACAGCGCGGATAAGAACAAGCGGTCACGAACGAACCGCACGCAATACTTGGCCGCAAACGCAGCGTTTCTGCTGGCGGAGCGTGACTACGAGCGATTTCGTAGCGTTCGCTTGGTGATCCCGCTCAAGCAGAGTCTTAAGGCTAAGAAGCAGAAGATGAAAATAGCACTAAAAGAGTATAGTCGTGTTGTCGACTATAGGGTGGCCGAATTTACCACTGCGGCTACGTTCCGCATCGCCGAGATCTACCACGATCTGGGTCGTGACCTATTGGCCTCCGAACGCCCAAAAGGATTGTCCCCTGAAGAGCTGGAGCAGTATGACGTGTTGCTGGAAGAGCAGGCGTACCCCTTTGAGGAAAAGGCGATCGAGATTCATGAGACTAACATCCAGCGCGTTGCTGACGATATTTATGACAAATGGATAAAAAAGAGTTTCCAACAGCTGAGCCAACTTCGTCCGGTCCGATACGCCAAAGTTGAAAAGAGTGAGTTGTTGAGTGATGTTATCGAATAGAGACTTATATCCGCGAACTGATCATGAGAAAATACTTTAATCTTGTTTTATTGATACTTGTGTGTATCTTTGTGCCAACCTCGCAGGCACAGGACCGGATAGAACTGCGGGGGACAACCGTGGTGGGTAATCGAGAGTTGCCGAAGATCCTATATATTGTCCCCTGGAAGAAAGCCAATGCCGACAATTTGATGGGTAATCCGGTGGCGAACTTAGTGGGTGATTCGTTAGCGCCTATCGACCGTGACGTTTTTCGACGCGAGGTCGAGTACTACGACCGACTGAGTGCTCGCAAGGCCGTCGATCCGATACCGGCGGAGTAAGTACTTCACTACGGACCCAGCAACGGGTCAAAGCTCTACAATTCCTTTCGGACTTTGTTTGCGATCTTAAAAGCCTCAACCCCAGCCGGTATCCCGCAGTAAATAGCAATCTGGATAAGCGCATCCTGCAGCTCGTCTAGTGTGAGCCCATTCTTTAAGGCGCCACGGAAGTGCAGCTCGAATTCGGGACCACGGTTCAACGCTGCCAACATACCTAGATTTAGAAGACTGCGTTGTTTGCGATCGAGAGCACTACGACCCCAGCCAGCGCCCCAACAGTACTCAGTTACGAAATGTTGGAAGTCGCGATTGAAGTCATCGGCCTGATCTAGGACTTTGCTCACTCGTTCCTCCCCGAGTACTTCAGTACGGATCTTGCGACCCGTTTCGAATGTTTCTGATGACATAATGTCTCTCCTCTATAGGTTAGGAATGAAGGTTTGGGTCAAAGCCTGCAGTCAAAGATACAGGCAACAAATCCGCACGTGCAACCAGCAACGCGATGAAGTTGTATGCGCGGTGCTATAGCCCTAGAAGATCGCCCGTCGGATCAAATTGAGGCCGACTAGCAAAAGGAACCATAGTAAGAGTGTACGAAACAGTTCCTGATTGATGCGTTTACGCAGCCGTTGTCCCACAAAAAATCCAACCGCACCGGGGATACAAGCGATCGCCGATAACAATGCGGTGTGAGTTGTCAGTATCCCATATTTGATATAGGCGACCACAAGCGGAATCGACGCCATAAACCACACAACGCCAACTGCCTGGATGTAAACTTCCTTCGGTAGCCGCAACATAACAAAATACATCATCATCGGCGGCCCCCAGATGGTAGAAATGCCGCCGAGCAAACCGCCAATCATACCCGCCACCGGTCCGGCCCACCTTTCTGCCGATGGCGACACAGTTCCATGTAGTTTGAAATAGCTTGTCACAACGAACAACGTGACGGCGGTGCCGATTAGCGCATAAAGCACACGCGGATCTAAGTCGATCACAAACCGCGCGCCTATCCAAATGAACACGATCAGACAAACGATCATCGGCCAGAAACGCCTGAGTGGTACCATCGGTTTTCCGGCTTCTATGACCTGCCAAAGATTGGTCAGCAAAATCGGCACTGTCACCAGGGCCAACACCAGCGGCACTGGTAAAAAATTGGATAATACCGCGATCACTATGACTGGCAGGCCAACGCCGATTGTGCCTTTGACCACGCCCCCTATTGCCAGCATAAGTAAAATGAGAATGAAGGCCCACAGGTCTAGACCGAATATGTCGTTACCGCCGGCGACGTCAATGACCGCGGCAGATGAAAGTATGGTGGATAGTATCAGCGCAGCACCGTTACCCAGGGTTTCGCGCTAAGAACCACCCCCAGCGCTGCTCCCCGTCTTGTATGCGCAAAATCTTGGCACGCCACCCGCGCATCAGATCATCGACTTCCTCGGTGTTAAGGTTTCGAGCGGCCAAGCGGCTGAGCTCTCGTTTGTTAATTTCGAGAAAGTAACCGGTTTTGTCTTCCGCCTTAACGTCTACAAATCCAGCTCGCTCTATCAAATCTCGATATTCATCGACGGTGTGCAAGCAATACTCACGTTGGCGGACGTAGGTATCAAACTCAGTGCTTAGCGGGCCCTCGCCACGGCAATAGTCGGTGAATGCCAACAGGCCACCCGGCGCAAGGACATTTCTGATTATCGAGAATAATCTGGGTTTTTCGTGAATGTGGAGGAAGACGTCGCGACTATGGACGACATCGTAAGTTGTGCCATATTCTCTTTCCAAACAATCTCCCTGGTAAAGCTTTACTTGGTCCTCAAGACCCTGTTCCTTGCACCGTTGGCTACCAATCTCGATCATGTTGTGAGAGATATCAACACCATCTACGTACGCTCCATAGTCCGCGGCGATTTGAAATACACAACCGCCTATACCACAGCCAATGTCCAAGACCTTTATACCGGATCGAAGCCCAAGCAACCTGAGAAACTCAGCCGAGGTTTCTTTACCACCTGGGCTGATAAAGTTTCGCCCATATGCCAGCTCGTAATTGGCTATGCCGGACTGAGCATACTGTTGCTCGTCAAAATATTGTGACGAGAATTTGGTCATGTTTTTATCTTCGCGTGAGTTTCAGCGCCACTGAATTAATACAATACTGTTGTCCGCTAGTTTCGGACCATCGGCAAACACATGACCGAGATGTGCATCGCAGCGTTCGCACAACACTTCCGTCAGGCCGGTGCCGAATCTATCATTCGGTTTGGTTACCACTGCGTCGCTGGATATAGCTTCCCAGAAACTGGGTCAGTCCGTGCCAGAGTCAAACTTGGTGTCGGAGCTGAACAGTGTTTGCCACAGCAGATATAACGGTACGTACCTGGTATCTCACAGTTGTTATACTCACCCGAGAATTGTTTCTCGGTGCCACGTTCCCGGGTCACGCGGAATTGCTCGGGCGTTAGCTGGTGGCGCCATCGTGTCTTAGACTTTCAGACTTCACGGGACATGCCGTACCTTGAATATCGTAGCGACGAACACGCACAATGGTAATCGGTCGAAGGTAGCGAGACAACAAGAGGTTCCGGAATAGGCCGTCTTCAGCCCACACTTTGGTAATTTCCCAATGACGCGCATTGCCGTAATCCACGCCACCATCCTGTCGCATCAACCAATAGCGGAAGCCTTCCAACGGCTGTGGCCGGAAGCCACAACAACCAATCTTACTGATGATTCCTTGAGTACTGACCTGGCGGCAAGCGATGATCTCAATGAGAGTATCTTCAGTCGTATTGCGAGCCTGGCTCATTCTGCGGCCGACTACGGTGCGCAAGGAATTCTGTTTAGTTGTTCGGGTTTCGGGGCAGCGATCGACGCTGCGAGGCAAGATCTGGACATTCCAGTACTCAAACCAGATGAGGCGATGATTGATGATGCGCTTTCATCTGGAACACGTATCGCCGGGCTTGCCACTTTTCTTCCCACCATTAGTTCGCTGCGCACACAATTGGAGCTAGCAGCCGCACACAGGAATCTTTCGCCGCGTATCCAATTGACTTATGTGCCCGATGCCCTAAAGGCCTTGCAGTCCGGTCAACTGCAAGAGCACGACGCTTTAATCTTACAAGCGGTCAAGGAACTTAGCGGTTACGATGTGCTCGTGCTCGCACAGTTCTCAATGGCGAGGGCGCATACGGCGATTTCTCGTGCTACTGACAGACCTGTCTTGACGAGTCCGCACTCAGCCGTCAGTCGGTTACGATCCCTCTACGTCGACAATTAGCCAATATGATTACACCGGTGAACAACGAGCTCTAACACCATGTTGTCGGTAGCCTGTCGGAATGTCTCATAGTGCGGCGTGTTACGGTGGGCTTCGAATGCAGCTGCGTCCGTGTACTCCTCATAGAAGTACAGTTGGTGATTGTCGTCTTCAACTACGACCACATCGAAGCGATGACAATCCGGCTCGTCACGCTTGGAAGCAGCAGCATTTTTAATAATATGGGGATAAAAGTCCTCGGCTGTCCCGGGCTTAAGTCTTATCGAGACAATAACGGCAAAGTGGTTCACGGTGTATCTTCCCGTTTGGGTGTAAACTCATGATGATACTACGCATGAGGTGAAGCAAGGCTAAGATTACATGCGTCGACGCCAAAATATCGAACAAGACTATGCGCAGTGAAAATTTGGTAAGGCAATTTCTCGACGACTCCGGATTCGACTACGAAGTCATACCTTGTGACCCCGAGCTCGCGGACACCGCGGTATTCTGCCAGCATTATGGTTACGCGCTCGAGGTGGCGGCAAACACCATTATTGTCAAAGCGAAGACCGGGGAAGCACGCTTCGTTGTCTGCATCGTGTTGGCGAGCACCCGTCTCGATGTCAATAAGGTGGTACGTAAGAGGCTTGCAGCGCGCCGCGTGTCGTTTGCCTCCGCCGACGAAACCAAAGAAGTCACGGGTATGGAACTCGGTGGTGTTACCCCGTTGGCGCTGACTGTCGACTTGCCGGTGTGGATAGATGAGCGGGTAATGTCGGCGGACTATATCATTCTAGGAGGTGGAAATCGTTCAACCAAGATAAAGATAGCGCCCAAGGCATTGTTGCAAATACCATATGCAACAGTGGTCGAAAATCTAGCTACGAGCAAGTAGCTGGTTGCTAGTAGTGAGCCAAAGCATGCGCAACCTGCCGCCCCAGTTTTACTCCCGCTACTAGCTACTCGCCACTAATACCGTATTACTTTAGCCTCCTAGAAACAGTCGACCAACCGCAGGATTTTCTAGCAGTTCTTTACCGGGCCCAGCGATTGCGATTTCACCCGACACTAACACGTAGCCTATGTCGGCGAATTCGAGCCCCTTCTTGGCGTTTTGTTCGACCATAATAATGGTTTTGCCCTCGTTGTTTTGCAGGTCATCGAGGATTTCAAACACCATATCGATAAAGCGCGGCTCAAGACCAATAGAAGGCTCATCGACGAGCAGCACCTCCGGCTCCATCACCAGGGCGCGGGAGATTTCTAACAATCGACGTTCGCCACCCGACAGCACGCGCGCTAGATGCGAACGTCGTTCGGCAAGACGAGAATACTTTTCGAATATCTTTTCCGCCGCCTCCTTCGCCTCGGCAGGTTTCTCCTTCAAATAGCCGCCCATCCAGAGGTTCTCTTCCACTGTCATGCCAGGGAAGATGGATTTATCTTGCAGGATGTAGGCAATACCAGCTCGGTTTAGCTTTTCGCTCGATGTCAGTTTGGTGACATCGAGCTTGTTATCGCCTTCGCCAATGCGGATTTGACCGCTAAAGATATTGGTGAACCCGAATATCGAATGCAAGATTGTCGACTTACCGGCCCCGTTCGGACCGATCAAACACAACGATTGTTTTTTGGCGACTTGAAGATTGAAATCGTGCAGGATTTCCATTTTTCCGTAACCTGCACGAAGATTGTCGATAGTTACATAAGGGTCGTTGCGTGCGAGGTTGGCGATGTCTTCCTTAGAGGGCGCATGCTCGGCGATCTTCTGTGCCTCGCGGGCGACGTCGTCGACGGAGATGACGGTATCTACCGTTCCGCCACGGTAACCGCTTGCATGCTTAGAGTCTTTTTGTTTGTGGTTGTCGGCCACTATATGATTACGTGTTCACCGTTTAGACTTGACCACCAAGATAGGCATCGATAACACGTTTGTCGTTCTGAATCTTGTCCGGCGTACCTTCTGCCAATAGCTTGCCATTGGCCAGACAGTAGATATGCTCGGCGAGATTCATGATTACACGCATGTTGTGTTCGATAACAAACAGCGTAATACCCATTTGCTCATTGGCCCGCCTCAGTCGATCAATGAGGCCGTTAATTAGAGTCGGGTTGATTCCTGCCGTTGGTTCATCGAGCAGCAACACTTCCGGCTCATTCATCAACGCCATGGCGAACTCCAACAGCTTTTGCTGGCCAAAGGAGAGATCGCCTGAGATCAAAAAACGCTTTTGGTACAGGCCCACGTAGTCAAGCAGCTCTTCCGCTCGCTCGGTCACCTCCGGGGGGTGCTCGGAAAACATCGTGCGATAGGTTTCGTGCCGGTGCGGCACCGATACCAGCATGTTTTTCACGCAGTTCATCTTCGAGTAGATACGTGTTTGCTGAAAGGTGCGCAAAATACCCATGCGCGCGATTTGTGGTACGCGCAGTTTGGAGATCTCCTTGCCCTTAAACTTGATCGAGCCCGAATCTAAGGGATGATAACCGACAATTGAGTTAAATAAGGTTGTCTTTCCGGAGCCGTTGGGTCCGATTAAGCCGGTAATGCGACCTTGGGGAACGCTAAGCGCTATCTCGTTGTTGGCGACAATGCCGCCGAAAGTCTTGGTTACACCTTGGCATTCAATCAAGCCATTGGTTGCGCTGCTGCTAGACGTCACCATCAGCCTGTCTCACGCCCGCTGTCATCGTCTTCCACTTTAATGCCAAAGCGTTCTGGCCATTTTTCTTGCGCCCAACCGAGAATGCCTTGCTGGAAGAGCACGATATTGATGATGATGAGCGCCCCTAGCGCCACCCATTGCCAGCCGAGCATATAGGTCCAAGTCGTTTCTTTGATGATGTGAAACACGGTGGCGCCCAATACTGGACCCCACAATGTGCCTTTACCGCCGAGGAGCACCATCACCACCATGAAAATGCCGAAGGTGACGACCGGAAACGCGACCTCGAGTGGTTCGACAAAGCCCACCATATTGCCAAAGATGGCGCCTGAGATTCCCAGGAAAAAGGCCGACGACGCCCAAGCAATGGTCTTATAGCGCAGGGTATGAATGCCCATGCCTTCGGCCTTCTCTTCGTCGTCACGAATGGCATTTATCGCCAGACCGAAGCGCGTCGAATAGAGCCATCTGAGGAAAACAAAGGTGGCAACCGCCAATGGGAAACATAGAAAATAATACAGCAACGCCCGTTCGTCAGGCTCACCAGGATAAAACGGTACGGTAATACCCCCGCCACCGCCGACGTAGTCCCAGGTCCCCACGAGCTCACCGGCCGCGATCGCGATGCCCAAGGTGCCGATGGCGAAGTAGGGACCGCGTAGGCCGAACACGACACGCCCAAAGAGGACGGCAACGAGCACGCAACCTAACGCGGCCAAAATCAGACCTATAATTAGACCCCCGTAATACTGTGCGTAAGTGACCTCGATCTTAACGGCACCAAAATGGGCGGTATATTCGGCCACGTCGTATCCGGCCCAGGCGATCTGGATGATGGCGCAGATGTACATACCGACACCGAAGAAAACAATGTTGCCGAGTGAGTTATATCCCATCTGTCCGCCCAGGGTGTCCCAGGTCAAGGCGAACAGAATCATTATCCAAAGCATTGCGAGTTGAAACGTGTAGTTGGGGAACAGAAACGGCCCGACGATTCCGAAAACGAGAATAGCCGCCGGCAGCATTTTCAGGCCGAGACTCATACCACCGCTTGACGTTGCCGGCTTTGTTGAAATTGGCGTATGAGTAGAACCAATACAAGCATGCCAACCACGATGGCTTGTTGAAATTCTGCCCCCAGTATGAATCCGCCGAACTGCTCCACCGCGCCCAACCCAAGACCAGCCATGATGACACCTGGAAGATTCCCTAGACCAGCGGCGGTGACGATAACGAAACAGCGAATTGAATAGGCCAGTCCAAAGAATGGTTGCAATACCCAAATCATTGCGATTAGTACGCCCGCCGCGCCACAAATGGCCGCATTCAACGCGTAGGTAAACGCATACACCCGGTCGGTATCGATGCCCATGACCTTGGCGGCTCGCGCGTCTTGGGCGGTGGCGCGAATCGCCTGACCCATGCGGCTGTATCTCATAAAGGTGACGACGATCGCCGCCAGGATGGCTGTGAGTAAGAAGGAAATGAGCTTAATATCGGCGACCGTAACCATGCCACCGAGAATGGAACGGATCTCAAAACCTGACTCTGCCGTTTGCACCTCGGGACCGAATATCAGGTTTAGCACTTGTTGTAGCAAAATGGCCAGGCCAAAGGTCGCAAGCAAGGAGGTAAACATATCTTTATCGATGATGCGACTGATGATTAGACGATAGACAATCCAACCGAAAGCGAACATCAGTACGATCGCCACCGGCAGGCCAAAGATGGGATGAATATCCATCTTTGTCATCACGAACGCGATGTATCCGCCCATCATGATGAAATCGCCCTGGGCGAGGTTCTTGACGTTCATCACACCCCACACCAAGGCCAACCCATAGGCGGCCAGTGCGAAAATGGCACCGATGCAGAGTCCGTCGAGCAGCAATTGCACGTTTAGGACGGGTGCGACGACAAGTATGAGTAGATTGTCTAGCACGGCGTTTGATTTGTTATCCGTAGAAGCAACGCCCCCACCCTCAGGGTGGGGGCGCTAAAGACGCAATCTATCTAATCCGAAAAGTAGCGTGGATTAGTAGTTCACCATACGCGGGTGCTCCACCGCGTGAGAAGCCCAATTGGCGGGTGCCACCACGTTCAGCTCGCCGTCCTGAATCTGCCGAAGCACCATGGGCTTGGCAATGTTGTTGCCGGCCTCGGAGAATCTGATGCTGCCGTAGAAGGTTTGCATATCGGTCTTGGTGAGGGCCTCGCGCACGTTTTCGGTGTCGAACGAATTCGCACGCTCAAAGGCATCTTTCCAAACCATCACCGCAGCGGCAGCTTGGGCCGCTTGATACGGCACGTTCTTGTAACCCTCATAGGTTGCCTTGAACAGTCTGTCGAAGTCAGCCGCCGACCCAAACAGGGGACCCGTGTAGCTCAGTGTTTCTGCCCACTGAGTCGGACACAGAAACCCATTCGTGGCAGCGCCAAACTTGCTGATGACCTTGGCGGCCTCGCAATGGGTCATGGCGATCATGGGCACGTCGATCCTCATGTCTTTGATCTGTCGCGCCGCGGTTGCCGCCCCTTTGGAGTGACCGGAAATGACGAGAAGGTCGGGTTTTAACGCCTTGACCTTGGTGAGCGTTGCCGACATGTCCGACAGGTCACGCGGCAGCTTGTCATCGATGACGATCTTCATGCCGTACTTCGAGGTGTCATCGATCACGCCGGCGCGTACGTCTAGCGAGAACGGATCATTCTCGAAGGCCAAGGCGACCTTCACATCCTGTGGCTTCCTGCCATTCTTCTTGGCAATCTCGGCCGCCAACGTGATTGCACTGGCGAGATACTGTTCCGATGTCGATAGCACGGCAAAGATGTACTTGTTGCCCTGCGTGAACAGCGAACGCGATGCGCCCTCGGCTTCGACCATCGGGATCTTGTACTTCGCGGTTACCGGCGCAATTGCCTTGGTCAGACCAGAGCTGTAGGGGCCAAGCATGTATTTGATACCGTCCTGCTTAATCAGGCGCTCGGCGAGCTGGGCACCCCGAGCCGGCGTCGACTCGTCGTCGTAGTACTGGATTTTGAACTTGTACGATTTACCACCGACAACAACGCCACCGCTCTCATTGATGCGTTTAACGGCGAGGTTGTAGCCGTTGGAGGCATGGATGCCATTGGTCGAGTACTTACCGGTGAAGGAAATGGCAGAACCGAGGATGATGGTATCACCTTCGACCTTGGCCTGAGCCGGGCCCGCCAGCCCAAGCACCAACACGGCGGCGCTGGACAACAGCAGGGCAGTAGATTTAAGAAACTTAAACATGATTCCCCTCCGATTGTTAGGGTTACTACCGAGATGCGTTCTTGGCGATAGGGGCGGCCGATTCTGGTTGTCTATATGGCGCCCTGTAGGGCTGTCGCGACGCACTCCAGGCTCGCATATACCACCCTTGGTGCTCAAAAGAACGCGTCGAAGGACATTCTGACCCCAAAATCGGGGTACGGCAAGCCTTGCCCTAAACCAAGCAAATCCACCGATTGAGACCCTGGTATCATCGATTTTCGGTGCCGGCGACAACGATGCCCAATACGACGGAAAGAAGATCATGCCTACCACGTTGCCTGAGAACATGGCGTATGAATTTAGCTTCACCATCCCGCAAGACAAGACTGTGCCCCACCTATATCCGGAGGCCCCGGAATTCCAGCAAATGCCGTCGATACTTGCGACCGGTTTTATGGTCGGTTTGTGCGAATGGGCCTGCATAAAGGCGATCAATCCGCACATCGATTGGCCGGCCACGCAGACGCTCGGTACTCACGTCAACCTGAGTCATCTAGCCGCGACCCCACCCGGTTTGTCGGTAACGGTAAAGGTCAAGCTACTTTCGCAAGAGGGGCGCAAGCTGACTTTCGCGATCAGCGCGCACGATGGTATTGACACCATTACCGAGGGCACGCACGAGCGTGTGATTGTCGATGCGGCCCGATTCAACGACAAGCTAAGACACAAGACCCTACCCGCTTAGAGGAGAAGCATCGCCATGACAGTTTTGCAAAACATCAAGGCTTGCGTATTCGACGCCTACGGCACGCTGTTCGATGTGCATTCGGCCGTCGGCAAGCATCGCAGCCGTATCGGCGAGAGGGCTGACCAGCTATCGATGATATGGCGGACTAAACAGCTCGAATATACGTGGTTGCGTAGTTTAATGGGTGTACACGTAGACTTCTGGCAAGTGACCCAAGATGGTCTCGATTATGCGGCTGAGACGTGTGGTATCGACGACAGCAAGCTGCTAAATGACTTGATGCAGGCCTACCTCGCGTTGGATTGCTATCCAGAGGTCAAAGAGACCTTGGCCGCGCTGAAGCAGAAAGATGTCAAGACAGCGATCTTGTCTAATGGTTCACCGCGCATGCTTGATGCCGCTGTCGAATCCGCGGGATTGCAAGATCTGCTCGACGCGGTGTTTTCTATCGAAGATGTTGGCATCTACAAGCCCGATCCACGGGTTTACCAGCTCGCCTGCGATCGCCTAGGAGTGAGTGCCAACGAAATCAGTTTTCAGTCCTCAAATGCGTGGGATGCGGCCGCTGCCGCTAACTTCGGGATGAATGTGGTGTGGGTCAATCGCTTCGGACAAAAACGCGAGCGCTTACCGAAACCGGCACACGCTGAATTATCCACATTGGCAGGGTTACCTGAACTGCTTGCGTAGTGGGCTCGCCACTATTGTTTGTTCCAATACGAAGCATTGGGTTTATTAATGACAAGACTGGCAGATATTTGCTTACTACTATAGTTTTATTCCAATATAGCCGCCGCGATCGAGTTCGGTACGGCATTGAATAGCCACGGGGGAGACTATGGAGCGACGAGATTACCAGTCCGTATTCACACGCTCTTTGCAGGATCCGCAAGGCTTCTGGGGAGAGACGGCTGAGGCCGTTCACTGGTACAAGAAATGGGACAAAGTCTTCGACGACAGCAACAAACCTTTTTACCGTTGGTTCGTTGGTGGCGAAGTGAATACTTGTTATAACGCGCTCGACCTACACGTAGAAAATGGCCGTGCCGATCAGCCAGCACTAATCTACGACAGCCCCGTCACCGAAACGACCAAGACGTTTACCTATCGAGAGCTGCGCGACGAAGTCGCCGCCTTTGCCGGCGTGTTGGCGGCGCAAGGTGTAGGCAAGGGTGATCGCGTGATCGTCTACATGCCAATGGTGCCCGGAGCGGCGGTGGCGATGTTGGCGTGCGCGCGCCTGGGTGCGGTGCACTCGGTGGTGTTCGGTGGCTTTGCCGCCAATGAATTGGCGGTGCGCATTGACGATGCCAAACCAAAGGTAATCGTTTCGGCGTCTTGCGGTATCGAAGTGAATCGGGTGATCCCTTACAAGCCGTTGCTCGATGAGGCGATCAACCTCGCCAAGAGTAAGCCCGAGAAGTGCATCATATTGCAGCGTTCCATGGGGCCAGCCGAACTCACACTGGGCCGTGATCTTGACTGGGATGAGGCCATGCGGACGGCGACACCGCACGATTGCGTGCCGGTGCTAGCCACCGATCCACTATATATCCTCTATACCTCGGGTACGACCGGTGAGCCGAAAGGGGTAGTACGCGACAACGGTGGCCACATTGTTGCCCTTAAGTGGACGATGAAGAACATCTACGGGGTACAACCGGGTGAGGTGTACTGGGCCGCCTCCGATGTCGGTTGGGTGGTTGGCCATTCCTACATCGTCTATGCACCGTTGTTTAACGGCAACACGACGGTACTGTACGAAGGTAAGCCGGTGGGCACACCCGATGCCGGTGCTTTCTGGCGCGTGATATCGCAACACAAGGTAAGTGTAATGTTTACTGCGCCCACTGCCTTCCGTGCTATAAAGAAAGAAGACCCCGACGGCGAGTTTATAAAGAAATATGATCTGTCTGCGTTTCGATCACTATTTCTTGCCGGCGAGCGCTCCGACCCAGACACGCTCAAGTGGGCTGAACACCACCTAGGTGTACCCGTTATCGACCATTGGTGGCAAACGGAGACTGGTTGGTCAATCTGCGCCAATTGTGTTGGCATCGAGCAGCTACCGGTCAAGCACGGCTCACCGACCAAGCCTGTTCCCGGCATGGATGTACGTGTGGTCGATGCCGAAAACCGGGAAGTGAAAACTGGAGATGTCGGCGCACTGGTAATCAAACTACCGCTGCCGCCGGGAACGTTTCCAACATTATGGAACGCCGATGAACGCTTCATCGACTCCTATCTCGCGGAGTTTCCGGGCTACTACAAGACCGCTGACGCGGGCTACGTCGATGAGGATGGCTACGTGTACGTTATGTCGCGCACCGATGACATTATTAATGTCGCCGGTCACCGATTGTCGACAGGTGGTATGGAAGAGGTGTTAGCGGCGCATCCGGACGTCGCCGAATGCGCGGTCATTGGTGTGAGCGATGAACTCAAGGGCCAGCTACCACTTGGATTTTTGGTACTTAAGGCCGGTGTGGATCGCGACCACACCGACATTACCCAAGAGACGGTGAAGATGGTACGTCAGCAGATCGGTCCGGTAGCCGCCTTCAAAACGGCGACGGTGGTTAATCGGTTGCCGAAAACACGTTCCGGCAAGATTCTGCGCGGCACTATGCAAAAGATCGCTGACGGGCAGGAATACAAAATACCCGCTACCATCGACGACCCAGCTGTCCTCGATGAGATCGCGGTCGCACTACAGGGTGTTGGCTACGCCAAGGGCACCTAGGCTGGGCGTCGCTTAAGCACATACCCGACGAGGTTGAGGTTGAAAAGCATGAACCAGACATCGAGCGCCGGCGCACGCCTGCGCGCGGCCATCGAGGTCGAGCAACCACTACAGGTGGTGGGCACGATCAATGCCTATTGTGCACTGTTGGCCGAGCGCGCGGGGTTTCGTGCACTTTATCTCTCGGGCGCCGGTGTCGCCAACGCATCATTCGGATTACCCGATTTGGGTATAACCACCTTGAACGATGTAGCGGCTGATGTTCGTCGCATTACTGCCGCCAGCAAGTTGCCGCTTTTGGTAGACGCAGATACCGGATGGGGCGCGGCTTTTATGATTGGCCGTACGGTGCGCGAACTCACCAGTGCCGGTGCTGCCGGCTGTCATATAGAAGACCAAGTGCAGGCCAAGCGTTGTGGCCACCGACCGGGCAAGGCGTTGGTGTCGACTGAAGAAATGGTCGATCGCATCAAAGCCGCTGTCGACGGCCGCAGCGATGATGACTTCGTGATTATGGCACGCACCGATGCACTGGCGTCGGAAGGGTTAAATGCCGCTATAGAGCGGATTGGGCGTTACGTCGAGGCGGGTGCGGACATGATTTTTCCAGAGGCACTGACCACCCTCGAGGAATACAAACGTTTTGCGCAAGCCTCGGTAGTGCCCATCCTTGCCAACATCACCGAATTCGGCAAGACACCGTTGCTGACAGTGGAGCAGTTGCACAAGGCGGGAGTAAGGCTTGCTCTGTATCCGCTATCGGCGTTTCGTGCCATGAGTGCGGCAGCACTCGATGTTTACCAGACGCTACGTCGTGATGGGACCCAACAGGCATCACTGGAAAGGATGCAGACAAGAGACGAGCTTTACGAAGTACTCGGTTATGACGAATACGAGCAAAAACTCGATGAGCTTTTTGCTAAGGGGGAGAATCAGTCATGACAGCAAAAAAGACAAGCGCGGGTTTGCGCGGGCAAACAGCCGGCCAAACCGCGATCGCGACTGTAGGTCAAGAGGGTCACGGTTTGACCTATCGGGGCTACGAGATTCAGCAAATAGCCGAACGTGCCCAGTTTGAGGAAGTAGCCTATCTGTTGTTATACGGCAAGTTGCCCACAGCGTCAGAACTCAAGGCCTATAAGGCCAGACTAAAAAACCTGCGTGGCCTTCCTGTTGCCTTCAAGGAAGTGCTCGAGCTTATACCGGCCGGCGCGCATCCCATGGACGTCATGCGTACGGGTTGTTCGATGTTGGGCACACTGGAGCCAGAGACCGATTTCGCGCAGCAACAAGATATCGCTGACCGATTGCTGGCCGTATTTCCTTCTATCATGTGTTACTGGCATCGCTTCGTCACCGATGGTACGCGCATCGAGGTAGAGACCGATGACGAATCCATCGCTGGTCATCTACTACACATGCTCCAAGGTAGGCAACCAAGCGCGTTACACGAACGTTGTATGAGCGCCTCATTGATTCTGTATGCCGAACACGAGTTCAATGCATCGACGTTCGCATGCCGGGTGTGCGCAGCAACCCTGTCTGATTTCTATTCCGCGGTAACGGCGGGAATAGGTACGCTGCGAGGGCCCTTGCATGGTGGTGCCAATGAGGCGGCGATGGCATTGATTGAACAGTTTGAGACTTCCAAGCAGGCACGTGAAGCCGTGCTCGGCATGCTTAGCCGCAAGGAAAAGATCATGGGGTTTGGTCATGCGGTGTATCGCGAATCCGACCCACGCAGTGCGGTAATCAAGGCCTGGTCGAAGAAGTTATCCGATGCCGTAGGTGACACCCGTTTGTTCGATGTATCAGAGGCGATCGAAGACCTGATGCGGGAAGAGAAACGATTGTTCCCTAATCTCGATTTCTATAGCGCGTCTGCTTACCATTTGCTGGGTATTGCAACCCCATTGTTCACGCCCATCTTCGTGGTGTCGCGCATCACCGGTTGGTCTTCGCATATTATGGAGCAACGGGAAAATAATGTACTGATCCGGCCGAGTGCCGATTACACGGGCCCGGCGCACGCGGATTGGACGCCAATCGAGGCACGGGGTTAACGGGCAATGTCGCAAGAAGCAATCGGCAGTGCCAGGCGCCCAGATCCCGACCCCGAACTGATAGATATTGCCGACTACGTACTCAACTATGATGTGACCCAGAGTCGCGAGGCCATGGAAACGGCGCGTTATTGCTTAATGGATACGCTTGGCTGTGGATTGCTTGCGCTCAATTATCCCGCTTGCACCAAACTGCTTGGCCCGGTTGTTCCTGGGGCAAACATGGCTGGCGGTGCACGCGTGCCGGGCACTGATTTTGAGCTCGATCCGGTACGTGCTGCCTTCAACATCGGCACCATGATCCGATGGCTTGATTTCAACGATACATGGTTGGCGGCCGAATGGGGCCACCCTTCCGATAACCTCGGGGGCGTGCTCGCAGTCGCTGACTACCTCAGCCGCAAGGCGATCGCCGAAGGTGAGAAACCGCTATTGATGGCCAACGTGCTCACGGCCATGATCAAGGCCCACGAGGTGCAGGGCGTCATTGCATTAGAGAACGGTTTTAATCGAGTTGGTTTAGATCATGTGTTGTTGGTACGGGTAGCGACCACCGCAGTGGTCACCGCGATGCTCGGCGGTTCTCGTGAGCAAGTCATCAATGCGCTGTCCAACGCCTGGATCGATGGTGGCGCGCTGCGCACTTATCGACATGCCCCGAATGCCGGTTCGCGCAAGAGCTGGGCCGCCGGTGATGCCACCAGCCGTGGCGTCTGGCTCGCGCTTACCGCCACCCGCGGCGAGATGGGTTACCCGTCGGCCCTGTCCACCCCCAACTGGGGTTTTCGGGACGTCCTTTTCAAGGGTAACCCCTTAAGTTTTAGTCAGGGTTATGGCACCTATGTAATGGAAAACGTGCTGTTTAAGGTTTCCTTCCCGGCTGAGTTCCACGCCCAGACTGCGGTTGAAGCCGCGGTTACCCTGCACCCGCAAGTCAAGGATCGACTAGACGACATCGATCGAATTTCCATTGAGACCCAAGAGTCGGGTGTACGCATTATCGATAAGACGGGATCATTGGATAACCCGGCTGATCGAGATCACTGTATCCAATACATGGTAGCGGTAGCGTTAATCAAGGGAAACCTTACAGCCGAAGACTACGAGGATGACGTCTCCGCCGACCCGCGCATCGACGCGTTGCGTGACAAGATGCAGGTGAACGAGAACGAACGCTTCTCAGCAGACTACTTGGATCCCAAAAAACGCTCGATCGCCAATGCCGTGCAAGTTTTTTTTAAAGACGGCACCAAGACAGATCGAATAGAAGTGGACTATCCGGTGGGTCATCGGCGTCGCCGCGGCGAGGGCATCCCACTGCTCAACGCCAAATTCGAACGCAACATCACCGCACGTTTAGGTCGTGCGCAGTGCGAACGGATATTCTCAGTTTGCAATGATCAAGCGCAACTCGAGTCGACGCCAGTGGACGAATTCATGGGTATGTGGGTTGTTTAGTTGGTTTTGAATCGCGACGGCATCCAGATAAATACCGTACCAATCAGTAACACGACAAGCGGCGGCAAAAATACGATTCCCACATAAGACACTAGTCCCGTTGCCGCGGCATTTCTTTCACGTGTTACCTCGTCGATTCGCACACGTGCGCTCGCGCAATCTCGTAATACGCGGTGAACACTGTCGTCGAGATGGGGATGCCTACCGGTTGCTCTCTCGGTAATAAAGTAGACCTCGAGCGCATCGAAAGCTCTGATCTGCTCGAGAACATTGTCCAATTCGTTTTTCTGATAAACAGTGAAGTAAAGTTCTATCAGCTTCTGATCTTGGTCTTCCAGTGCCGAAAGTTCGTTCATTGTTTCACAAGCAGCGACCCGGTGATCTGCTTTGAGATTGTTAGACTTCAACAAAATCTGCGTCGCTTGTTTAGCATCATCGTATATCCATACTGCTGTGGCAGCTGTCCACGCCAGGTAAAATGCTAGCCACAATCGCCACAACTTTTGATGCTTTGCTGACATGAGGACAACGATTCTCTTAGGGAAGCTCTGAATCAATCCATCCTGGATTTCTCAGAGCACGGAAAGCGAAAAGCGCGGTTTTCGCTTTCCTTCATTTTCAATGACTTGCAGTCGTTGAAAATGGCGGCACATCTGACCTCCATGCGACGACAAGGATGTCGGAAGGTAGGGTAACGCAGGAGCAGTTACCGAGATAGAGGAAATGCAAAGGATTGTCGGGCCGCTCCTACGCATCCTGCGTCCGCGGCATTAGGACATCCGTGTCCGTCAGAACAATCCTGGCCGTGTACCGCAGGAAGGTCTGAATAAATCAGACCTTCCTTAGGTTTAATCTTCGTGTGCGGCAAGTTGTTCATCCAACGGCGGTAGCACGGATATACCCGACCATGGCCTCACGCAATGCTCGCAACCACGACCCGAGGTGTGTACCCGCGAGTATGTGCCGGTGTTCGCAAGACGGGCAAGTAGCGAGCGGAAGACGTACTCGAACGCCTGTACGGCGTGCAGTGATTCTGGTGTCGCGGACTACAAGCTTAAGGTCTGTGACTGACGGTCGTTGTTTAGTCTGCTCGATACGTTATATTATAACAAACATGATGATTGACTACCGGAGTGCTCATGCCAAAAAAACGTGTGCTTGTGCCCTTTAAGACAGGTTCGCATGATCACGATCGATGTATTGATCTGGCGTTGGCCGAAGCCGAATTGGCATGCAGAAAACAACACTTACGTTTCACGGAACTGCGGCGTCGCGTGCTCGAGCTGGTATGGAGTCGACACATACCGATGAAGGCCTACGATATTCTCGACGAATTGCATCGCGATGGACGCGGCGCAGCGCCGCCCACCGTGTATCGGGCGCTAGACTTCTTGCTAGAGGCAGGCCTTGTGCATCGTATCGAGTCGTTGAATGCCTATGTGGGTTGTGGCGGTCCCGGCAAGCCCCATATTGGCCAATTCCTCATTTGTCGCCAATGTAATGCCGTCGCCGAAATCGACGCGCCGGCAATTGCTCAAGCGCTAACTCAGGATGCCAAAAGGCTGGGATTTCGTGCCGATACCCAGACCATCGAGATCAAGGGGCTTTGTTCTGAATGCAATGTTTCGGCATGACCCTTGAAACATCGATTGCTATGAATCGAATCCTTTATACGTTAGCGCTGTCCATGGCGTGGGTTGGCCATTTATGGGCGGGCACCTTGGAGTTGCAAGGTCAGCCGGTGCAAGGCGGTTTGATGCAGGGTCGGACCGACCCCGGTACCGAGGTCACCTTCGATGGTCGACCGGTTCGCATCTCGAAGGATGGTGTGTTCCTTATCGGCTTTGGTCGTGATGCGCCGGCGCAAGCTAAGCTTGTGGTCACCTTTACTGACGGTAGTCGAGAATGGCGTGAGCTCAAAGTTGGTCAACGTAAATACAAGATTCAACGCATCGATGGGTTACCGCCACGTAAGATTAGTCCTAGTGAAGAGGACTTGACGCGAATTCACCGTGAGAGCGCGTCAATAAAAGAAGCGCGCACTAAGGACGATGCACGTACCGACTTTCTCAAAGGTTTTATCTGGCCGGCTAAAGGTCGTATCAGCGGTATTTACGGCAGCCAGCGCATTCTAAATGGTGAGACACGCCGGCCACATTACGGGCTCGACATCGCGGCACCGGTGGAAACACCGGTGGTCGCGCCCGCGAGCGGTATTGTGACGTTAACCCATCCGGACATGTTTTATTCCGGCGGGACTTTGATCTTAGACCACGGCCACGGTCTGTCGTCGACCTTTATACATTTGCATCGCATTCTTGTAAAAGAAGGACAGTATGTACGACAGGGCGATGTGATCGCGGAGATCGGCGCAACCGGTCGGGTCACCGGTCCGCATCTTGATTGGCGAATAAATCTTTTCAAACGACGCCTCGACCCGCAGCTCATTCTCAAGGCGATGCCGGCATCCGCCAAGCAAGTTTCAAACTAAATACGCAAACCTACCCTTTGGATAGACAATCGACAATCGCCGATACGTTGGCATTCATCATGTCGAAGTAGGCGCCAGGTCCTGGCCGGAAGATCGAACCAAGTGGATCCAAAATCCCACGCTTGGCACTGGTGCCTTCGATCATCGTCTTCACGAGCGCGGTTTCGAACTGTGGTTCGCTAAAGACACAGCGCGCACCGAGTTCTTTGATTTTTACCCGCAATGATTTAAGGCGTTGGGCGCTTGGTCGTTGTTCTGGACTTACGGTGATCGACCCCACCGCGTTCAGGCCATAGTACCTCTCCAAATACTGGTAGGCGTCGTGGGATACAACGTATGGCGTGTCACGCACTGGGGCCAAGCGCTTGGCTAGGGTAAGGTCCAGCATCTCAATACGGTGCTTGAGCTGCCCGCCATTGGATATATATGTAACGGCGTTTACAGGATCGACCGCGCTCAGTTCCACCACGATCAAATCGACGATCTTCTTCGCATTCTCGGGGTCTAGCCACAGATGTGCGTCGAACTGTTGGTGTCCAAGCTCGTTTTCGTGTTCTGTGTGCCCCGCATGTTCTCCATGTTGTTCGTCGTGATCTTCCCAGGCACCAGCTCTCCGATTGTGAAGCAATCTGATTTCCTTCGTCTTTATCAGCGTGACCACGCGTGCGTTGTGACCCAAGATACTAAGGGGCTTTTGCAGGAACGTCTCGAATGATCCGCCGACCCAGAAAACGACACTTGCGTTTTCGAGTTTGGCAGCATCGGATGGCCGTAGTTGATAATGGTGTGGCGATGCAACGCCGCGCACGATCAAGTCAGGTTCGCCAACGCCTTGCATCACACCCACCACTAGCGAATGGATGGGCATGATGGTGGCCACGATCTTGGGCGCAGCGCTTGCGGTTGTACACAGGAATGGGACCGCCGCGCACAGCGCAAATGCAAATAGGTGGCGATTCAGCATCGAATTTACAAACGTGATTTTGGGTCTAAGGGTTGGTTCATATCCAACGTAATGTTATAAAGTAACATAATTCAACCATTCGATGCGCGGGGCGAAAACAAGGATGATGACCGAAGGCAAAGGCGATACCTTGATCGAGGCACGTGGCTTATCCGTGCGGCTCAGCGGTCGCTTAATCCTCGACAACGTCGACCTGCGGGTTTCTCGTGGCGAGATCGTGACCTTAGTAGGGCTCAATGGATCGGGGAAATCGACGTTAGTGCGAATAATCCTTGGCTTGATGACACCGGATTCGGGAAACGTGGTCCGCGCGCCGGGTTTGCGCATTGGTTTTTCGCCTCAGCATATCGACAGAGATCCCACTCTGCCTATTACAGTGGCGCGGTTCTTAACTTTGGGTGCCCGCGCACCACGTTCACGGTTGCAAACCCTACTCGGCGAGATCGGGGCAAGCGCCGTACTGGATAGCCCACTCGCGGAGCTTTCGGGGGGAGAGCTACATCGTGTCGTGCTGGCGCGTGCGCTATTACGTCAACCTGATCTTCTCGTTCTAGATGAGCCGCTGGCCGGGGTTGATGTGTCAAGCCAATCAGATCTCTATCGTCTAATTGCCGACGTGCGTGATCGTTACGGTTGTGGTGTCTTGCTGGTATCGCACGAGCTGCACGTGGTGATGGTCGCGACCGACACCGTCGTCTGTCTCAATCGCCACGTCTGTTGCACCGGCCATCCGCGGTCGGTGGCACAGGACCCCCAGTTTGTATCGTTGTTCGGCAAACATGTGGCGGAAACCCTCGCGGTTTATACACATCATCATGATCACCGTCACGATGTCGCCGGTGAACCCGTACCGGTCGACGAAGCAAAGCGAAGCGGTAGTGTAGGTCCGTAATGGAAGATTTCTTCATTCGCGCCATGTTGGCTGGTGTCGGCATCGCGCTCGTGGGAGGACCGCTCGGCTGCTTCCTGGTGTGGCGGCGACAGGCCTTTTTTGGCGCAGCACTATCGCACTCGGCGTTGCTGGGGGTGGTGCTCGGTTTACTGCTTGGTATCAATCTGACGGTGGGCATATTTGTGTTGTGTTTGTTACTCGCCATCTTGTTGGTTTGGCTCGAGCGTCAACGATTATTAGCAAGCGACACCTTGCTTGGCATTATTGCACACAGTACCTTGGCGTTGGGGCTGGTAGCGCTGGCCTTTATCGAGGGTATACGTGTCGACTTGTTAGCCTATTTATTTGGCGATGTGCTTGCGGTGTCGGTCGAAGATTTGATTGTGATCTATGCGCTCGTGCTAGTGACCATCACGGCACTAACGCTTATCTGGCGTTCCTTTCTGTCGTCTACGATTAACGAGGATCTTGCCGAGGTCGAAGGCGTACCAGTGACGCGTGCCCGACTGGTCTTCACGTTGCTGATCGCAGGCACTATCGCGGTAGGCATGAAGATCGTGGGTATTCTGCTCATTATTTCACTATTGATCATACCGGCCGCCGCGGCGCGGCGACTGTCTGCGACGCCCGAACAGATGGCGGTGATTGCCGCAATTATCGGTGTGTTGTCAGTGGTTGCGGGGTTGTTCGGGTCTCTGCGATGGGATATTCCCGCCGGTCCTGCCATTGTGGTGGCTGCCACTGCTTGTTTTGTTACCATCATGGCCTGGCCACGTCGGCGAACACCGCATCGACGCTGAACCTCGATGCCTCGAGCCCCTCCCCGATAACTTATGAACCGGCTAAAGGTAGAAGGCTACGCTTACCTTCTCGCGTTCACGGCCTGTATCCCCATGGCCAACTGGATGATTGGCAATCTTGGAGTGACCTGCGTGCCTCAGGGTCCCTGCCTCATCCCGGTAGCGCCTAAGCTTATGGCGCCCAGCGGTGTGTTGATGGTCGGGCTTGCTTTGGTGCTGCGCGACCTGGTCCAGCGACGCCTCGGCAGACTGTGGGCCGTGGCCGCCATCCTGGCCGGCGCCGTGCTCTCCGCCGTTCTTGCCCCCATTGCCCTCGTGGTGGCCTCGGGAACGGCGTTTCTCCTGTCAGAGATGGCCGATTTCGCGGTCTATACGCCGCTTCAGGAACGCCGGTTCGTCCTCGCCGTCTTCGCGAGCAGCACCCTGGGCCTGGTGGTAGACAGCATTGTTTTCCTGCACCTTGCCTTCGGCAGCCTGGAGTTCCTGGGGGGTCAAGTTGTCGGCAAGGCCTGGATGGTCGTGCTTGCACTGCCCGTCATCTGGTGGATCCGGGAGTCTGACAATCGGAAAAACATCCAGCCGGCCTAACCGAGGGACAATATTGGTGACGCCACCGCTAAGCTCGCGCTAGCGGTGTGTTTAGTCGCTGCCATTGCGTGCTCTGCTAGGTGTGACGCGCCCAGAGCCAAGCCAGCGCGGTCAATCTTGCCGCACAGCGCTCGTTGATCTAGTGTTGTCTGGTCGTGTCCTGCGACGCCAAGGCAGCATGCACCAGGGCATCGAATAGACGCTGTTGCACCGGATCATCGGCCGCGGTCAGCTCGGGATGCCACTGTACTGCGATCAACCAGGGATGATCCGGCATTTCAATCGCCTCTATTGCGCCATCAGGCGCGTGCGCCACCACTTCAAGCCCAGGTGCAACGTCCCTTAGTCCTTGGTGGTGCCAAGACATCGAAGAGAACTCCAGTTCCTTAACAATGTCTGCCAATCGGGAATTCGCTTTTACCTTGACGATGTGGGCGACGGGTTCGCGTGGCGGGGCACGATGCGCCACCACTTCACCAACTGCATCTGGCAGGTGTTCGTACAAAGTGCCGCCAAGTGCAACATTGAGCACCTGTGCGCCGCGGCAGACCCCCAACGTCGGTAGACCGTTCTCAACCGCGGCAAGCCCCAAGGCGAGTTCGCTCGCGTCGCGTTCACGGTCCATCATATAGATGGCCTCATGATCTTGACCGCCATAATGCTTGGGATCCAAATCGCCCCCGCCCGTCAGCACTAGGCCATGCAGATGTTGGAACAATTGCTGCCATCGAGCTTCGCCGGGTGGTAACAACAGCGGTATGCCGCCGCCCCGCCGCACAGCGTCAATATAATACCCTTGCAGCTCAAAACGGTTGTCCTCATTGCGCCCGTACGTGGTGACACCGATCAAGGGTGCGGGTAGGGTTGTATCGTTGTTCATGTGGCAAGTGCGCGTCGGCTTAATGGTGTATCTATAGTAGGCTACATTCTTGCGCAGAAATTACCACCGCGCGATGTTAGTTTTTAGATTTAAAGTAGCCAGGCATTGCTCTTAGCGCTGACATTTCGTAGGCTGCTGGCAGCGGACGATACAAGCAGCGCTTGTCTACTTCGCGGTTTCCGCGAGAGGAATTCACGGTACGCGAGTGCGCGAAGGCGGCCAAAGCAAGGGTCGGGGTGTTGACGCTAATCCGTCCACAGCTTGCGAACGATAGCGATCGTGCAGATGGGCGAAATGCAATCCCTTCCGACCTAAATCGGGCTGTTTCTGAACATGGACCGGCGCGGACTCGCGTGTGCCAGCGAGCCCAATAATAAATCCAGCTCTTGGAGGGTGCAATGGAACCAAAAGACGTCCGCACCGCTGCCGATGCCAAAGCCATTGTCGAACAGTTGGGGCTTTCTCACGTAAAGGTGGGCGTGTTCGATATCGATGGCGTGTTGCGTGGCAAGTACATGTCGCGCGAGAAGTTCTTTTCGGCCTTGGATAAAGGTTTCGGATTCTGCGATGTCGTGCTGGGGTGGGATTCGCACGACCAGCTCTACGACAATGTGACATTCACCGGCTGGCACACAGGCTATCCGGATGCCGCGGTGCGAATCCTCCCGCAGAGTTGTCGCAACATCCCGTTTGAGGGCGACATGTTGTTTTTCCTGGGCGAGTTTGCGCCCCCAGCGGAAGCTCTGTGCCCACGCGGAATGCTGCGGCGTGTGATCGAGAAGGCCGATAGTATGGGATACAAGCCGTACGCGGCGCTTGAGTATGAGTTCTTCCTGTTCGAGGAAACGCCCCATTCGGTGCGCGAAAAGAACTACCGCAACCTCAAACCACTGGCGCCCGGGTTTTTCGGCTACTCTGTATTGCGCAACTCGGCCTATGCCGAGTTCTACCACGCGCTCTTGTCCATTTGTGAAGCCATGGACTTCGGGTTGGAAGGGCTGCATGAGGAAACCGGCCCCGGTGTACTGGAGGCAGCGATTGCGGTTGATGTGGCAGAAAGCGCGGCGGATAAGGCGGCGCTGTTCAAGACCTTTGCCAAGGTGCTGGCCCAGCGCAACAATCTGATGGCGACGTTTATGGCAAAGTGGTCACCCGACTGGCCGGGCCAAAGCGGTCACATCCACTTGTCGTTGAAAGACGCTAATGAGGACGCTGTATTTCATGATTCGGGAAAGCCACATGGTATGAGTGATGTCCAGCGTCACTTTGTGGCCGGCCAACAACGGCTGTTGCCAGAGCTTCTAAGTCTCATAGCGCCAACCGTTAATTCATTCACGCGCCTGATTCCCGGTTTCTGGGCGCCGACCGAGGCCAGCTGGGGCGTCGATAATCGTACGTGTGCGTTGCGCGTGATCCCTGGAAGCGCCAAGGCGCAACGCGTCGAGTATCGCATTGCTGGCGCCGACGCGAATCCATACATCGCATTGGCGGCGGCGCTCGCGTCTGGGCTCTACGGCATCGAGCACAAGCTGGAGCCGGAGCCGCCGGTAGAGGGCAATGCCTACGAAAAGAAATTCCCGAAACGTCTGCAGCTACCGGCCACCTTATGGGAGGCGGCGCAGCGGTTAAAAGCGTCGAAGATGGCGCGTGAATGGTTGGGTGATGCGTTTGTGGACCACTACGCGGCCACCCGTGAATGGGAGGAGCGTGAATTTCGCAAGCACATCACCGACTGGGAGATGGAGCGCTACTTCGAGATCATATAGCGATGGTTGTGCGAGTCGTGCTGGCACCGCCATGCTTCATCAACCAAGACCACCCACCAATTCGTCGCGGTTCAAAGTACTCCTGTTGACATATGATCCCAGGAGCGCGAAAGTACCAATCTGTTTGCTGCGGTGCAGCAATATTATCTTTGCTATTAATGTCAAGAGCTTAGAGACAACACCACAGAGGAGGAACCACTATGGGTGGAGTCGCAGTCGTTACCGGTGGCACCCGAGGCATTGGCGAGGCCATCGCCACCGCGTTGAAAGACACCGGCCACAAGGTTGTCGCCAACTATGGCGGTAATGATGAAGCCGCCAAGGCGTTTACCGAGCGCACAGGTATCCCCAACTACAAGTTCGACGTCAGCGATTTCGACGCCTGCCAGAAAGGCGTTCGCCAAATCGAGCACGATCTTGGACCAATTACCATCTTAGTCAACAATGCCGGCATTACCCGTGACGGCACGCTGCATAAGATGGACTACGAAAAATGGAACCAGGTTATCCAGACCAACCTGTCATCATGTTTCAACATGTCTCGGGCGGTCATCGAGGGGATGCGCGAGCGAAAGTTTGGCCGCATTATCAACATTGGTTCAATCAACGGCCAAGCCGGCCAGTACGGCCAGGTCAATTACGCCGCCGCCAAGTCGGGCATCCATGGCTTCACCAAGGCACTGGCCAAAGAAGGCGCGGCGCAGGGGATTACCGTCAATGCTATTGCCCCCGGCTATATTGCTACCGATATGGTTCTCGCCGTGCCAGAAAAGGTGCTGCAGAAGATTGTTGCCACCATCCCGGTCGGGCGGCTCGGCGAAGCCAGCGAGATCGCCCGCGGGGTGTTATTTTTGGCCAGTGACGATGCCAGTTTTATCACCGGCTCCACTATCGATATCAATGGTGGGCAGCACATGTATTGAGGCATCCTGTTTTTAGCGCCGTATTTCTAGGCAGGATCCTGATCTACAGTTAGCGATACCCTTGGCCTCCGCCGGTAGTTTTGTTACTTTTAGTAACAATTCTTGGCCCAATCGGAGTGTCATGGCCCAGATCCGCGAAACCGACCGCCAGCGCGACAAGGTGATCTTGTTGTTTGCGTTCGCCTTGTTTCTGTTGGTATCGCCGCTACTGGTGTGGTGGGCGTCGGACGATAGCCCCTGGTACCTGCCGTACCTGCTGTGGCTAGTGATAATCGTCCTTGCGGCGTGGTTGCAACGCGGAAAACGGACCGATGACGTTTGACCTGCCCATCCTTTTCCTGGTCACCGTAGCCTACCTGTTGCTACTGTTTTTGATTGCCTATGCGGCCGACAACGGCTGGATTTCTCCAAAGGTTGCACGACACCCAGCCACCTATGTGCTTTCGCTTGGGGTTTATGCCACCTCGTGGACCTATTATGGCAGTGTTGGTTTTGCGCAGGCCCAGGGTTATAACTTCCTCGCCATCTACCTCGGCGTAACCCTTACCTTCCTGCTGGCGCCGGTGCTGTTAATGCCCATCTTGCGCCTGGTGCGTGACTACCAACTCACATCGCTGGCCGACCTGTTCGCGTTTCGCTTTCGCAGTCAGACGGCCGGCGTATTGGTAACCCTGTTTATGCTCATGGGTACGTTGCCTTATATCGCCCTACAGATTCGTGCGGTGACCGAATCGTTGGAGATTTTGTCGCAAGAAGTCCCACCACAGCTAGTTGCGCTTGTTTACTGTGTGACCCTGACGCTGTTCGCCATCCTATTCGGCGCGCGGCGCGTGTCGCCGCGCGAGAAGCACGAAGGCCTGGTAGTTGCCATCGCCTTCGAGTCGTTGGTGAAACTAATCGCATTGCTGGGAGTTGGGTTGTTTGCGGTCTTCGGCGTCTTTGGCGGTCTTGGCGGTATGACCAACTGGATAGCCGCGCACCCCGCCGCGGTTCAAGCGCTCTATGAACCCGTGCGCGAAGGACCGTGGATGACGCTACTGGTGCTTGCTTTTGCCGCGGCCTTCTTGCTGCCACGTCAGTTCCACATGACGTTTACAGAAAACCAAAACCCGCGCTCGTTGTTGACCGCGAGCTGGGGATTCCCATTGTTCCTGCTGTTATTGAATCTGCCCATCCCAATCATTCTGTGGGCGGGGATGGCGATGTCGGCAAATCCCGATCCGGATTACTACGTGCTTGGCATCACGTTTGCGGCAGACTCATCGTTGTTGCCAGTCTTTGCCTTTATCGGCGGCGTCTCGGCCGCCAGCGCGATGATGATCGTGACCTCATTAGCGCTTGCTGCGATGTGCTTAAACCACTTATTGCTGCCGGCTAGTTATCCCGACCCCAGCCTCGACTTATATCGGTGGGTGTTGTGGGGACGGCGCACGCTCATTGCGCTCATTATCATGGCGGGTTACGGGTTCTATCGGTTATTGGAACACAACCAAGGTTTGGTACAGTTGGGATTGGTTTCGTTTGTGGCGGTCGCCCAGTTTCTGCCGGGGATAGTCGGCGTGTTGTACTGGCGCCGCGCCACCCGCTCGGGGTTTATCGCGGGGTTACTCGGCGGGATTGTAGTTTGGACGGTTACGTTGTTGATCCCGCTTGTGCAAAGTTCGGGGGCGGTGCAGTTTAGCCTCGAGCCTTTGGTGTTATTGCAACAGGCGTCTGGCCTCGGGAAATGGGGCTTCGCAACTTTTTGGTCGCTTGCTATCAACGGCGTCTTGTTTATCGTGGTGTCATTGGCGAGTCGACAAAATACCGAAGAAGCAGAAGCAGCGCGGGCCTGTTGTACCACCAGTTTTACACCACCACGCGGTGTGGTTACTGCTGCCTCGCCGGAACAATTTAAGGAGCAACTGGCCCGAGTACTAGGACCACAGACGGCCGAGCGCGAAGTGAGTCGGGCGCTCGATGACTTGCAACTAGAGTCGGGCGAGTATCGAGCCGGCGAGTTGCGACGTCTGCGTGACCAGATCGAGCGTAATCTGTCGGGCCTAATGGGCCCGGCGCTGGCGCGCATGATCGTTAATGAACGCCTGGAACTCGATGCGAGTGGCCAGACGGCGTTGTCCTACACATTTCGCGTCACGGAGGATCGCCTGGAGGCCTCGCGCAGCGAGTTGCGCGGACTGGCTAGAGAGCTAGATACCCTGCGCCGCTATCATCGTCAGGTGTTGCAAGATCTGCCGCTCGGCGTGTGCGCCTTGAGTGCCGAGCACGAAGTGGTGATCTGGAATCTCGCCATGGAGTTGATCTCCGGCGTCTCGCGGCGTGAGGCGCTGGATCGTAGGGTAACGTCGCTACAGGAACCTTGGGGGACATTACTAGCGGGCTTTGCAAGCGCCGAGGACCACCATACTTACCGACAACAGATAGAGATCAACGGCTACCCGCGTTGGTTCAATTTCCACAAGGCTAGTATCGACAGCCCCATTATTGCGTCCGCGAATGAGCGCGGTGAACGCCCAGGCTTGGTCATTTTGCTCGAAGACCTGACCGATCTCGAGACGCTCGAGGCTGAGCTGGCCCATAGCGAGCGACTGGCGTCGATAGGTCGATTGGCGGCCGGCGTTGCCCACGAGATCGGCAACCCAGTAACGGGTATCGCCTGTTTGGCGCAGAACCTGCGGGCCGAGGAGCGCTCGGATTTGGTGCGCACAAGTGTCGACCAAATCCTGCAGCAGACGAACCGCATCGGCAATATCGTCGATTCCCTCATGGGCTTCAGCCGCAGTGGCAACCCACAAGAGAATAGGGAGCGCATGAATTTGCATGACACGGTTTTGGAGGCGATTCGGCTTGTGCGGCTCTCGCGCAGTGGACGTGAGGTCGAGTGCCTAAATGCTTGTCCAACCGATCTCGAATTATTGGGCGATCGTCAGAAATTCTTACAGGTATTCGTCAATCTACTTACCAACGCCTGTGACGCCTCGCAACCCGGGGACCGCGTCGAGGTCCGTGGCCGACGTGAAAACGGGCAGGTACGTATAGAAGTGCGAGACAAAGGACAAGGCATACCCAAGGAGTTACACGAACGAGTGTTCGAGCCATTCTTTACGACCAAACGACCGGGGGAGGGCACCGGCCTCGGCCTGCCCATGGTCTATAGGATCATCGATGACTACGGTGGCAGTGTCGAAATCGATAGTGTGGTGGGCAGTGGCACGCGGGCTATCGTTCGCCTGCCGATATCGGAACATGAACAAATGGGCGTAGCGCCATGAGCCACATCCTTATTGTCGAAGATGAGATAGTTATTCGTCAGGCGGTACAGCGTCTACTGGAGAGGAATGGCTACGATGTTTCCGGCGCGGGATCGGTGGAAGAGGCGCAGAGCGAACACGACTTCATGAGTTTTGATTTGATCATGGCCGACTTGCGCTTACCCGGTGTGGCCGGCACCGAAGTTATCAAACATGCCGACGGGGTACCGGTGTTGATAATGACCTCCTATGCGAGCGTGCGCTCAGCTGTCGAGGCCATGAAGCTTGGGGCCGTCGACTATATCGCTAAGCCGTTCGATCATGATGAGTTGCTAATGTTGATTGAGCGCACCCTTTCTCGGCGCCGTCTCACCCGACAAAACGAAGCGCTCAAGTCGGACGTGCAGCGTGAATACCCCGTATTCGGCATCGTTGGATTCTGCCCGACGATGCGCGAGGTCTTTAGTCGAATCGAGAAGGTTGCACCGACCGATACCACTGTACTTATCTTTGGTGAGTCGGGCACTGGTAAGGAGCTTGTGGCGCGGGCGCTACACGAACAGAGCGAACGCCGCGAGGGTCCCATGATCGCGGTGAATTGTGCGGCAATTCCTGAGAACCTTATTGAAACTGAATTGTTTGGCCATGAAAAGGGTTCGTTCACCGGTGCAGTTAAAACCCGTCACGGCCTGGTCGAGGCGGCCGGGGGCGGGACCTTGTTTCTCGATGAGGTCGGTGAGCTGCCATTGACGGCACAGGCTCGGCTATTGCGCGTGCTGCAGGACGGCGAGATCCGACGGGTGGGGGCGTCGAAGCCATGGCGTGTCGACATTCGCTTGATTGCCGCCACCCATCGAGATCTCAAGCAGCTCGTCGACAATGATGAGTTCCGCGACGATCTCTATTTCCGTCT
>CAXMNC010000174.1:0-2406 GCA_964194625.1 Acidiferrobacterales bacterium
CTAAGCTTGCAACAGTCTTCTGTGAGAAAACCCAGAAGCTGTTCTGTACCCTTCCAGTTGATCGCGTACCATGCTTCTCGCTCCACTCTTTCGCACGTTAATAAATTGCATCGCTCAAGTTGAGCGAGATGACGGGACATGGTGGTGGCATTAACTTTCAGCCGCCGTGCAATTTCGCCGGACTGCAGTCCGTTCGGCTCCGCTCGTACGATAAGGCGAAACGCCGCAAGGCGCGTCTTCTGAGCAAGTGCTCCTAAACGGTCAATGGCGTCCGCCTCTCTCATGATTGCATGATTGCACATATAAGCATATACTTCAATACCGATTTATATCGCTGGAGAAACTCCCGATGAAACGATTTCACATCCACCTCTCTGTTCCTGTGCTTGGCCAAGCGATTGATTTCTATTCTCGCTTGTTTGCTGCAGACCCTGTTGTAAAAAAGCCGAATTATGCGAAGTGGATGTTAGACGACCCTCGCCTTAACTTTGCGGTTAGCACGAGTACAAGGGAGGAGAATACGGGTGTCGACCACCTCGGCATTCAAGTGGAATCAGAGAATGAGTTGCAGGAGCTAGACACCAGAATGCGTAACACAGGGACTACTGTCGAAGATGAGAAAAACACCCAATGCTGCTACGCCGTTGGCGACAAGCACAATATCACTGACCCTACGGGACTACCGTGGGAGGCATTTCATACAACGGGAGAGAGCTCACAATGGTAGTCAGTTCGTATGCGAACCAAAATCGATGAAGCTTAACGGACGCGAGGAATGAGCCTCGAAATTTACTGGGGTAGCGGGAGTCCGTTCGCGTGGCGTGTTTTGCTAACGGCAGAGCTCAAAGGCGTTCCCTACGTATCGAAGCAGCTTGAGTTCTCGAAGAAGGAGCACAAGGCAGATTCGTATTTGTTACTTAACCCACGTGGTGAGGTTCCCACGTTAAAAGACGGCGTGACGGTCCTGACAGAGTCGATTGCCATCATGACCTACCTAGATATGAAATTCCCTTCCCCACTGCTTTTCGGATCTACTCCAATAGAAGCAGCTCGAATATGGAGCTGGATTTCTATTGCCATGTATCACTACGAGGCTATGTCAAACCGACTCGTCGTGCCTATCTTCGAGAAAACCGTTCACCAGTGTGCCGATGACATGCGAAGTGCAGCAGAGCTGCTCCACAACGAGTGGAGTGGTTTGGAGAAAGCGTTGTCGACTAATGCGTACGTAGTGGAAGAGTCGATTAGCGCTGCAGATATCGTGATTTTTACCTACCTGGCATATCTGCTACGGATCGTGGGACGCGAAATCGTCACGCCCCTAGATCTTGGATTTCATCCACTGGCCACTCGCTATCCGTCAATCAGTGCCTGGTGCCGACGTATAGAGAGGATTAAGGGCTATGACAATGCCTTTCCTCCTCACTGGCGAACATAAACACAACTTTGGCCTCAGTGGAGACAACGATAAAAAGAATTCGTATCTGTGCGGTGGTCGACGACGTTGAGGCGAGCACGACTGCGACCCATTACCGAACTTAATAACTACCCTCGCGGGCTCGATTCGAGGGAGCACGAAAAGGAGACAGCATGGCGCCCGGCATTGGCGTCATCACACTCGTTCTGGTAGCGGCGGCCTTACATGCCACCTGGAACGCCCTGGTGAAGGCCGGTGGTGACCGGCTTTCCGTCATGGCTGTCACCATGGGGCTACCGGCACTGCCCTTCGCCGTTGCGTTGCTCTTTGTGCCGATTCCGGCTGCGGCCAGTTGGCCCTTTCTCATTGCCTCGGTCGTGTTCCACTGGGGCTATTACGTTTGCTTGCTCTATGCGTACCGGCACGGTGACCTCAGCCAGGTCTATCCGATCGCCCGTGGCAGCGCTCCGCTGCTGGTTGCATTCGGTGCCTGGCTGCTGGCTTCAGAGCGGTTGAACATCTATGAGAGTCTCGGCGTGCTCATCCTCTCTGCCGGCATTGCCTCGCTCGCGTGGCGCCAGGAGGACACGCGCCGAGCGGGCGAGGGCCGGGCCATCGCCTTTGCGCTCATGACCGGGGCCATGATCGGGCTCTATTCGCTGGCGGACGGGCTCGGTGTGCGCCGCGCCGCCACAACGGCCGGCTATATCTTGTGGATGTTCGTGCTCACCGATCTGCCGTTCTTGTTCTTCGCGCTCTGGCGACGTCGGGGACAGCTCCGCACGAGCTTGCTGCCGAATCTGAAACCCGGCATCGGCGGCGCCGTCAGTATGTCCCTGGCCTACGCCATCGTGATCTGGGCCATGAGTGTGGCGCCCTTGGTCCACGTCGTTGCGCTTCGCGAAACCAGCGTCGTGATGGCAGCGCTGATTGGCGCGCTTGCGTTGAAGGAATCCTTTGGTCTGCGTCGGATTGTGGCGGCGGTTGTT
>CAXMNC010000175.1:0-2853 GCA_964194625.1 Acidiferrobacterales bacterium
TCCACGGCCGCTAAGAAGATCGAGTCAAGATTCTGCTTTTCGGGCATTTTGGTGCTCCCGTAAAACTGCCTCTATTCATCAATGCGAGTTTTTCGAGCTTATGGCTCACTTGCAGCGAAAAAAACAAAAAAAGATGGGGGCCTACCAATTCGCTCGAGCCGGGCATCACTTACTGTTAGCGGTGCAACCGAGTAACCAAACCGAGAATTGCAACTTGCTATCCTACCAATTTCAGACGTCTTGATCTTTGGGAAAATGCGATGAGGCCGGTTTCAGTCGGCGGTGGCACCGAGGAGACGGTAGACGAGTTTTAACTTGGTGCCAGGGTAGGTCAGCGACGCTGCGTTGAGTTCCCGTAGAAGATGCTCGATCGCTCGATTCGTTCTGGGATTCGCCAACGGGTGCACACGCACCTCAAGCTCATTCGTCTCTGGCGAGGGGATGATATCTGCGGCAGATCGAAATAAATCTCGCAGCACCGATCGGGCATCGTCCTGACGAGATAACTCCTCACGCACAATGCCTGCCATCGCTGTCTCCGCTCGGTAGGCGATCATCTTCACCGTGTCGAGCAGCCGCTTGCGGCACGGCGATAAACGTTCGAATTTCGATTCCTCCGGTAACTCTTTCCACTCCAGGTGCGTCGGTGTCTCTTGTTGCTGCGTTTTGACCGTGTCCAATTCGTGCTCCTGCTGTTGGGTCTCTTCGAGCAACGCCGCCTTGCGACGCTCCCATTGCGATACTTTTTTCTCGTCGGCTTCCGGATGAAGCGAGACTGCCGCGTACTCGGCCCGCCGCCGAGTCAGCTTGGTTTGCACGCTACGCCGCCGCCGATCCAATTCGCGGCGGGCCGGGTTGACCACCGGCCGATTGGTCCCAGTAATCTCTTCGGTCCCATATTCGCTAAGTAGGTCAATCCCAAAGTGTTGCATCGCATAGCGGAAAAAGTTTTCCTGGGACCATCGACTGAATAACCCGGCCGCATCCTCGATCCGTGACCGGCCGAAGGCGGTACTGATCAAGCTTGTTTGATGCCCGCTGGGATTGAGTTTGCGGACCTCACGCATCCACATCCCATCACTACGACTGCCGACCCAACTGCCTCGCTCGGCCAGCTTCATCATCACCGGTTCACCGCCCGGCAAGCTCACCGCCGCCTCCGCGAACTCGTCTTCCGGCCAGTCTTGTTTGGGGTGTTTGTGATAGGTGATGCAGGCGATGCGGTGCGTCTGCCACATCTCTTTGAAGAACGCCGGGCTGTAGCCTTCCCGGTCGAAGAGGATCGTGAATCGAACGCGGTACGGGTCGGCATCAAGTACTTCTGGGCTTGGTTGACGTGGCACGTCTTGGAGCAACCGTGGAACGATATCGTTGGCGATGGCCTCCAGCATGCCCTGATCGATGGGTCGTTCGACCACAAAGAACGGTTGCCCCAGAGCGTCATTGACCCAATAGTCGGTCGTGCCGCGAAGACACAGCCGTTGACGCGACACATAGCGGCGAGGAAGCTCCGTCTTTTTTCCGTGATACAATCGCACATGCCCGTCCACGTAGAGCGATCCGGCCAGATCGGGATCGGCCTCGAGCCAATCTTTCGAGAGCAGCGCGGCCCATTGTTCGGGAGCGTCGTCCGCACTGAGGCTGGTGAGTTTGTTCCGCAGGCAGCGGACTTCTGGCACACGGTCCAGTCCGAGCAGTTTGCCGAGTTCTCCAGGCGAATGATATTGAAGCTGCTCGACCGTCTTGATGCGACAGAGGGCCATCCAAGCCAACAGGATCATGACCTGCAGCGTGGTGTAATAACCTCCCAAGGGAGAGAAACATTGATCCAGACGTCGAAACAGTCCGTTTTGAGTCAAGGCGGGCAAGGCACACAAGACGCCACCGAAGGAGACATCGCGGCAAGGTTCAAACCGCGTGGGAGCTCCACCGGGAAGCATGCCGAGTGCGGCACATACGCGTTCCATGGTGCGTGTGCAAGCAGTTCCCATTTCGTCCGCCGCAGCGGAGTCCTGGAGGCTGCGTTGCGATTTATCCGACGTTGGTGAGAGTGCGACAGCGTTTTCGTTTTGAGGAGGTTCTTGCAGCCTTGCTTGCTGAATGGCTTTTCGAAGCGTGTCGTATTTGATCCCCAGTTGTTCGGCGACATTCTTTCGCGAGCCACCGGCGTTCAGCAGTTGTTGTGCCTGCTCGGCGACTTCTTCGTTAATGACGCTGGAGCCCCGACCACGGCGAGGTCCATAGAAGGCCGGGATACCTTCTTCGCGGTATTTTTTCACACTGCGCAAGACACTGTTTTTCGAGACTCCGAAGGTACGTATGATCTCCGCCTGTCGACAGGACCCCTGACAGACAAGTTGCGCCGTGAACATCTGAAATGAGCGGCGATCGTCCTGGGGGTGCGCGAAGATGGGATGGGCGCCAAGAAAGTAGGTCCACTGATCGTCTTCTCGAAGGACACTGACGATGTCATTAAGTTGGGTGGCACCATCGGGAATGAGCGGTAATAATGTTTGCGGCATGGGCACCTTCTTCCTGACCACGGTTCCAACAAACCGAGGTTGAAGGTGCCTTTTTATTTTCCCCTGATGGAAATGAAATCCCCCTCGCCCGAAATCGCCTAAACTCCTGCCGCACAGATAGAAACAACGCTCGAAAGTCAATCAGAACACGGGCGTAGATCAGGAGGTCTGATCTTGCACTCTGCGAGGTCGTCGAGATCGCCGAACAGCGCATCTACCACGAGAAACCAACTCCGCCCATGGTTGACTTGATCGATGCTTTTTGGAAGTTCCGAAAGGAATTTCTGGAACACGAGCATCGCGAGAATGAGCTGATTCTGGCGGCTTTTGA
>CAXMNC010000176.1:0-3405 GCA_964194625.1 Acidiferrobacterales bacterium
CACCGCAGCATCATGGCACTCCGCGGTAAATCGCCCTCAACGGCAAAAACCGACCCACTGTTGCCGTTCCGCACTCTCGCTATCCTCCCGCTCATCGACCTGACAGCGGACATTCGCCGAGAGGGCCGAGGCGGCAGCAGACAGCCAGGAGCGGACCAAAGGGGCATGCGTACACGCCTGAAAATCGCGACCGCTGATGCCAAGATAGCCGACGTTCCCTCGCTACCCTAAACTACCGACGTAGGTCTCGGTTGCAGCGTATCGAAGGGTTCAGCTTCTGAGCGTCCACATATTTGAGAGTCACTTTTTTGAGACATTAACGTTTCTCGGATAGTCCGAAATGCTAATTCCGGCTGAGTCCCAAGCTTCAGCAATTTCCGGGGAATCCTGACAACGCCGCCGGGGAAAGTCATCATGTATATCGTGCCAGGGCATTTGGCTCTCTATCCCTAAATGGGAACTGGGTGCAAAGTTTTCCGGCTCGTCCAGACTCGCGGTGTGCACAAATATCCATTCGCCGCGCGTTTCGCCGCGCGACCAGGTCATCCACAGACTCGAGCCGCAGGTTGGGCAGAACGCACGCTGGGCAATCAATGATGAGACGTAAATCTTTGGTTCTCCTCGTGTGACCCGGAGGTCATCTTTTCGAAAACCAGTTCCTACTGTCGCGGGGGAGCCGGTGGATCGTTGACACATTCGGCAGTGGCAATATCCCGAACCTAGTTCCTCCCCCGTGACCTCGTATCGAATTTCGCCGCACATACAACCGCCAGTCACGAGCGGGCTCGGACTAGCTAATGTGTCAAAAAATAGCCCCCGACGCGTGGTCAGTGAAGTGTCGGAAAGCCTCAAAGCATAGACGTGAATGGACTGGGCAATATTCTTGACCTTCTGATGACCAAGGTCCTCGAATGCGTGCTCAACCTTTCCGCGAACCTGCTCGTATACCGTACCAGATACGCATACACCACCTGGCTTGGCTAGCTCTTGTATCCGTGCTGCCAGATTGACGCCCTCACCATAGATATCGTCCCGGTCATGTATGACTTCGCCCAGGTTGACACCTACCCTGAACTCCAATCGCTCATCATCAGCCAGCTCTGCGTTCTGCGTTGACATTTGATGTTGGAATTCGACGGCGGCGCTGACCGCCTCGGTAACACTTTGGAACTCTGCCAGAATGGCATCCCCCGCTTCATGAACTTTGCGGCCACGATGCGCTGCAATTACATCAGCGAGCAAGTTGAGGCCGGCATCAAGCCTTCGGTGGGTTTGTTCCTCATCGAACCCAGTAAGTCGGCTATAGCCGGCAACATCCGCGTAGAGGATGGCAGCGAGTTGGCGTTCCATTAGTCTGTCTCCGATACCCAGGAAAGCAAAGGTAACAGGGGGAGACATACTGGATCTACGCAGCTCCCTCTAAGACTGGGAGCGGACACTCAGCCATCGACGGGGAAAAGGTCTCCATTGGGGCAGAAAGGCCCGCTCGACCGCGGGTTGTGACCGTCCGCTTACGGGGGTCAAGCAAATCCTTCGGTGAGCGCGGCGACCGACCGTTCATGGCCGGTTCCCGCCGTTCAGGCGATGAAATCCATCCGTGCCCGCCCAACGGCGACTTGCGACCCACAACGGCCTTTCGAAGGATTTAATCTCGAGCGTCTGCATTCACAGGGACAGCGGACACACGCGCGAGAGCTAATGCAGGACGATTTGTAGCTACTCGGGCAACCCCGCCTTGCGCAGGTCTTCAAGAAAACGGTTCAGTTGGGCCTTGTTCTTGATGGGAACGGTGTTGGCAAATTGTGAGAGGGTAAATTCGGGATCCAGGACCTGGGCCTCTGTTGCTTCCCATTCGGCGTCGTCCTGTTGACCAAGCCGAATGTAGCTGGCCGCGAGGTAGAGATGTGGAGCCAGAGCAGCTGCGTTATGCTCGGTCGCCTCTTGCAAGGCTTCCACCGCCTCAGCATAACGGCCCACCGTATAGTAGGCCCGTCCCAGGTTATAGGGATAGTCAAATGTGTAGTGCGGATTGAGCGCCATCGCTTTTCGGATCAGGCGAATGGCCTCCTCGGACTGCCCGCGTTGGTTATTGATGAACGCCAATAAGCCGTACCCGTCTGCATAGTTCGGCGCGACGCGGACTGCGCGCTCCAGCGCGTCGATGGCTTGTTGGTATTGCTTTTTGAACATGTAGACGTAACCGAGCGCCCAGTGCGCCTGCGGTACAGAGCCATCAAGGGCGACGGCTTTTTGAGCGAGTTCCAGGGCCCGATCGAGGGTGTCGGCAGGATGGGTACTCCAGCCGCGACGAGCATCTAGCGCATAACTTACTGCAAGCGCCCCATAGGCCCGCGCGAACGTGGGATCGAGGCCGATCGCACGCTTGTACATCTCCTGCGCCAATGCGTTGTCATCCTTCGTCCGGCGCCCGAAATATTGCTGACCCTGCAGAAACAGGTCGTAGGCTTCAAAGTTATTCGTAGCTGCCCGTGCCAGCTGTTCCTCTTCCTGCCCTGTCAGTGTCACGGACAAAGCGGTCACAATCTTCCGGGTGACCTCATCCTGCAGGGCAAAGACGTCCTCCAGGTTGCGGTCATAGCGCTCAGCCCACAGGTGATAACCGTTGTTCGTATCCACGAGCTGGGCGGTGATGCGCAGCCTGTTGCTGGCTTTCCGCACGCTGCCTTCCAGCACGTAGCGGACGTTGAGATCTCGCCCCACTTCGCGGAGATCGGGTGACTGACCCTTGTAGGCAAAGGTGGAATTGCGGGCAATGACGCGCAGGCCGGAGACTTTCGACAGGTCCGTAATAAGATCTTCCGTGATACCGTCGACGAAATACTCTTGCTCAGGGTCACCACTCATGTTGGTGAACGGCAGCACGGCGATGGAAGGCTTGTCGGGCAGCGGAATTGCCATGCGCTCCACCGATGCGGGTTCTTCTCTTGGCGCCCACGGCTGGAACCAAACGAGCCCGCCGGCAGCTATGACGAGAAGAGCCATTGCGCCGACCACAATCCGCCGCTGCTTCGGTCGCTCTCGTTGGACCTCGCCGGGCATAGCATGGACCTCCGGCGGAGGTATGGCCTCACCCGATTTGAGGCTCACCGCGTAAGCCCGCACCGGCTCCCTGAATCCCTTCAGCTCCTGCTCGCCGAGGCTCTCGTATTCAAACGGCAACCGACCCGGTACCGCCTCATGGACCGCCCCCTGAATGCACACCCCTCCCGCCGAAGCCAACTGCTCGAGACGCTGCGCCAGCACGATACCCTCACCGGTGACCGTGTTGTCCGCAACTACCACCTCGCCCAGGCTGATGCCAATCCGAAGAGTTGGCTGAATATCGTCCTCTAAGGTTGAGTTGAACCGAGTGTTCTCGGCCTGGAAGGCGAGTGAGGCCTCAAC
>CAXMNC010000177.1:0-5977 GCA_964194625.1 Acidiferrobacterales bacterium
GAAAGCAACACCCTGGCTGACGTCGCCATGGAGTATTACGAACGCGACTTGCAGTCCGGTCTCGCCGACCTGGTCCCGACGGGGAGCGGAGACCCCAACCCGCAACAGCATATGAGTACCTACACGGTGGCCTTTGGTTTAGAGGGTGATTTGGATCCCTTTGATACAAAGACACCCGGTGACGCCACCGACACCGACCCCACCGACCCTGCGTTCAATTGGCCGGCGTCGCCGGACCCCCAGGCAAACGACCCATCGACCCTCGATGACATGTGGCATGCCGCCTACAATGGCCGCGGCTTGTACATCAATGCCTCGAACCCGGGCCAACTCACCAGTAGCCTGCAAAGTGCCATTGCCAGCATCTCCGGCAAAGTCGGTACCGCCGCATCGGTGGCGACCACGAGTGGCGTCCTAAACGCCAACTCACGGGTCTATCAAGCAAAGTTCACCAGCGGTGTGTGGAGTGGTGATCTACGGTCTGTGCAGCTAGATATTGCTGGCGGCCAGCTCGGCACCGAGGATTGGTTGGCGGGTGAGATACTAAAGACGCTTGATCCATCCACCGGGCGCGAAATCATCACTTGGAATGGTACTCAAGGCGCCCCCTTCCGCTGGGCCAGCCTCACCACAGGCGCCGGCAGTCAGCAAAGCCTGCTAGACACGAACCCATCGACCGGCGTACCGGACGGCCGTGGTTCGGACCGACTCGATTATCTACGTGGCGACCACAGCCTGGAAGGCAATCCGTTCCGCACCCGAACCGGTGGCTTTGTGCTTGGCGACATTGTCGACTCGGGGCCGGTGTTTGTGGGCGTACCGCCGTTTCTGTACCCGGATGATCTTGAGGATCCCACTACCGCTACAAAACGATACTCCGATTTTCGCGGTGCACAGGCATCGCGCCCGGATATGGTCTACGTCGGTGCCAACGACGGCATGTTGCATGGTTTCGATGCTACAAGTGGTCAAGAGATGATCGCATATGTGCCGTTGGAGGTGTTTGCAAACCTGAGTGAGCTGACCGATCAGGGCTACAACCACCGCTATTACGTAAACGGTTCTCCCGTCTATGGTGATGCCTTCTTCGGTGGCGATTGGCGTTCAGTGATCGTCGACACATTGGCCGGCGGTGGCCAGGGGGTGTTCGCCTTAGATGTAACGGATCCGCCGAGTCTAACCGAAACCAATGCTAGTCAAATCGCGCTGTGGGAGTTTACCGACGCCGATGACGCCGATCTTGGCTTTACCTATGGTCAGGCCGTCATCGTCAAGACCCATGACGCTGGTAAATGGGCGGCGATTTTTGGCAACGGTTACAACAACACCGAGCCCGACGGCGCGGTCAGTACGACTGGCAATGCGGTGCTGTATATCGTCGACATACAAACAGGCGCACTGATTAGCAAGATCGATACCGGTGCTGGCAGCGTCACCACTCCCAATGGTTTGGCGACTCCTGCCGTCATAGACGCCGACGGCGATTTTATCGCCGATTTCGTTTTCGCGGGTGACCTTCAGGGGAATATGTGGAAGTTCGATATACGCAGCACCACAGCTGGCGACTGGGACGATGCAGCCCAGCGACACCTGCTGTTCACCGCCACCGATGTCCCCCTTGGTAATCCGCAACCGATTACCGTGCAACCGGAGGTGCTCAACCACCCCACCGGCGAGAATGGTTTTATGGTGTACTTCGGTACCGGCAAATTTATCGAGGACGGGGATAACGCCACTACCGGCACGACACAGACCTTTTATGGCATCTGGGATGAAATGGGGACGACGGCCGGGCCACATAACACGGTAAACAAGACCAAGCTACAGACACAAACGATCACCACGGACACCGCCAGCGGTGGCCAAACCGTGCGCCTTATTACCAACATTACGATCAACGCCTGGGGCACCGGTGTGGGCGAACATATGGGGTGGGAGGTCGACTTGCCAGATCCGGGCGAGAAAGCGGTCACCAATCCGATAGCGCTTGGGGATCGTATGCTCTTTACGACTCTGATTCCGTTGGACGCCCCGTGCGCATTTGGTGGTACTGGCTTTTTGATGGAAATCAATATCGTCAACGGCGGACCACCAACCGGCCCAGTATTCGATCTCAATCAAGATGATTTTTTCGATACAAACGACAACTCGGCCAGCGGCGGCATAGTAGCTGGTGTCAACCCTGACGTAGGACTAGTGCCCCAACCCGCTATTCTGGTCGACCCCGACAGTGGCATCATACTCAAGATAGAAGCCGGCACTAGAAACCCCGACACCGGGGTCATCATCACCAATGCGCCGGCCGGAACCCCATTCGCGAGTCGACGATCATGGCGGCAGCTACGATAGCTCTGTTTCCTCATCTATAAAGGTGTTGTTATGAAACGAATGATATGGATGATTCTCCCCCTACTAGCGATCTTTTTGGTATCGCCGCTAGCAGCCGCACAATCCTTCGAAAACATGGGTGTTGTTGACGACGTCCAAGACAAGGAAGGCGCCATAGTTGTCGATGACACTTGGTATCTGTTGGCCCCCGGGTTTCGCGTCCATGGCAGTGGTGACCGGAAGCTCGAGAAGAAAATGAAGATTGCCTTCACCACACGCAATACCGACGCGGGTAAAAAGATGATCACCGAGGTTTGGGTGCTACCGGCCAACTTCGTCTTCCCCGAAGACGACTGAATCAGAGCTGCACGATATGGTCCATGGGATTGATATCGTAGGTACCCGCAGGTAGAACGCGATTAATTTTTAGCTCTTTTCCTTGGCCGTCTTTGTGGGCGGCCAGATCAGCCGCAAATTTACGACTCAAAGGCTTCTTGTTCGCGGTAAGGAGTAGCACCACCTTCGGTTTTAGACGACGGGCACGGTTTATCGTAATTACAACACCTACGGCTCCCGTATTCAGTTCAACCAAGCTACCGATGGGGTAGATCCCCATGCACTTAATAAACTCCTCCACCAAGTCAGCACGAAAGTCTTTGTGGCGCCATTCGTACATACGCTTTAGGGTCTCCTCCGCCGATAGCGGCTTGCAAAAAAGGCGTTCGCTGGTGATCGCATCATAGACATCGACGATCGCACCGATCGCGCCCCAGTAGCCGATCAGATCCCCTTTCCGATGAGCCACATAACCGGAGCCGTCATGGCGTTCATGGTGTTGCTCGATGATCTCGAGCGCTTTCGCCGGGAGTCCGCCCGATTGCTCGAGCACCTCCAAGCCCCAAGGTACATGCTTCTGCATGAGCTCGAATTCCTCAACCGTCAGCGCGGTGGGCTTATTCAATATCTCTTGGGGAAGTTTCGCCATGCCGATGTCGTGGAGTAGCGCCCCCATGCCGAGCAAATTCAACTCCTCCTTGGAGAGCACCAAATGGCGACCGAAGGTAAGCGCCAGGATGCACGTCCTGATGCTGTGAAGCGCAGTGTATTCGCTGACGTCCTTCAGGTGGCTCAGGCATACCAGTGCGTCCGGGTTGCGGACAACGCTCTCTACCATATTACCCACGACCTTCTCCGCCAGCGGAACGTTTATGTTATTGCCCTTATGAACTTCTTCCAGCGTCGTGCGCAGTAAAATTCGTGTTTGCTTCTCGATTTTCCTCGCTTGAGGTATCTCTCGTTCGAAACTCACTCTGTCCGGATAGACGGGTCGCCCGTCCTGGACCAGCGGCGTACTAGCGAGCGCATTCACCTCGCGCTTAACTCTCTCTTCTTGTACGCTGATGATGCGCATTCTGGCGGTGGCGTCCTTGTTCATGCGCTTGGGGGTTACATCGGAACCCAGCTCTACATCTATGTAGACATACTCGCAGTGTTGCCTAAGCTGCGCCAGCTCTTCCTTGGAGGTGAGCTCGAACCCTTGAAACAGAAACGGTGATTCGACCCACGGGCGATCCAGCTCGGAGATGTACATCCCCGTCTCAAGATCTTGGATGTCAAGTTTTTTCTTCATACGCGAATCGCAACCAGGCTATGGCGGTAACTGCACACCACGGCGTCCCGTGAGGCAGCGCGTGGATCCCACGGCCGTGCTGCCTAACCCAACAGCTTAAGTATATAACGCGGTCGGCCGTAAGCTACTTTAGTCTTGTCGGCTGCACCGCGGCCGGCCTGAAGTGGCAGCTGCTCCGGGTAGTTTGCTGGTGTTGGGGCCCGATGCGCTATCGGTGCCGCTCGCTACCCGACCGGTGATGCACCCGAATATACCGCTGGTCAGCCGCGTGCCACATAAGTTATTGTTTTTTTTAAATACTTGTAGGATATCTGGTGGGCGTGGCTCGAAACTTGCAGCATAGCTGCCGAACGAAGCTTGTAGTTTTTTGAGTAAGGATATAACCGTGTTGAAGATACTACGTGCCGTCGTGGTCTGTGCCCTCATGGGCCCCATAAGCGTCTTCGCTGGTCTCGATGACAGGCTCATCAATGCAGTCAGGCTCGGCAAGACGGCTGAAGTACAGAGACTACTAAATCTGGGCGCCGATCCCGACGTTATGGACCCGTTTAAGAGAAGCGTGTTGCTGCTGGCAGCGCGCCGTGGCCACGTGGGTATCGTCAAATTATTGGTAGGCCGATGGGTCAACGTCAACGCGGAAAATCACTTGCAGAAAACAGCACTAATGGGCGCGGCCCTCAACGGTCATACCGAAATCGTAGAAATACTACTGCGCGAAGGTGCCGAGGTAGATGCCAAGAACTGGCTCGGCGAAACCGCGCTTAGTTGGGCCACCATCAATGGCCACCGCAAGATCGTGGCACTGCTCTTGCAATACGGGGCCGAATTCAGTTCGGTCGATGGCCATGGCTGGACGCCCCTTATGTACGCCGCCAACAAAGGCCATACCGACATCGTCAAGCTGCTACTGGAAAAGGGGGCCGATCCCAATATCCAGGGTGCCGAGGGCTGGACGCCGTTGATGATCGCGGCCGAACGGGGTAGTACCGAGGCAGTAAAGATCTTGTTGGCCAAAGATGCTGATTTGCTTGCAGTCTCACTCCGGCAAGAGACGGCGCTAAGCCTGGCCGAGCGACGACAGCACTACCGTGTCGCCCGATTGCTGCGCGAGGCTGGAGCCGAAGCGGAAGCAGCGACACCCTTAGCCACTGCTGAGTCGGACATCACCTGGGAAAAACTCGTAGAGGCGGCCAGCCAAACGCTACGACAAGGCAAATACGCCCATGCCGAGCAACAGCTTAAAGACGCCTTGGCCTTGGCCGAAAAGCTGGGCATGCATGACCCGCGCCTGGTGGCAAGCCTGAACAAGCTCGCCCAACTGTATTATGCGCAAGGCAAATTCAAGCGAGCCGAGCCGCTTTACCGGCGAGCGCTTGAAATCTCAGAAATGATTCTTGGGCCCAGCCACCCCGATCTGGCTGCCAACCTCAGCAACCTGGCTGCGGTTTATGATGCCCAGGGCCAATACTCGCTGGCGGCACCTTTCCATAAACGCGCCCTCGCTATCCTGGAAAAGGTAGGCCCGGCGAGCCATGCTGCGAAACCGGTGGGCCCGGCCGGACAGACCCAAGCCAAGACACTCGAGACCTCGCTGTAAACACCTGATTGGGGTCAGTGGCGGCCATTCGCCACGGGCCGGGGGCCGACTGCGCACACATGCCGGTGGGTTGGGTGACCAATTGCGGCCATTGCGGGGTCGGTTTCAGCCATTAGACTTAGATGAGAGGCCGCAAGACCCGGCGTGGAATATAGCGCTATTTTTATAGGCAAGCGGAACAGTAGTGATGAAGTTTTCAGCAAAATCAGGTGCCCAAAACCGACAGGCCGGCAAACCTAGTATGCCTTTTATCGGCCCTATTGAACCGTTCGTCGGTCGTGCTCGACCCCAGATCGGACCGTTCATCTGTAAAACTAGACCGTCTATCAAAATTACCGCGTATTCCGGCTTTACCCTCGTCGAGATCATGATCACCGTGGTCATCGCCAGCATCCTGATGGGCCTGGCCGCCCCGAGCTTCG
>CAXMNC010000178.1:0-2806 GCA_964194625.1 Acidiferrobacterales bacterium
CCGCCGCGTGGCCTGTGCTCGGCACTGCCAGAAACGCAAAGGCCAACGAAGCTATTGCAACGAACAGACTTGAGAAACGCAACATGTCGCCCTCCCCTACAGTGATGAATGTTGCCCACAGTGATGTTCCACTGATGGTTATGAGATTATCGCACCGCTCCCCGCGAACCAAGTTTAAAGCTGTTGAGTAGACTGGCCGGAGCTGCCCCACTTCCATGGCGGAAAAGCTACTGCCCTCAACTTCCGCTGTGGGTCAGACTCGGACATTCTGAACGCCTGCCCGAAACGTCCGCTTTTGAGGGGAAAGCGGACCTCGGAAGTCTGCTTTCAGGGACAGATGCAATGCTCCGCCGATGAGTCCGCAGTTGGGGGAAGAGCGGACATGCTGCGACTTGCTTGGGGGATTGGCCGGGGCTGAAGATCCTGGGGGCCCTGGTATGGGTCCTAACCGTATATTTTGGCCCATACCGAGTTCCATCACGTTCAGCCCCGACCGTCAATTTTGGCTCGATCTGGGAGCACGATAGAGGGTAAGGATTCCCTTTCCTCCGCCGGTGCTCACACGCATATTGCCGGCACTCATTTCAAACCAATCAAGGGGGTGGTTCTATGGCAAATGCCAGTCAGGTTCAGCACGACCGCTTTGACCTCGAAACCAGACATTCAAAATCCGATGTCCGGTTTTCTGTCGATTACGTCCGGTTTACCCCTGAAAGCAGAAGTGGCAGCGGTAGGCTGCCGGAGTCCGAAGTTGACCCACAGCGGAAGTCGAGCAACAGGTCAAACACTTTGTGATGACCACACACGCAGCGAGGGCTAAAATTCAGTGGCCGTGCGTGCGTTCTCGGGAATGCGACAAGGGTAGAGCATTGGGTGTATGTTCACATAGCGCTGCAAGATCTTACGTGGGCGTCCGCTCAGCGTTCTCTACCTGGCTTGCTGATTGGAGTTTGTCATGAGACACAAGATGTTGATGGTTCTCACAGGTTTTCTGGCTGTGCTGCTCCTGGCGGGCTGTGCATCATCCCCCCCTGAGCGGGCACTCTCTGAAAAAGCGCCATCATTCGCCGCTCTACCAAATGGATACGACCCGCTGAATCCGACCCAACCTTCAGCCCTCTATGCTGCGGTAACGTTTACTCCTGGCGAAAATCTCACACGCTACCTGGAGCGCAAGCACGGACACGCGCTGAACATTATATCCATCTCCGGCGGGGGCCAGAATGGTGCATTCGGTGCCGGTTTCCTCATCGGCTGGCGCGAGAGCGGACGGCGGCCGGAATTCGATATTGTCGGCGGTGTAAGCACTGGTGCATTGCTGGCCACTCACGCCCTTCTTGGGACTCCGGCCGACGACGCGAAATTGGAGGAGATGTACACACAAATCACAAAGGAGGACATTTACGCGGACAAAGGAGTCTTCAGCATTCTGTCTGGCACCGACTCACTGAAAGATACTGCTCCGCTGCTCGCACTCATATCCAAGTATGTTACCGCTGAGACTCTGAAGCGCGTGGCTGCTGCCTATGACGAGAATCGGCTCCTGGTGGTGGGCACTACCAACGTCGATTACGGCCAGACTTGGGTCTGGAACATGTCGCTGATTGCGAAGGCAGGGGATTTGGACCTCTATCGCAAGGTGTTGCTGGCCTCCGCCTCGTTCCCCATCGTCTTTCCACCAGTGGAAATCGAAGGCCACCTGTTCGTCGACGGGGCCGCCCGTTCAAATGTGGTGATAGCGGGCATGGGTGGAACAGAGAAGCCGAATCCTCCGCTATACGGGCCGGGCAATTTGTACCTAATTGATAACGGCAGGCTCAACCACCCGCCCGAGGCCCTACGCCGGGCCCTTGGCGATGTCGCAGCAACAACTGTCAGCGTGATGATGGACCAGTCCATGCAAACGGCTCTGACACGTTCCTATTTCGGGGCACAATTCCTGGGCTACTCGTTCAAGATGGTGGCGATTCCAGACGACGTGGAGATCGGCAAGGACCCACTCGCCTTCGATCCGAACCAGATGCGTGCTGCCTTTGACGCCGGGCGCGCCCTCGCGATGCAGCCTGACCCGTGGTCGAGCGCCCCACCCAACCTTGGCGATATTCCCTCCTGGGCGTTGGAAGCGATAGAGGACCGCTATTGAGCCGCGGCGGTATGTCTCCATGTGGCTATGAACGGAAGTTCCAACCACCTCCTCACCACGTCCGCTTGTCACCCAACTTCGGACGTAGCAGGGTAGGTTGCGGGAGTCCGTAGTTGACCCAAAGCGGAAGTTGATGGCGCTGGCCCCCTAGCTGAATCGGGGCCAATCCTGAAGGTCCCAGCATGTCCGGAAAACAGTGCGACCATAAACCCCGTTGAAGCCTTAGCTCACTACGGCAGGCCAGCCTCGTGGAAGCCTTCCATGAGATGCTCTAAATCGGCAACATTCTTAAAGGGCCAGGCCCAAGCGATGAATTCCTTGCTGAAGTCGGGGTGAAGCCGCATTCCTTGGCGGAAGGCGTGCCGGGCCTCTTGTGATCGGCCGAGTTGGCCGTAGGCGGCGGCCAGACTGAAATAACCAAATGGATGTTCGGGAGCGACGCCGGCCAATTGCATCGCCGCATCCGCCGCTGCTTCGTAGTTTCGCGACGCGTAGTGAGATAGAGTCAATGAATTGAGAAAGCCAAATCTGAACGGGTCCTGGGGACTGAGCCGGAGCGCCTTCAGCGCATCGGTGACGCCGTCTTCGGGACGCCCGCCAAACGCGCCCGCGAAACTTCGGACACAATAGGCCATTGCCAGGTTCGGGTTGAGTTCGACCGCA
>CAXMNC010000179.1:0-3831 GCA_964194625.1 Acidiferrobacterales bacterium
ACCGACCAGCGATTGCCTCTAAATGACCGCTTTCAGAATGAAGCAGCCGTTCGTCGGCGATGAGGGAATGACCGGAGATGGCCGTATCCCGCCGTTTGGGCGATGAAATCCATCCGTGGCCGCCCAATGGCGACTTCCGACCCACTGTTGCCGTTCCGCGTTCTCGCTATCTTCCCGCCAATCGACCAGAAAGCGGACATTCGCCGCGAGGGTCCAGGCGGCAGCAGATAGCCACTGAACGGAAGCTATATTTCAGCGGATGGATCGTTGGTCGCCAGTTGCAGCAACCAGTTCACGACAGCCTTTACAGTTGTTCGCAGAGGACCGGGACTCGTTGCAATGTAATACGTCCCGAATTCGGGTTCCGAAAACAGCACCTTCATTTGCCCAGACCGAATCTCTGCTTCAAAAAAGGCGCGCGCGGTAAAGGTGATCCCGTCACCACGTCGCACAGCCTGCATGATTAGGTTTCCCGGCATTTGGTTAATCATCAATGGTCGACTTAGTTTCACGCCCCGATAGCCGAACCAATCCGCAACTTCGTTCGTACCCAGTTCTTGGAGCCACGGCACTTCCATAAGCATTGCTGGATCGTTGATCTCTCGCGCACCAAGGAGCGACGGAGCGGCAATAATGACCATGTCACTGACGAGAACGGGTGTAACCGGCGTGTCTGACTTGCGCTTGTCTCTGTAGCGTATCGCTAGGTCGACGCCTCCAGGCTTTAAATCCATCACCTTGGACGTCGGGTTCAGCATCAATGGAATGTCGGGATGCTTGTTCTGAAAATCCTGTATCCGTGGCATCAACCACTCCATCGCAAAAGCCGGGGTTGTTGATAGTTGAACCGGCTTTGTAGCGCTGGATTCCCTTAATGCCTCGACCCCTCGCCGGATGGCGGCGAAGCCCATATCGAGATCGCGTGCCAACGCCAAGCCTTCCGCCGTAAGCCTGACGCCGCGTCCCTCCCGCACTACCAGAGAGATACCTAATTGCTCTTCCAGGGCCCTTACCTGCTGGCTGACCGCCGCATGCGTGACGTTAAGCAGGGAGCCGGCTTGCGAATAACTGCCTGCTTCCGCCAAGGCCGAAAAGGCGCGGAGACTGTTGAGCGGAGGAAGGGCAGGCCACGACATATGTAAGAATTACTTACAGATAAGAAAAAATTATGATTCGCATATCATCAGATTCCGTGTAATTGTGTCAATTACTAAGGGGCTATCCCAACAGTCTGGGCGTGAAATCTACAACGACAAAATCTTTCAATTGGTCGCTTGACCAGCTGGCACTTACAGGACGCCCGTAAGCAATTCCGAGGGCCGAAAGAGATGAACGATACATCCGTAACACACGAAGGCGGCTGCCTCTGTGGCGCGGTCCGGTACACCCTCCACAGTGAACCCACATACTCAGGTCACTGTCATTGCCGATCCTGCCAAAGGGCGATCGGGGCCGGTTTCGTCACTTGGGTAGGCGTTAAGCCGGAAAACTTCGAGGTAACCCAGGGCGAGATCACCTTCTGCGCGACGTCGCCGGGTGTTCAGCGCGGTTTCTGCGGACGATGCGGGAGCTCTCTCACGTTCGCCGGCGACGACTGGACCGATATCGGTGTAACCGCTGCATCCCTCGACGATCCCACGGTCGCGAAGCCGGAATCCAATGTGTATCTCGATCACCAGCAGCCTTGGGTAGTGCTGGACGACAGCCTCAGAAAGTATGAGAAGTTGCCCTAGTTCTCGAGGTGATATACAGAAACGGGAGAAACCGATGACATCCAAACATTCATACGCTTGCAAGGACTATCCTGGAATGGATGCTTGCCCGGGGCAATTCGTCGCCGAGACTGAAGGCGAGCTCTGGAAACTGATGGAACTCCATGCCTCGGTTGCACATGAGGAAGACCCTCGCGAGTGGAGCGATGAAGACAGGAAATACCTCAAGACCCTCATAAAGAGCGAGTAGTCAAGAAGGTCTGCCTGGAGGAAGGCGCATGATCGTTAAGTCTCTCGAAGATGTCGTCGGCACCAAGGGAGATGCCCGCGGCGACAAGTGGCACAGCTTGCGGCTCCTTCACCAAGAGGACGGTATGGGCGTCACCCTTACCGACAGCATTCTTGAAGCTGGGTTCGAGATGGATCTTTGGCAGAAGAACCACTACGAAGCTTGCTATTGCTTGGAGGGCGAAGGGACGGTCGAAGAACTCGACAATGGAAGCGTTCATGAGATAAGCGCTGGTACGCTCTACGCCATGAACAATCACGATCGCCATCGCATTCGGGCAAAGACTCGTATGCGGATTGTTTGCACCTTCTTCCCTGCCCTGACGGGTGATGAGAAGCATGACGCAGACGGCTCGTTGTAGGGACCTCCAAACAGCTATCTTCAAACGACCTCAATGTTGGCTGCGGGGCATCATCAGCCAGACCCCCGTACAACGCGAACGGCTGCTTTGGCGTTTCACCCTGGCTTGCGAGCGTCTTCCGGGTATGACCGATGGTGGCCGATTCGCGCCTCATGCACTGCAGCATCACGGCGTGCCGCCGTACGGCGTGCTGAACGGCAAAAACCGACCCGGTCCGGTCGTTCATGGTCGTTGCCGCGAGTGTCGGCTTTCAGATCGCAAACCGGTCGTCCAACTGCGGCGATCGGTAAGGCTGTTGATAGCCAAGGCGACATGGTCGGTCGACCGGCATCGGGCTCGGGGGGTGCATTTGGAGCGGTGGCGGGCGTAGCGTAGAGTAGTCTTCTTAAACCGGCATGCCCGATCAAACTGGGAAATCCCGGATTAAGCCATGGCGGCTAGTATGCACCCTGCCCACCATGAATCAGACTGAGCACCAGTATCAACCGAAAGCCCGTTGGTCGATTGCCACCGCGCTCACCTGGGGTTTTGCGTCCCTCACGATTACCGCGGTTGCAGTGGTTCTCTACTTCAGCCTGCAGGGCGGTTTACAGAACACGCGGGAGTTGGTAGCCGACCAGTGTGCGCTTCTGGTCGACACGGTTACAGATCGCGTGAACGAGCATTTGGGCCTCGCCAGAGCGCAAACCGAGTATCTGGCCCGACAAATCACCAGCGGGCGTATCGATCGCGGCGACACCAATGAGCTGGTGCGAGTCCTGACCGCGTCGCTGGCCATGGCACCGCAGATCGCCAGTGTGAGTTTTTTCGACGCGAACGCCCGTGTCGTGCGTGTGGACCGATTCGCAAAAGATATCGCGGCTGAGATCGATGATTGGAGCCACGACGCCACTGTGGTGGACATTGTGCGCGAGGCGCGGGCGGCCCCGGAGGGCTACTGGGGGGACGTTTTTTACATTCCGGATATCGATGATGCGGTGGTCAACTTTCGCGTGCCCTTGCGCCGAAACGGGGAGTACATCGGTGTCCTTGTCGCGACGGTCACAACGCGGAATCTGTCCCGCTACCTTGGTGACCTGTACGTTCCCAACCGTACCGTCGCGTTCATTCTGGTGGGACAGGAGCACGTGCTGGCTTATCCGAATCTCCCGGAAAAAGGGATGAGGCGCAGCGAGTCCTCGCCGCTTCCCCGGCTAGGCGATATCGAGGATCCGGTGTTACGGCGACTCTGGAGCAAGGAGGACGTGACACCCATGACAATAGCGCACCGCCCCGGGTATGAGGGCCACTTACTCAAGCACGAGGATGAACGTTATGGGTTTGTCTATGAATATCTGTACGGATTCGGACCCTTCCCGTGGATCGTGGGAGGCTACATGTCGGTGGGAGCCATGGGGGACGTGTACAAGGACCTCAGACACGCGGGATTGGCCGGAGTAGTGGTGCTGGTGCTCGCCGCGATCGCCGTG
>CAXMNC010000180.1:0-3791 GCA_964194625.1 Acidiferrobacterales bacterium
ACCGGTCGACGCAACACCGGCGTTAAACCGCTCTGCCAGGTTTCGAGCTCCAGTGTCTTGCAAGGCCGCTCTTTGAGCTGGTGCGCCACCTTAGTTCATGTGAGCTGGCGAATTCCTTAAGAAGTCGGTTCCCTTGGAAAAATACTGTCTGAACAGACATTTAGTGCTCTCAATGAGACTGTGTTGCCAGGGTTCCCGAAGATCAGCGCTCTGCGCCCTCATGAAACTGCTGCTATTCCTTTGATTCATCGGTATTTACGCAATGTTATGCGTTTCAGGCAAAGTGTTGCGTCGACCGGTTGAGATCGCAGGGGTAAAGCGGACGTTCGCCGACCTCCCCATTCCTGGGAACTCGATAGCCCCGGCTCGCTTTGTACGTTAGCAAGGTCTTCTGAGCCCGTCGCTGTCCTGGAGATTCCGCTCCTAGCCGCCTAGCGTCGGGCGCCCTACTCCACGGACCTGTGCTGCCGACAAGCGTCAGATCTACAGACTGCCCATATCCTCGAAAGAATGGAAGCGATGCTATTCTCTGGGTGGCGATCAGGAGAGACTACATTGCGCGTATTGTTGAGTGAGCTGAAGCGCCGCAGCGTGCTCCGGGTAGGGGCAGCCTATGCGGTTGTGTCGTGGTTGATCATCCAGGTTATCGATATCGTATTCCCGAGATTCGGTTTCCCGGACTCCGCCATCACTCTCATTCTGATTCTCCTGCTTGTCGGTTTCCCGATTGCTCTCGTTCTCGCGTGGATATTCCAGTGGTCGCCCGAAGGCGTTATGAGAACTGAGGACGATGAATCCGCATCTCCCCCGACCAGCCATAAGCTCAATTTCATCACCGTCGGTGCACTGGTTGCGGCGCTCGGAATCATTGCCTATCAGAATTTGGTTCTCGCGCCAGATTCGGCGCCAACGATTGCGACGTCACATAAATCAGTTGCTGTGCTGCCGTTCGACGACCTTTCCGAGAGCGGTGATCAGGAGTGGTTTGCCGACGGCGTGGCAGAAGAAATCCTGCTTTCACTCGCACGTCTGCCTGAACTCAAAGTGATCTCTCGCACGTCCTCGTTTTACTTCCGGGACCAGAATCTTCCCCTGCCAGAAATCGCCGACAGGCTCGATGTGGCACATATCGTCGAGGGTTCCGTCCGCCGATCGGGCGACCGGATTCGGGTTACGGCGCAGTTGATTCGCGCTGGTGATGACAGTCATCTTTGGTCCGAATCATATGACGCCTCGGCTGAAGACGTATTCAGTGTGCAGGAGGCGATTGCGGAGCAGATTGCGACGGCACTTGATGTTTTTCTCGACGAGGCGAAGCGCGAGGCCATGTTCGCCATGGGGACGCGCAACGTAGAGGCCTGGGAGCTGTACTCACAAGCCTCGAAGCTCGAGCATGACTGGTATATGACGTACGGTGCGGGCGACAAGCTGTGGCAGGTGGCAGCGTTGACCGAACGGGCCCTGGCAATCGAGCCTAATTTTCTGGCGGCGCGCTTTCTGCACATTACCGCCTACGTACATTTCGGCATGGGTGATAACTCCGATGGTGCACCGCAGGACCTGACTCCTGCAGAGGCACAGTCTGTGATCCTCGAGGATTTTGGCGACGCCGCTACGCTTGCGCGCAATCCCGGGGAACGTAAGTTCTTCCAGCTAAACCGCGCGTTTTACTCGGACGACTGGAGCCAAATTCCGGCACTTGTCGCCCAGCTGGACCTTGATGCAGTGCAAAATATAATTCAGGCATCTGTAAGCGGTCATGGAGTCGATAACTTGCTGAGTATCCTTGGGCGCAAGCAGGATGCGTTTGACTTTCTTGAAGAAGCGTTGCGCCGCAGCCCCTATGACCCTTCCCTATGGTGGCACATATCCGGTGCGGCATTTGCCCTAGGAGGTCCGGTCCTCGCCTTTGAATACATCGAGCACGGCCCTGATGAGTTTGAACTCAATTACGTGCGCAAGTCCATTTATACGTTAATTGCCGCGGGTCGCGCCGAAGAGGCACTTGCCAAAGTTGAAGACTATAGGGGCAACGCTCAACGGAATTTGGCCGCAAAGGCGCTGGTTCTGGCGCATGCAGGACGTGACGCCGAGGCTCGGAAATTACTGTCGTTCGTGACTGACGGAAATTTTGAGCATTGGACGCTTGCCTGGGCATTAGACGCCGCCGGTGATCTCGATCGGGCGGAAGCCATGTACCGCTCGATCGACGCCAAACCCGGCGGCCCACAAGTATTGCTTTTGTATGCAACCACACTGTATGGGGGCAAGTTTTTCCATGACCTTGCCTGGACACCAAACCTGGCAGCACGACTGGCTGAAGCGGGTGTCGAGCCGGAACAGCTGACTATTCCGGAACCCTAGGTGAGAATGATGGCCGATTTGCGAAAAAACCCGGCACGAAGCCGGGTTCTCAGTTTTCGTGGTAGCGGGGGCAGGATTGGCCTTCGCCACTTCGTGGCTCAGTTATGTCGGCCGGCTTCGCCGGCCTCGACACGAACCTGCTTCCCCGCAGGTTCAAATCGGCCGCGCTAAGCCAATCATAAAAATAGGCCAGTCCCTCTTTGAGGGACCGGCCTTTTTTTATGATTGGTAGCGGGGGCAGGATTGTTCCTTTATAGCCAGCAACTGCCGCCAACCTTGGTGGCGCTAACTTAGGGCGGATGGGCCAACGCCTGGCCCAGCATTTCCGTTAGTGTGTACACGGCTTCGGAGCCTTCTTTTGCGTAGTTTCTGAATGTCCGCTTTTCCCGAAAGCGGACGTTCAAACCCGCTGAAATGGCCTGATTTTAGCGTCCGCTAACGGCCGAGACTGTGTCAAAACGCAAAATCGACCGCTTGAGATCGTTTCCAAGCTAGGCAAATTTTCAGTTGAGGTCAGTTGCTTACCAACATGACGTTATCGGCTCGTAAGCTAGTCAAAAGCGTCTCACGTTGTGTTTGAAGGCGACTTCTGGGGTGAAATTGTTGCGGAGTTTTCACACAGCCTCGGCCAGAACCGGTCACTCGCAGAGTCACCCCAGTAACAGTTTGAATGATGATTCGCACCTAACTCGCACTTGACCACTCCGACGCACTCGAATAATTGCTCTCTCGCGCCACCAGTTAGATTGGAGAAAACGACGAACGTGAGTATTTCATCTGCCGCATCTAATTTCCCGCTAAAGAATCAAACTGCGCCATTTCAGTTTCTAGCGCAGAACTGAAAGTTTCTATCGCCTTATCGATCTCGGCGGCTGCCCGAGCGTAAACCTCGCGAAGTGGCTGGTTCGGCGGCCCTTCACTGGTTTCCATGATGTTGTGAAGTGTAACCAGCTTGGACAGAGGTTTGGTTGGTTCGCTGATGATTTGGACAAGGGTCGTGCCCGTAGCCACCATACTGCCAATAAAGTCCAAGCTAAGCTCGTCGATCACGGCAGCCTGCGCTTTCAGCTCATCTGATGCGCCATCGGCAGTGGCGGCTTCGACCACTTTTTCCTGAGCAGCCTTGGCGATCAGCACGGCTTGAACGCCCTCCTCGGCTTTGGCTTGCAGTTGCATCCAGAATTCACCTTTAGCGTCAGTTTCCTCACGACTGTAGGTTTCATTCGGGTTCACTTCCAGTTCGAATGTCTGAACTTGCGATTCCCCATTCACAGTCAGGCGTACCCGGTAAGTGCCCGGCTTCGCGTATGGCTTTATCAACACGGGCGGCAAACCGGGAATGGCGGAAACAGACGGATAACGCATATCCCAGATAAAGCGGTTGAGACCTTTGCTTACTGTTGCTCTCGGTTCCTCCCCGTCAGCTG
>CAXMNC010000181.1:0-4427 GCA_964194625.1 Acidiferrobacterales bacterium
AAGCGCCAATCGTCGGCGCGCCTGGACCGAAGATCGCAGTGTTCTGAACAGGATTCCCAACCATTTCAACATAGATTTCAGACTAGCCGGAACCTGAAGATAAACGCAATATAATCACGTGAGATAAATATTCAGGATGGACAGCGATCCTGTACTTCAGATTTGAATCGAATACGGCGTCACATGTTTAACGGCTCAAGGATCTGTTTGCGCAATCCGCCTTCTGTGACCTTGCGCAGCCCTTCGTTGAATATGCGACGAATATCCCTTCGTGCTTGACGATCCATCACGCTCGTCTGTGCAATGCCGCTTGAGATTAGTGAAATCGTCCCACCAAATCGTACATCTTATAGGTTCAGACAACAGCGGCTTTATATTTACTATACTTCTGGCAACAGAATCTTGCTATTTGGGTGGATCAGGACATGTGCTCCGCGATTACGGGGCGTACAAGCTTTATTGCGCCAAATTGATGATCTGGACCCGCCTGTTTACACTGTTATTTGGATCAGCTTCATCCAATAAGGCGGTTTCCTCCCCCCCTGCTCTAATCGAGACGGTTCGATAGCGAACACATTAACCAGATAGTTCTTGACACTCATCGCACGCTTTTGATTATTGCAAATGGCGAGCCAAACTAGATGAATTGTTCGCACAGTTCGACCGCGTACAGACCAATCCATTTCTTCCAGGCAGAAGGCTAACTCGCGTGATTCCCTGTTCAGGATCTCCAGACGTTCGACAGTCTTGCGTTTTTGGATCATCTTATGTAGCCCAAAATTTCGAACTTGGCAAGCAACAGAGTCGGCGGGCCAAAAGGGCCTAGGAAGTCGGCTAACAAGCGAACCATTTCGGCCGTTGGTGATGTCCCGTCCGCCCTGCCACATACACTGAGCGTGGATAACATGTTGCCGGGACGAGACTTACTGATGGCTTACAGATCGCTTACAGATGGGCTCCAAAAACAATCGAGCGATAATGCTGTACTGGGGCACTGGCATGGCAGCGGGATGAGCTGGGCAAGGCGATCGTCAACACTGATTTCCAGCCAAGTTCTCCTGCCCTCCACGTACACCTCCGAGGACACACGGTAACAATCGTAGTATTGTGGTGAGATAAGCCATATATGCTATGAGGGATTGGCTTGCCGGTGAGCCATGATCAGCCTAGGCTACGGCATATAGAACCGCCGACGCAGGCCCGTTGCGAAATCGCGTATCGTGGTAAACGAACAGCTAAACGTACTCCCGCCCGACTACGAACTGCACTGGTATCGGATTGAGCGGGTGCTGGGCCAAGGCGGTTTCGGCATCACCTACCTTGCGCGGGACAGCAACCTCGACCAACGTGTGGCCATCAAGGAGTACCTGCCCACAGAGTTCGCCGTGCGCGCAGCAAACGACTCGGTACAACCGCGCTCAGAAAACCACGAAGAGACATACCGCTGGGGTCTCGATCGCTTAATCAGCGAAGCGCAAACCTTGGCGAAGTTCGATCACCCGAACATCGTGAAAGTGAATTCGGTGTTCGAATACAACAATACCGCCTACATAGTCATGCGCTACGAGCGCGGAGAAAACTTGCAGAGCGTACTCAAGCGCCGCAAGACCCTCGAAGAAAGTGAAGTAATGGAAATCGTGCTGCCGATCCTCGATGGGCTCGAGCAGGTCCACCGATGTGGGTTCATCCATCGTGACATCAAGCCAGACAATATCTATATACGACAAGACGGGACACCGGTGCTGCTCGATTTCGGCTCGGCTCGGCAAGCTCTCGGCAACCACCGTACGCTTACGATTCTAGTCGCGCCCGGGTACGCGCCCTTTGAGCAGTACCACAGCAATAGTGATCAGCAGGGTCCATGGACCGATATCTACGGTCTGGGCGCAACAATATACCGTGCTATCGCAGGCGACCTACCTATTGATGCCATGACGCGCAGCAAGGGCTTGCTCGGGAGCACGCGCGACATACTGGTGCTGGCAACCGACATCGGGCGCGGGCGGTATTCACAGAAATTTTTAGAAGCGATAGATCATGCGCTCGCATTCAACGAGCGAGACCGTCCGCAGACGATTGCAGATTGGAGATTGGAACTGTCGACGCGGATAGAGCCGGCATCCCATGGAGGCGAAACGCCAGCGGTTGAGGGCAAAAGCCCAAGGCTCTCTCCCGCGACGTATGACGCGCAAGGGAGCACCCAGACCACCGGGCCGCCACGCGCGGGCACAACAAAGCTTTATCAAGCCGATGTTCACGCAGATGGACCGGGGCGCAAACAACGGTCCGGTCAACCTAGGCCAGTGTATTCCGTCTGGGCTCGCACTGGGGTCGTGGTTGCGTTCGTTGTCGTGTTGTCACTGCTCGCTATCTTGGTTGTGCGCGAGATGCAAGATCAAACCGAACGCGATCAATTGATGATTTTACAGCAAGCACTCGAGGACCGGGACGGGAAACTTCTGGAAGGTGAACGGCAATTGGTGATTCGGCAGCAAGCACTCGAGGACCGGGACGGGAAACTTCTGGAAGGTGAACGGCAATTCGTGATTCGACAGCAAGCACTCGAGGACCGGGAAAAGAAACTTCTGGAAAACGAACAGCAATTAGTGATTCGACAGCAAGCACTCGAGGACCGGGAAAAGAAACTTCTGGAAAGCGAACGGCAATTGGCGATTCGACAGCAAGCACTTGAGGACCGGGACGAGAAACTTCTGGAAAACGAACAGCAATTAGTGATTCGACAGCAAGCACTCGAGGGCCGGGACGAGAAACTTCTGGAAAGCGAACAGCAACAGAAAGAACAACAAAAAGGAATCGTTACCGGATACATCGAGCTTGCCAACCAGTCAATGGTGCGCCATGAGTTTGACGAAGCGCAAAGATACCTGGACACGGCGGCGACCATAGAGCCCCCGGCTGAAATTGTAGCGAGCGCCCGAGCACGTCTGGCCAAAGCGAGGAATGCATCTGAGGTTGTGCCGGTATTCGAAAATGTCGAGGCGGTCGAAGGCACGATCACCAGCCCGCCAAGCGTAGAGCAGGAACTGGCCGACGCCATTGCTACCTTTGAACGGGGCGACTATAAGGACGCCCTTGCCAAGCTCAGACCGTTGGCCGAGATTCATGGTATTCTGGAAGCGGGGTATTACTTGGGCCTTATGTATGACTCGGGGAAGGGGGTGCCGGGCGACGATGCCGAGGCGGTTAAGTGGTACCGCCGAGCGGCCGAGCAGGGCTATGATCCGGCTCAAAACGCACTGGGCGTCATGTATACGGCGGGCCGAGGCGTTGCCCGCGACGACCGTACTGCGCTCGAGTGGTACTACCGGGCGGCGGGACAGTGCAACACCGATGCGCAGACCAATATCGGTGACATGCACGCCAAAGGACGGGGTATTGCACAGAGCGACTTTCAGGCTTACGCACGGTACGAGGCGGCGGCCGCAGCCGGAAGCAAGATTGCAAGAGAACGGCGCGATGCGATTGCAAAAAGACTTCAATCCGTGGAACGCGAACATGCGGGCAAGCTTGCCCAGCGCTACGCGCAGTGCAAGAAGGCTGAGGGCTAGGACCGGCGTGTCCAACGCCGTAGTGAACCAATACGGCGAGCGGCCAGTATCGATCACTCCAAACTTTAAACAACTTTGATTAACGTTAAGGTCAGCGCCGTTGTTGCCATTTAGACCTCTAGCGCTAGGCGTCTTTATTATCGTGCTCGCCGGCTGCACTCACTTGGTGCCGGATGCGGATAAGATCCGCGCCATACGGGCGGTCAACGCGGACTTCCGTCAGGCGTACGAGCAAATCATAAAAGAATCGGGAACGGCCGTTTTCAACGCGACCGAGGTGCAAGCGTTCGCGGCCATGAAGGCGTGCTTGAAGACACTAGGGATGGCCATCGAGACCCAAGACTCGAGTGTTGGCTATCTGCGGGTCGCGGCACCTGCACCGAAACCGCTGACTAGACAAGAGTGGCAACGTGCGGTGAAAACGGATCTGCCGAGAATGCGCAAGATTGTGAAGCGAGAGATAGGCTTAATGGGCGCGTTCATAACGTTCGAACCGGAGGGTCTCGATATCGTCATCAATGTCACGGCCATCCCGATGCCGCCAGATAGCGTGGAACTGTCGGTTAGCACGCGCATGCGTGAGGTAGCGCCCCCCAAGAGCGGATTTCCTAGACGCGAATATCCTCCGCCGACAGCGATGCGCATGGCGGTTGCAAAGATCTGGTCACAGTTCGACACCGAGTTGACACGGATCAAGGCGAGTCAGTAGGGTCCTCAGGTATCAAGAACTCTGAATCGATTCATAGATCGCCGTTGTTTCCGGCGACGGGTTGGTTTTCAGCAGCGCGGAGAAGGTCTTGCGACAGCGGTCGTACACCTCTCGGGCCTCGGCACTGCGGCCGCGCTTTTGGTAGAACA